>CAYXUJ010000038.1:0-24157 GCA_964468395.1 uncultured Steroidobacteraceae bacterium
TCGGCATCATCCTCGGCGTGGACCGGCTGCTCGACATGACGCGCACGATGGTCAACGTCTGCGCCGACGTCGTGACGACCACGGTCGTGGACCGGCATACCAGGCTCGAGGACACGGGGAACGCTCCCGCATGAGCGCCCGGGTCCCGCGTCAGGGCGACCGGGGCCGGTTCGAGGGCGTGCTGGAATTCTGGTTCGAGGAAATCGAGCCGAAGAAGTGGTGGGCATCCGACCGCGGGTTCGATGACCTGATCCGCAGCCGGTTCCTGCCAACGTTGCGACGCGCGGCGCAGGGTGAGCTGTTCGCCTGGCGCGACACCGCCAGGGGCCGGCTGGCGGAGGTCATCGTGCTCGACCAGTTCTCCAGGAACATCTACCGCGGCACGCCGCAGGCCTTCGCGCAGGATCCGATGGCGCTGGCGCTGGCGCAGGAAGCCGTCGCTGCCGGGGCCGACCGCGGCTTGCAGCCGATCGAGCGAGCGTTCCTGTACCTGCCCTTCATGCACAGCGAATCAGCCGTGATCCATACGGAAGCAGAGCGCCTGTATCGCGCCAACGGACTGCAGGACAATTACGATTTCGAGCTGCGGCACAAGGCCATCATCGATCGATTCGGCAGGTATCCACATCGCAACGGGATCCTCGGCCGTGCTTCCACTGCGGACGAGCGGGAGTTCCTCGATCAGCCAGGGTCGCACTTTTGAACGTCGTTCTGGTCCTGGCGTCGTGCACCGCGCTGGCGGCGGGCCAGGGACACGAGCCCGTGTTCATCGCCCACCGCGGCGGCATCGGCGATGGCTACCCGGAGAACACGCTGGCGGCGTTCAGTCATGCGATCGCGGCCGGCGCTGACGCCATAGAGCTCGACCTGCGCGCCACGCGGGATGGCGTCATCATCGTGCTTCACGACGCCACCGTGGACCGCACGACCGACGGCCGCGGCCGGGTCGCGTCGATGACCCTGGAGGAACTGCGCCGGCTCGACGCGGGGCAGGGTGAGCGCATCCCGACGCTGGAGGAAGTCCTGCGCCTGGTCGCCGGCACCGGCGTGTGGCTGGTGCTCGACGTCAAGCAGGGCGGCGCGCTCGACCGGCGCCAGGTTGTCCGGCTGGCCGAAGCGCACGATGCAGTCGACCGTGTGATCGTCGGCGTGCGCACGCTCGAGGACCTGCGGACTTTCCGCGCACTCAACCCGGGCCTGCGCACGTTCGGCCTGGTCGAGGATGCCGCAAACATCGGCGAGTTCGCGCTGGCGGGCGTCGACATCGTCCGGCTGTGGCCTGAGTGGATCGCCGCCGATCCGGGACTGATCGGCGTGGTCCAGGGCCTCGGCAAGCCCGTCTGGGTGACGGCGGGAGACGCCACGCCGGAGGAACTGGCCGGGTTGATCCGGCAGGGTGTGGGCGGCATCCTCGTGGACCGCCTGGACGTCATCAAGCGCGTGCGTGCGCCATCGCCGCCGGCACGGCCGGCTCGATCGCCGGTGGCAGCAGCTTGTACATCACGGGCGTGACGAGCCGCGCCAGCAGCGTCGAGCTGACCAGGCCGCCGATGATCACGATCGCGAGCGGCGAGTAGAGACCCGAGCCCTGGATCGCGAGCGGCGTCAGCCCGCCGATCGCGGTCAGCGAGGTCAGCAGGATCGGCAGGAAGCGCACTTCGCCGGCCTCGGCGATCGCATCGTCGAGCCCGCGGCCGCGCTCGCGCAGCTGGTTGGTGAAATCCACCAGCAGGATCGAGTTCTTGATCTCGATGCCGACCAGCGCAATCATCCCGATCATCGACGTGAACGACAGCGTGTAGCCCGACAGGAACAGCGCGACCAGGCCGCCGGTGATGCCGAGCGGCACGACGCCGAACACGATCAGCATCGAGCGGAAGCTGCCGAACTCCAGCACCAGCACGGCCAGGATGCCGAACACCGCGACCAGCATCGCGACGCCGAGGCCGGAAAAGCTCTCGGCGCGGGCCTCGACTTCGCCGGCGGCGAGCCAGCGGTAACCGGGCGGCCATGCGATCTTCTCGAGGCCGGCGATCACCTTGCGCGTCAGCTCATCGGTGGCATGGCCGGTGGCGGGGTGGGCGGTGACGGTCACGGCGCGCTCGCGGTTGTAGCGCTTGATCTGCGACGCGGCGGTCCGGAACTGCGGGTCGGTGATCTGCGCGAGCGGCACCTGCCGGCCGGCTGCCGACGAGACCTGCACCGACTGCAGCAGGTCGAGCGTCGGGCGCGCATCGATCGGCAGGCGCAGCGTGATGTCGTATTCGTCGCCGTCCGGCTCGCGGAACGTGCCGGCCGTGAGGCCGGCGACGGCGAGCCGCACCGTGCGGTCGGCCTCGATCGCCGGCACGCCGAACAGCGCCGCCTTTTCAGTATCGATCCGCAGGTCGATGTCGGTGCGCTGCAGGCGCATCTGGTTGACGACGTCGCGCGTGCCGGGCACGGCTGCGATCGTGCGCTCGACCTCGCCGGCCAGCAGCCGCAGCGTCTCGATGTCCGGGCCGATCACCCGGATCTCGATCGGCGCCGCGACCGGCGGCCCGTTCTCGAACTGGTGCACGCTGATGCGCGCGGCCGGGTATTCCGCGAAGGCCGCGCGCAGGCCGTCGAGCATGCGGCCGGTGCGGCCAGCCTTGTAGTCCTCGACCTCGGCGAACACCTCGGCGATGTTGGCGCCGGTTTCCCGCGACAGCACGTTGTAGTAGATGCGCGGGTTCGCCTGGCCCAGGTTGGAGAACCACCACCGGATGCCCGGCGTCGAGGCGAGCTTCTCCTCGACGAAGCGCAGCGCGCGGTCGGTCTCGGCCAGGCTGGCGCCGTCCGGCGCCTCGATGCGCACGCGGAACTGCGGGATGTCGGCGGTCGGGAACAGGCTGAAGCCGATCACCGGCACGAGCGCCAGCGACAGCGCGAACACGCCGAGCGCGGTGGCCAGCGTCGCGCGCGGCCGCGCCAGGCAGTAGCGCAGCGCCGGGCCGTAGATGCCGTGGATGGCCCGCATCAGCCGCGCGAGCACCCGGTCCGCCATCTCGTCCGAGCCGTCTACCAGCGCGCGGCCGCGGCCCAGCAGCCGCGCGAGCCAGGGCTGCCGCACCTCGCGCGGCGGGCCGCCGCGCAGCAGGCGGCTCGCCAGGAACGGAATGATGGACAGGGCGACGAAGAACGAGGCAAGGATCGTGAACAGCACGGCGGCCGGCAGCGAGCGCACGAAGTCGCCGGCGCCCTCGGGCAGGAACAGCAGCGGCACGAAGGCGAGCAGCAGCGTCGCCGTGCAGCCGAGCACGGCGAGCCAGATCTGGTCGGTCGCGGCGATCGCCGCCTTGAGGCGCGGCATGCCCTGGCGCACGTTGCGGGCGATGTTCTCGACCACGACGATGGAGTCGTCCACCAGCAGGCCGAGCGCGACGACGAACCCGGCGATCGAAAGCTGGTTGAGCGAGAAGCCCGTCAGGTAGAGCAGCGCGAGCCCGATCGCGAGCGACAGCGGGATCGAGATCATGACGATGCCGGCGGCGCGCAGCCCCAGCGGCAGCAGCGTCAGGATCACCAGCGCGATGGCGATCGTGAAGTCGACCTGCAGGCGCGACAGGCGGCGGTCCACGTTCGACGACTGGTCGAAGCCGCGCTCGAGCCGGATGTTGGCGGGCAGCGCCGTCTCGAACTGCGGCAGGCGCGCGTAGATCGCGTCGCGCACCTCGAACACGTTCTCGTTGTCCTTCATGCTGGCGGTGACGAACACGGCGCGCGTGCCGTTGAAGCGGCCGACGTAGCGTTCTTCCTCCGCGCTCCAGGCGACGTCGGCGACGTCGCGCAGGCGCACGACGCGGGCGCCCTGCGCGCTGACCACGGTGTCGCCGATCTCGTCGAGCGTCTCGTAGCTGCCGGAGGTCTTCAGGTTGTAGCGCCGCAGGCCGACGTCCACGGCGCCGCCGGGGATGCTGGCGTTCTCGCCCTGCACCGCGGCGATGACCTGCCCGAGGGTGACGCGGGCGGCGGCGAGGCGCTCGAGGTCGATCGCGACCCGCACCTCGGGATCGGGATAGGCCCAGGTCTCGGCGCGGCGCACGCCGGGCGCGGTCTCGATCAGCTCCTCGAGGTCCTCGGCGCGCTTGCGCAGCTCGCGCCAGCCGGCGTCGGTGCTGACCAGCGCCATCTGCACGATGTTGACCGTGCCCGGCGTGAACTGGCGGATCTCGACCGAGAACACGTCGGACGGCAGCGTCGGCCGTACGACGTTGACCTCGCGGATCACCTCGTCGTACTTGCGGTCGGGATCCGAGCCGTACACGAACTCGATCTCGATCAGTGCCAGCCCGTCGAGCGCCGTGCTGTTGAGTTTCTTGACGTCCTCGAGCTCCGCGAGCGCGTCCTCGATCGGGTCCACGACCAGGCGCTCGACGTCCTCGGGATCGGCGCCCGGGTACTGCACGACGACCAGCGAGCCCGGGAACTTGAGCGTCGGGTCCTCGGCGCGCGGTATCGAGGACAGCGCCCACAGGCCGGTCGCGACCAGCAGCGCGAACACGACCAGCGTGAACTGCCAGCGGCGGACCGAGAATGCCCAGAGGCTCATGGCCGCGGCTCAGCCGCCGCCGAGCACGCGCACGGCGTCGTTGTCGTCGAGCCAGGCGGCGCCCTCGGTGACGACGCGGTCGCCGAGCGCGAGCCCGTCCACGACCTCGATGCGCTCGCCGATCAGGCGGCCGGTGCGGACCGCGACGCGCTTCGCCACGCCGCTCTCGGCGACGACGAACACGGTCGCCAGGCGGCCGTCGGCCTCGAGCAGGGAGGTCACCGGCACGACCGCGACGTTTTCGGCGTCGGGGTCGGCGACCGTGACCTTGGCGACCAGGCCCTGGACGAAGCGCGCGCCGGCCGGCTCGACCGCCACCTTCATTTCATAGGTGCCGGTCTGCGGGTCGGCTGCGGCGGCGATCTCGACGATCCGCGCCGGGAAGCGCCGGTCGGGGAAGGCGTCGAACGCGACTTCCGCGGCGCCGCCCGGCTGCACGCGCACGACGTCGCGGTCGGCGAGCGCGGCGCGCACGATCCAGCCGCCGTCCGTGTTGCCGACCACGAGCACGGGCTGGCCCGGGCCGACCTGCTCGTCCGGCTCGGCGAGCCGGCGCAGCACGACGCCGTCGCCGGGCGCCTCGATGCGCGCATGGCGCGCGTTGAAGAGCGCGCTGCGCAGCTGCGCGGCGGCGACCGCATGGGCCGTCGCCAGGTCCTCGACCTGCTCGCGGGTCGCGACCTCGTCGGCCAGCAGGGCGTTGCCGCGCTCCAGGTCGCGTGCCGCCTTGTCGGCGACCGCGCGGGCCTGGGCCAGGGCGGCGGCGACCTCGTCGTCGGCGAGCGTCGCCAGCAGCTGGCCGGCGCGGACGCGGTCGCCCTGTTCGACCTCGATCGAGCGGATCACGCCGCCGGTCTTGAATGCCAGGCGCACCTCGTCGGCCGGCGCCAGCACGCCGACGGCGCGCAGCGTCTCGGCCGCGGGCGCGGTCTCGACGACCGCGACGCGCACCGGCGCCGCGACGTCGCCGGCGGCGGGATCGGCGCCGTTGCCGCAGGCGGCGAGCGCGGACGCGGCGGCGATGATGATGAATGCGGGCATCCTGCTCATGGCATCTGCTCCAGTCCGCCGACCGCGTACTCGACCTGGGCGAGCGCGGCGAGCGCCTCGAATCGGGTGACATTGCCGTTCAGCCGCGCCTGGGTCAGCGCGCGTTGCGCATCCAGGTAATCGGCCGGCGACACCTGGCCGAGGTCGCGCTTCCTGGCGACGATCGTGAAGGCGGCTTCCGCCGCGGCGACGCGCCGGCCCGCGGTCGCGAGCGACGCTTCCGCGACCTCGAGGTCGGACAGCGCTTCCTGCACCTCGATGCGGACCTGCTGCTCGGCGAGTTCGCGGCCGGCGGCGAGCTCCGCGCGCCTGGCGCGCGCGCCGCGGATCGCGGCGCGGTCGCCGCCGCCGTTGAAGAGGTTGAACCGGACGATGACCGAGGCCATCACGTACGGGTCCTGGTCGCCGTAGTCCCAGTCCGTGCCCTGGGTGCCGGTGTCCACCGCCAGCGCGAACTGCGGCTTGTAGGCGGCGCGGGCGGCGTTCTCCAGCTCGCCGGCGGCGGCGACGCCGGCCTCGAGCTCGCGCAGCTCGGCGCGCCGCCCGACCGCGGACTCCTCGAGCGAGGCGCCGCCATCGCCCGGGATCAGGGCCGCGAGCCGCGGCAGGTCGGCGTCGGTGACGCTCACCGCTTCCGGCACGCGCTCGAGCGGCGCATTGCACAGCAGGTTGAGGTAGCGGCGCGCCAGCCCCTCGGTCGCGCGCGCCCGCACCAGCTGCTGCTCGACCTCGAGGCGTTCGGCCTCGGCGCGCAGCTTCAGGTCGAGCGTGACCTTGCCGTTGCGGTGCAGGCTGTCGTTGACGCGCTCGTTCTCGCGGGCGAGGGCGACGGTCGCCTCCAGCACGCCGACCGCCTCGCGCGCGGCCAGCCAACGGTAGTAGGACTGGCGCACGTCGCGTGCGAGCCGCAGGCGGTAGGCCTGCAGGCCGTAGCGCGCCGCGTCGTAGCCGTAGGCCGCGCCGCGGCGCTCGGCGGCGATGCGTGCGTCGTAGATCGGCTGCGTCAGCCGCAGCACCGATTCCTGTTCCCGGTCGCGCAGGAAGCTGAAGTTGACGTTGTCGATCGGCGTGAACGGCGCCGGCTGGCCGGCGGCGGCGAGCAGGGCGTTCAGCGATTCATAGACCGGGTTCAGCAGGTCGCCGACCGGGAACTCGATCTGGCGCCCGCCATCGGCCTGCGAGTAGCGCAGCTGCAGGTCGATGGTCGGCAGGAAGCGCGCGCGCGCGCGATCGAGCGCCGCGAGCCGCTGGTCCACGCTCGCCTCGACGGCGGCGAGCCCGAGATTGGTTTCGAGCGCCTCGGCGACCAGCGCCTCGGCGACGCGCTGCACCTCCGGCGTCCGGGCGCCGGCCGCGCCGCTCGCCGCAATGCCCGCGAGCAGCAGCGCGAGGAGCGGCCAGCGGCGGAATTGTGCAATTGTTGAACGGTTGGACATGTGTCAATTCACGGGCAAAAAAACTCAGGCGCCCGGTCTTGCCGCCAACATGTAGCGCAGCATCGCGAACGAACCGTCCATCAGCTGCGGCACGGCGACGCCCTGGCGCGCGATTTCCTCGCGCTTGTTGGTGCCGATCTGGATCAGGCCGTGGGTGAAAGCCCACAGCATCACGCAGACCTGCACCGGCGGGCCGAGATCCTTGCGAATCGAGCCGTCGGCCTGCCCCTGCATCAGCGCCTCGACGATCACGGCGATCACGGCATCGCCCGCCGCGGCGCAGGCGTCCTCGGCCGGATTGCCCGCGGCCTGGTGCGCGTGGAAACGGCTGCAGGCGTCGAAGCGATAGGGCATGTCCTGCTGGAACTGCACGTAGGCGCGGCCGATCGCCTGCACCTTGTCGAGGCCGAGCGGGTGCGCCTCCGCGGCGGCGACGAAACGCTGGCGCAACTCGACGAGCGCGCGCTCGGTGATGGCGTGCAGCAGGTCGTTCTTGTCGCGGAAGTAGACGTAGATCAGCGCCCGCGACAGCCGCGCGCTCCTGGCGACGCGATCCATCGTGACCGCGTCCCAGCCGAGCTTGGCGTACAGATCCTCGGCCGCGTCCACCATTTCGGCGCGGCGGCGCTCCTTTTCCTCTTCGCGGCGCAGGGCAACGTACGACATGAACCGAGTCTAGGCTTGCATTGACATAGTGTCAATAATTAGACATATGTGTTTCCAATCAAGAACTTGGCTTCAGTCGACGCGATTGCGGCGCTCGCCGGCGCGGAAGGCCGCGACGTTCAGCGCCAGCTCGTCGAGGCAGCGCTGGCGCGACTCGCGCGCGGCCCAGGCCACGTGCGGCGTGACGATCAGGTTGGGTATCGACGGGTCGAGCAACGGATGGCCGGCAGGCGGCGGCTCGCGTTCCAGCACGTCGATGCCGGCGCCGCCGAGCCGCCCCTCGCGCAACGCGGCCGCAAGCGCGCGCGCATCCACCAGCGCGCCGCGCGCAGTGTTGATCAGCACGGCGTCGGGCTTCATGCGCGCAAGCCGCTCCGCGCCCAGCAACCCGCGCGTCGCGTCCGTGAGCGGGCAATGCAGGGACAGCACGTCGAGGCGCGGCAGCATCTCGTCGAGATCGTGGCGGCCCTCGGCTTTCGCGCCGCCCGGGCGGTTGGCGATCGCGACCTGCATGCCGAGCGCCAGGGCGACGCCGGCGACGGCCCGGCCGAGCGCGCCGTAACCGACGATGCCGAACTGCCTGCCGCGCAGCTCGCGGATCGGGTGGTCGAACACCGAGAACTGCCCCGCTTCCTGCCAGCGTCCCGAGCGCACCAGCGCCTGGTAGTCGCCGAGCCGGTGCGTCAGCGCGAGCAGCAGCGCGAACACGTGCTGCACCACCGACGGCGTGCAGTAGTCGCGCAGGTTGCAGACGGCGATGCCGGCCTCGCGTGCCGCGGCGAGGTCGACGTTGTCCACGCCGGTCGCGGTCAGCGCCACGAGGCGCAGCTGCGGGTTGGCGCCGATCACGGCGCGGTCGATGACTGCCTTGTTGGCGAGCACGACCTCGAAGCCGGCGATGCGGGCGGCGACGTCGGCGGGCGTGGTCTGCGCATGCAGCACGAGCCCCGGCACGACGCGCTCCAGCGGCCCGGTGTCGAGGTCGCCGCTGCTGACCGTGCCGAAGTCGAGGAACACCGCGCGCATGCGCGGCCAGTATGTCAGAACTGCAGCCGGATCCCGGCGAGCACGGTGCGCGGCAGGCCCGGCCGCGCGCCCGCGGGGCGCATCGCCACGTTGTAGGTCTCGTCGCCGAGATTCTCGACGCTGGCGAACAGCCGCAGGCGCTCGTTCAGGTCGTACTCGCCGGAGAGGTCCACGAGCGTGCGCTCGTCGATCCGCTCGCCGGCGGGGATCGTGCCGGAGCCGGCTTCGGCACGGGCCTTGCCGACGTAGTTGACCGTCAGGTACAGGCGCCAGGCCTGGCCCTCGAGGCCGGCATTGAGCGTGAGCTGGTGCTCGGGCACGTACGGCAGCTCGTCGCCCGCGCTGACGTCGCCCCACTCGGAGAAGCTGCTGCGGAAGCTGGTCTCGAATTCCGCGTCGGTCCAGGTGTAGACCAGCGACAGCGGGATCGAGAGCGCGCTGCCGAGCGTGCGGCCGAGGTCGTGGCTCGCGAGCAGCTCGAGGCCGTTGACGCGCGCGCGGCCGCCGTCGTACTGGTCGCCGATCGTGCAGTCGCCGCCGGTGGAGGCGGTGCAGGTGCCGACCAGGTTCTCGTAGTCGACGCGGAACGCGATCGCCTCGAGCGCGGTGGCGCCATGCTGGTAGCGCAGCCCGGCCTCGTAGTTCCAGGACTGCTCGGCGTCGGCGGTCGAGCCGGGCGAGGGATTGACGAAGCCGCGGTGCACGCCGGCGATCAGCTGCAGCGATTCGCCGACGGCGCGGGCGATGCCGAGGCCCGGCATCCAGGCGTCCACGTCATTCTTCACCGTGGCGGGAGTGCCGCTGCGGTCCGGATCCGCCGTGCCCCAGTTCTTCTGGGTCAACGAGATCGACTCGTAGCGCAGGCCTGGCGTCAGCGTCCAGGCGCCGGCCCGCATCGTGTCGCGCACGAAGAAGGCCCAGGCGTCGGCGGACCCGACCCGGTTGTCCTGCGAGCCGGGCGCGCCGGCGCTGGTCAGCACCATCGCGCCGTCCACCATCTGGTAGCGGTCGTCGTGCTGGAAGCGGTCTTCCTGGTCCTCGTGATAGCGGGCCGAGAACTCGAGCTCGTGGGCGACGGCGCCGGTGTCGAAGCCGACGCCGAGCACGCCCTGGATGCCCCGTGCGTAGTAGTCGCGCGCGTTGCTGCGCACGCGCAGCGCCCCGGCGGCGCTCGAGGTGCCCGGCTCGCCGACCAGCGCGGCGTACTCGACCGCAAAGGTCGCGGGGTCGGCGAGGATGTTCGAGAGGCTGACGAAGGCGGTGTTCGCGGCGTTCCTGACGTCGTTCAGCTTGTACCAGGTGCGCGACGTATCGGTGCGATAGGCGACGGTGGTCAGGTCGACGCTGTCGCCGAGCTCGATCCGGTGCGTCGCCTGCATGGTGTCGTGCTCGACGTCGAGGTGGTCGAGCTGGCTGCCGCGGTAACGGCGGTACGGAGCGGCGTCGAAGTCATCGAGCGTGAGGCCGAGGTAGGTTTCGTCGGAGTCCTCGTCGGAATGCTGGAACTTCAGCTCCAGCGACTGTGCGCGCGCGGCGCCGTCGCCCGACCGCAGGGCGAGCTTGGCGACGTAGTCCTCGATGCGGTAGCCGGTGTCGCCGCCGGAGTCGAGATTCTTGAAGCCGTCGGAATTCTCCTGCACGGTCTCGAGGCTCATGCCGAGGTCCCAGGCGCCGAGCGGCACCCAGCCGCCGGCCTGGCCATGGCCGCGCAGGCTGTCGTGATCGCCGCCCAGCAGGCTCAGGCGGCCGCCGAACCCGTCGCCGGGCGCGCCGGGAATCGGCGTCGAATACAGCCCGAGCGCGCCGGCGACGGTCTGCGGGCCGTACTGGATCGCCGCGGGCCCCTTGCTGACCTCGATGCCGCTCATGCGCAGCGTGCGCGGGAAATAATAGGCGGAGGGCGCGGAGTAGGGCGCGGGCGCGATCGGCACGCCGTCTTCCAGCACGGCGATCTTCGAGTTGCGGTCGGTGCCGGAGCCGCGGATGCCGATGTTCGGGCGGTTGCCGAAGCCCTCTTCCTCGACGAGGTTGAGGCCCGGCACCTGGCGCAGCACGCGGTTGACATCGGTGTTCGCGTGCTGCTCGAGCTGCGCGGCATCGAGGAACTGCACCGAGCCCGGCGTCTCGCGCACCTGCTGGCGCGTCGCGGTGACGACCACGCGGTCGAGGATCGAGGGCTCGGTGAGCGGCGCGGTATCAGCCGCGGCCGCGGTTGCAAGAATGCTGCCGATCGTTGCGGCGAGCAGTCGGGTCGGGGACGTTCTCATCGGCGCCAGCCACTCCATCATTCAACTGGGCCGAAGTATAAATGAGAATGATTCGTATTACGATATGCGACAGAATATCAACTATAAATCAATAAAAACAATGGTTTATGAAGATTCCTGGAGCAGGCTGTCCACGAACGCGGTGAGTTCGCGATTCTGCTCCTCGAAATGCTGCCCGGTGGCAGGGCCGGCGAAGCCGGTGTGCACCAGGCGCACGCGGCCCTGGCGGTCGACTGCGAGCATCGTCGGATAGGCGCGGAACGCGTCGAGTTGCGGCAGTTTCTTCAGCACGTCGTCGTCGCTCGTCGTGCCGGCGACCAGCACCGGATAGTCGATCGCGAACTTGTCGACGAACGCCCGCGCCGCTGCTGCGGAACTCTCGAAGTCCGGCGTGTACTCGAACATCAGCTGGATCACTTCGAGCCCCTGCGCGCGCCGGGCGGCCAGCAGCTCGCGCAGGAACACGGCTTCGTCGTGGCAGTTCGGGCACCAGCTGCCGCCGATCGTGATCAGCACGACCTTGCCCGCATGCGCTGCCGCCGGAAACACGTAGGGACGTCCATCGAGATCCGGGAACGTGAACTCGACGCGCTCGACGCCGGGCTTGAGGCCCGCGAGCGTCGCCGCGTCCGGGAGCCGCGCGGCCGGGTCGCGGCGCGCGGTCCAGGTATCGTGCGTGCCGCCCTGCGAATGGAAATCGCCCGACAGCGTTCCGTCGGCGCCGAGCCGCGCCAGGTACAGGAAGGCACTGCCGCCGTCGAAGCGCGACAGGAACAGCGTATTGCCGCGCGCCTCGCCCGCGAGATAGCGGTCGTCGCCCGAAGTCCGCAGCACGGTGCCGTGCACGCGGTGGCCCTGCTGCGTGAGCTCGGCGATCGCGGGGCGCTCGTTGCCGTCCTTGTCGCGGAAAGTCACGGCCCAGCGGCCGGAAAAATCCGCGGGCGCGGCGTCCGGTTCCGGGAAGAAGCGCCAGTCCTGGCCCGGCATGCCGACGAAGCGCACGGTCTTGATGACGCCGCGCGGGCGCAGGAAGTCCACCGTGCCCTCGAAGCGCGCGTCGCGGAACTCGGCGACCAGTCGGTGCGGATAGCCGGGCATGCGCAAGTCGAGCCGATTGCCGTCGAGCCGCACGTCCGGTGCGCGGGCGCGCTCCGGCCCGTTGACCAGGTAGGCGACCAGGGCGCCGTCTTCGCGCACCAGCTCGAGCCCGAACGGCAGGTCGCCGCCCGCGACCGACAGCACGCCGCGGTAGCTGCCGAGCGGCGGGCCGGCCGTTTCCGCCGGGCGGTCGCAGGCGGGCAGCGCGGCAAGGCACAGCAGCAACAGGACGGACCCGAGGCGGGATTGGTGCGCGGTCGTCATGGCAATGACGTCAGAGCGCGGCCGCCGGCCGCGGAAAGCCGTCGGCGCCGGCCCGCCAGGGTTCCCAGGCGACGACGATGCGGCCGATCGCGATGTCGGACTTGCGCGGCGCCACGCGCACGCGCGTGAGGGCGATGCTCGCCGGATCGAGGCCGGCGGCCAGGTCGCTTGCCTCCTGTTCGATGCGCCGCAGCAGTTCGTCGCGCTCGGCGGTGAGCGACTCGAGGGTCTCGCCCGCGCGCGCTACGTCGCCGCGCTCGCTGAAGACACGGCCCGCCGAGCGCGCCGCGGAGCCGGCGCGGGTGGTCGCGACGCTGCGGCCGCCGAAGATCGCGCCCAGCACCGAGGTGCCGATCGAGATGGCCGTGTCGAGCTTGCGCTGCGAATACTGCGACTTCTCGCGCTCGACGCGGTCGGCGGCGCGGCGCAGGCGGTCTTCGAGCGACTTGAGCCTGGCGCCGTGCCGGGCGCGCAGCCTGGCGACCTCCTGGTCGCGATGCTCGCGCAGCGCCTGCGCCAGGCGCACGCGGAAATCGCCTTCGCTTTCGCCCGGCTGCGAGGTGAGCTTCAGGTCCTTGCAGGACAGCAGCTCGATCGCGCCGTTCTGGTAGAGGTGGGCGGCGAGGGCGCGCGACCACTCCGTGTAATTCTTCGCGGCGAGCGCGGCAGCCGGCAGTTCCGCGAAGGCGGCGTCCGCCGCCGGGCCGTCGGCGAGCACGGCGTCGAGGCTGGCGAGCGGGCTCGCTTCCGCCCAGGCGGGCGTGCCGTCGCCGTCCGCGAGCGGCGCGAGCCAGGCGCCGCGCGTCCAGGCGTCGACGCCCGCAGCGCGGTCGGCGTAATGCAGCTCGGCGGTCGCCGCCACGCGCGGGCGGTAAGTGAGTGCGCCGGCGCCCGGCTTCGCCTGCAGGAACACCTCGTCGATGCCTGCCGGCAGCACGGGGCGCGCGGCTGCAGGCGGCGCCGCTGCCGCTGCGGATGCGGCGGGTGACGGCGGCGCCGCCGCCTTGCGCGCGGCCATCAGGCGCGTGATCTCGGGCAGGGTCAGCGGGCCGCGCAGCCAGCTCATCGCCCAGCGCGTGCGGAACAGGACCGGCGCGTCGTCGTTGACGTTGCGCAGCAGGAAGACGCGCGGCGCAATGCCGGCCATCAGCTGCCCGAGCGAGGCGCGGTCGAAGCCGCTGCCTGCCTGCGCGGACAGCAGGCCGTCGATGACGCGTTCGCGGTCGCGCTCGGTCTGCAGCCGGCCGATGAACCAGGTGCCGGCGTTTGCCAGCCCCTTGTAGTCGAGGTCCACGGGATTCTGCGTGGCGAGCACGGCCCCCAGCCCGAAGGCGCGCGCCTGCTTCATGATGGTCAGCAGCGGCAGCTTGGAGGGCGGCATCGCGGTCGGCGGGAAATAGCCGAAGATCTCGTCCATGTAGAACAGCGCGCGCAGCGCGGCCGTGCCGGGCTGCTGGCGCATCCAGGCGACCAGCTCGTTGGCAATCAGCGTCACGACGAACATGCGCTCGGCATCGCCCAGGTGCGCGATCGAGACGATCGAGACCCGCGGCTTGCCCTCCGGCGTGAACAGCAGGCGCTGGATGTCGAGCGGCTCGCCCTCGAGCCAGACGCCGAACCCGGGCGAGGCGAGCAGGTTGTTGACCGCCATCGCCAGCTCGAGGCGCTCTTTCGCCGGGTAGAACGTCTCGACGTCGAACACGCCGACCTTGTCGAACGGCGGCTTCTGGATCGCGCCGATCAGCGCCGCGAGGTCGAGCGCATGGCCCGCGCTCCAGGCGGCATCGACGATCGCCGACAGCAGGATGTGCTCGCGGCTCTTCAGCGGGTCGGCGGCGATGCCGACGAGGCCGAGCAGCCCCGAAACGGCGGCAGAGATGCGCTCGCGCGTGGCCGATGCGTCGGCTGCCGCTGCCGGCGGCGCGAACGAACGCAGGATCGACAACGGCAGGCCCGCCGTGCTCCCCGGCGTGTAGATGGCGACGTCGGCCGCCTCGCGCAGGCGGCGGATTCGCCCGCCGTCCTGGCCCCATTCGGCCAGCCCGCGCTGCCAGGCCTCGGCGGTGCGCCCGGCGAGTTCGGCGGGCGTCGTGCCCTTGCGTGCAGCTTCCGCGGCATCGATCCAGGGCTCGAACTGGGCAGGCGACAGGTCCGGGAAGGCGAGCATCAGGTTGGCGATGTCGCCTTTCGGGTCGATCACGATCGCCGGGATGCCGTCCAGCGCGGCTTCCTCGATGAGCGAGATGCAAAGCCCGGTCTTGCCGCTGCCGGTCATGCCGACGCAGACGGCGTGCGTGGTCAGTTCGCGGGAGTCGAGCATGAGCGGTTCCGACGCGAGCGTGTCGCTCGCGGCGTCGTAAGCACGGCCGAGGTAGAACGCGCCGAGTTTTTCGAAGTCGCTCACCCGCCGGATTATACTGGCGTGCAACCCATGAACCGCAGGAAACGACCGACACGGACCGCGCTGGCGGCCGGCGCGGCTGCGGCCGCGGCCGCAGTGGCCCTGGCCGGCGCTGCCGCCGCTGAGGCGCCGCCGGCGGATGCCAATGCCCGCGCCAACGCCTTCTTCGAGCGCGCGCTCGACGAGCGCCTCGCCCTGGAGCCGACGCTCGCGACCTCGCTCGGCCTGCCGCTCGGGATGGACCGCTGGCCCGATGGCACCGAGCAGGGAGAGGCCGAGCGTCTCGCCCTGGCCGAGCGCCAGCTCGCCGAGCTTCGGCAGACGATCGACCCGGCCGCGCTCGACGATGCGACCCGGCTGTCGTGGCAGGTGTTCGCGAACTCCGAGGAGCGGCGCATTGCCCGCTACCGCTGGCGCAACCACAGCTACGTTTTCGACAAGAACGGCACGCACGTCGCCGTGCCGTCGTTCCTGATCAGCACGCACCGGGTCGAGTCCGAGGCCGATGCGGCGGCCTACGTCCGCAGGCTCGAGGCCCTGCGCGACTACATGAGCCAGCGCATCGCGCGCGCGACCGCCGCCGCCCGCGCCGGCATCCTGCCGCCGCGCTTCGTCTTTCCCTACGTGATCGAGGACGCGCGCAACATCATCACCGGCCGGCCGTTCGACGACGGCCCGGCGGACAGCCCGCTGCTCGCCGATTTCCGCGGCAAGGTCGGCGCGCTCGACATCGACGAGGCGCGGCGAGAATCGCTGCTGGCGCGCGCGGAGCTTGCGCTGCTGACGTCGGTGCGGCCGGCCTACGACGACGTCATCGCCTGGGCGCGCGCCGCCGGGGCGGATGCCACCGACGACGACGGCGTGTGGAAGCTGCCGGACGGCGCGGCCTACTACGATTTCCTGCTCGAGAACTACACGACCACGAAGCTCACGGCCGACGAGATCCACGCCATCGGCCTGCGCGAGGTCGCGCGCATCCACGAAGCCATGCGCGGCGTGATGCGACAGGTCGGCTTCGCGGGCGACCTGCCGGCCTTCTTCGCGTTCATGCGCGAGGACGCCAGGTTCTATTATCCCGACACCGAGGCGGGCCGCGCCGCATGGCTCGCCGACGCCAATCGCCACATCGCGGCGATGCGCGCGAAGCTGCCGCAGCTGTTCGTCACGCTGCCGCGGGCCGAGGTCGAGGTCCGGGCGGTCGAGCCGTTCCGCGAGAAATCGGCCGGCAAGGCCTTCTACCAGCGGCCGTCGCTCGACGGCACCCGCCCGGGCGTGTTCTACGGCAACCTGTACCAGATGCGCGAGATGCCGAAGTACGAGCTGGAGGCGCTCGTCTACCACGAGGCGATCCCGGGCCATCACATGCAGAGCGCGATCGCGACCGAGGAGTCCTCGCTGCCGCGCTTCCGCCGGCTCGGCGGGTACACGGCGTACTCGGAAGGCTGGGGACTCTACAGCGAGCGCCTCGGCAGTGAAGTCGGCTTCTACACCGACCCGTACTCGGAGTTCGGCCGCCTGGCGCTCGAGCTGCACCGCGCGATCCGCCTGGTCGTGGACACCGGGTTGCATGCGAAGCGCTGGACGCGCGAGCAGACGATCCGTTACCACGTCGACAACAGCCCGACCGGCGAGGATGCGGCAATCCGCGCGACCGAGCGCTACATCCTGAATCCCGGCCAGGCCACGGCCTACATGATCGGCATGCTGAAGATCGTCGAGCTGCGCGAGCGCGCCGCCGCCGAGCTCGGGCCCCGGTTCGACCTGCGCGAGTTCCACGACCTCGTGCTGCGCACCGGCGCCGTGCCGCTGACGGTCCTGGAGTCGGAAGTGCAGCGCTGGATCGACGGCCGGCGGGGCTGAGGGCGGAACAGTGCCGTTCACCATCAGCCCGTTCCTGCACGCGCCAACCTCCACCTGGAGCTACGTCGTCGCCGATCCGCACACGGGCCACTCTGCGATCATCGACCCGGTGCTGGACTACGACCCGAAGTCGGGGCAAAGCGGAACGGCGTCGGCCGACCGGATCGCCTCGTTCGTGCGCGACCAGCACCTGACCAACCAGTGGATCCTGGAGACGCACGCGCATGCCGACCACCTGAGCGCCGCGCCCTGGCTGCAGGCCGCGGTCGGCGGGCAGATCGCGATCGGCCGCGGCATCTGCGAGGTGCAGCGCGCGTTCCGCGACATCCTGAACCTCGGCCGGGAGTTCCCGGCGGACGGCCGCCAGTTCGACCGGCTGCTCGCGGACGGCGACGAGTTCGCGATCGGCTCGCTGGCCGTGCGCGCGATCGCGACGCCGGGCCACACCAGCGACAGCCTGAGCTACCTGGTCGAGGACGCGGTGTTCGTCGGCGACTCGATCTTCATGCCGGACGGCGGCACGGCGCGCTGCGATTTTCCGGGCGGCGACGCGAAACTGCTGTACGCGTCGATCCGGCGGCTGTACGAGCTGCCGGAATCCACGCGGGTGTTCGTCTGCCACGACTATGGCCCGGGCGGCCGGGAGCAGCTCTGCGAGACCACCATCGGCGCCCAGCGCGCGTCGAACATCCACCTGCGCGACGGCGTCACCGAGCAGGAGTTCGTCGAGCTGCGCACGCGGCGCGATGCCGGGCTGGAGATGCCGACGCTGCTGTACCCGGCGGTGCAGTTCAACATCCGCGGCGGGCGCCCGCCGCCGGCCGAGGCCAATGGCCGCCGTTACCTGAAAATACCCTTCACGGGACCGGGCGCTTGACCGCGGGCCCCGCGCCGGCCAATACTGGCTCCCGAATGCACGCCGATCACCTCTCAGCCGGTCGTTGCTGGTGGCGCCACCGCTCTGCGGAGTGGGGGCTGGTCGCGTAGTACCCGTTTAGATTTTTTTCGTACCAACCAGGACCCATCTCCGGCGACACCGGGGGTGGGTTTTTTTATGGCAGCAGCATTGCCGTTCGACATTGCCGCGGACCTCGACACGCCGGTTTCGGCTTACCTGAAGCTGCGGCCGTTCGGCCCGCGCTTCCTGCTCGAGAGCGTGCTGCACGGCGCGCAGCTCGGGCGCTACTCGTTCATCGGTTTCGGCGACTGCTTCGAGCTGCGGCTCGACGGCGACGGCCTCTCGATCGACGGCGAGCGGCGCCCGAGGCCGCGCGATCCGGCGGCGCTGCTGGCGGAGCTGCGCGCCGCGCTGGCGCGCGCGCCGCGGCCGGCCGTGCGCGGCGTCGCGCCGCCGCTGGCCGGCGGCCTGGTCGGCTACGCGGCCTACGACTTCGCGCGCTGCCTGGAGACGCTGCCGGCGCGCCGCGACGACCGCCGCGCGCCGCCGGAGGCCTGTTACGTTGCGCCGCGCTCGCTGCTGGTGTTCGACCACCTGAGCCGGGGCGTCACGCTGCTGCACGACGGCGACGAGGCGGAACGCCAGGCGCTGCAGCGCGCGGTCGCGGCGGCGCTGGCCGGCCCGCTGCCGCGCATGCGGCGCGCATTCCGCCATGGGCCGGCGCGGGCCAGCATGGGCCGCGGCGAGTTCGGCGCGGCCGTGCTGCGCGCGCAGGAGCACATCGCGGCCGGCGACGTCTACCAGCTGGTGCTGTCGGTGCGCTTCGACGGCGAGTGCGACCTCGACCCGTTCGAGGCGTATCGCGCGCTCAGGCTGCTGAACCCGTCGCCGTACATGTATTTCGTCGAGGCCGGCGGCCTGGCCGTCGTCGGTTCGTCGCCGGAAGCGCTGGTGCGCCTCGACGGCCGCCGCGCCCGGCTGCGGCCGATCGCCGGCACGCGGCCGCGTGGCGACGACGCCGCGGGCGACGGGCGTCTGGCGGACAGCCTGCTCGCGGATGCGAAGGAAAGTGCGGAGCACGTCATGCTCGTCGACCTCGCGCGCAACGACCTCGGGCGCGTCGCCGCGCCCGGGACGATCCGGATCGATCCCTACCGGGCGATCGAGCGCTACAGCCATGTGATGCACATCGTCAGCGGCGTGGACGGCGAGCTGGCGCCGGGCCGCGACGCGTTCGACCTGTTCGCCGCGGCATTTCCGGCCGGCACGCTGGTAGGCGCGCCCAAGGTCCGCGCGATGCAGCTGATCGACGAGCTGGAGCCGGTCGGCCGCGGCCTCTACGGCGGCACGGTCGGCTATTTCGGCAGCGGCGGCGACATGGACCAGGCCATCACCATCCGCACGCTGGTGTTCGGCGACGGGCGCTACAGCTACCAGGCCGGCGCCGGCATCGTCGCGGACAGCGTCCCCGCCAGCGAGCACGACGAGGTCCTCGCCAAGAGCGCGGTGCTGCGCCGTGCGCTCGAGCTCGCGGAGGCCGGCCTGTGAGCGCGCGCCTGCTGCTGATCGACAACTACGACTCCTTCACCTACAACCTGGTGCAGGCTTTCCTGGTGCTGGGCGCCGACGTGCGCGTGCACCGCAACGACCGCATCACGGTCGCGGAGGCCGAGGCGCTCGAGCCCACGCACCTGTGCATCTCGCCGGGCCCGGGCACGCCGGCGCAGGCCGGCGTGTCGATGGCGATGATCGAGCGCTTCGCCGGCCGCGTGCCGGTGCTCGGCGTCTGCCTCGGGCACCAGGCCCTGGTCGAGGTGTTCGGCGGCGCGATCGTGCGCGCCGGGCGGCTGATGCACGGCAAGACCTCGACCGTGCAGCACGACGGCCGCGGGCTGTTCGACGGGCTGCCGAACCCGCTGGAGGCGGGCCGCTACCACTCGCTGATCGCCGAGCGCGAGCGCTTGCCGGACGCGCTCGAGGTCACGGCCTGGACGCCGGAGGGCGAGATCATGGGCGTGCGGCACCGCGAGCTTGCGGTCGAGGGCGTGCAGTTCCATCCCGAGAGCATCCTGACGCCCGACGGCCCGCGCCTGATGGCGGCATTCCTCGAGCAGGGTGCGGCATGACGCGACCCGGCGGCAATGCCCTCGACGTGCTGCTCGACCGCCGCGACCTGTCGGAGGGCGAGGCCTACGACCTGCTGATCTCGCTGACCGACCCGGCGATGCCGCCGGCGATGACCGGCGCGCTGCTGGCGGCGCTGCGCATCAAGGGCGCGACGGCCGCCGAGGTGCGCGGCTTCGCGCGCGCGATGCGCTCGCTCGCGCGCCGGCCGCGGATTCCCGAGGACGTGCCGGTCGCCGACATCGTCGGCACCGGCGGCGACGGCTCGCACAGCCTCAACCTGTCGACCGGCGCCGCGCTGCTGGCCGCAGCCTGCGGCATCCGCGTGGCGAAGCACGGCAACCGCTCGGTGTCCTCGCGCTCGGGCAGCGCCGACGTGCTCGAGGCGCTCGGCCTCGCACTGCCGGCCGACGAGGCGGCGGCCAGCGCCTGCCTCGAGCGCACCGGCTTCACCTTCCTGTTCGCCCCGCACTATCACCCGGCGATGAAGGCAATCGCGCCGGTGCGCGCCGCGCTCGGCGTGCGCACGATCTTCAACCTGCTGGGCCCGCTCGCCAATCCCGCGCAGGCGCCGTACGCCGTGATCGGCGCCTGGAGCCTGGAGGTGGCGACGCTGATGGCGGAGACGCTCGCCGGCATGCCGATCGCGCGCGCCTTCGTCATCCATGGCGACACCGGCTGGGACGAGCCGACGCCGGCCGCGCCGTTCACGCTGCTCGACGTGCGCCCGGGCACGGTTGCGTCGATGCGCCGCTGCGCCGCGGACTTCGGGCTGCCGGTCTGCGCCGCGGGCGAACTGGTCGGCGGCGACGCGGCGCAGAATGCGCGGCGGCTCGAGGCCGTGCTGCGCGGCCGCGAGCGGGGCGGGCACCGCGACGCGCTGGTGATGGGTGCGGCGCTGGTCGCGGAAGTGACCGGCGCGGCCGCCGACGCGCGCCAGGGCACGGTGCTGGCCGAGGCCGCGATCGACGACGGCCGCGCAGCGCGGCTGCTGGACCGGCTGGTCGCGGGCGACCGGCGCTGCGCGGTATGAGCGGCTTCCTGTCGCGGATCGCCGTCGCCAGCCGCGAGCGCGTGCAGGCGGCGATGGAGCGCGAGTCGCTGGCGGAGGTCCGTGCGCGCGCCGAGACCGCGGCGCCGGCCCCGGCGCTGCAACGCCGCGGCGCATTCGACATCATCGCCGAGTACAAGCGGCATTCGCCGTCGCTCGGGCGGCTCGTGCAGGGCGACGACCGGCTGGCGCCGCGGGTCTCGGCCTATGCCCGCGCCGGCGCTGCCGCCGTCTCGGTGCTGACCGAGCCGGCGCATTTCCACGGCGAGCTCGGCCACCTGGTCGCGGCGGCGGCGATCCTCGCCCCGCTCGGCGTGCCGGTGCTGCGCAAGGACTTCCTCGTGGACCCGTACCAGGTCTACGAGGCCCGCGCCGCGGGCGCGGGCGGCGTCCTGCTGATCGTGCGGATGCTGTCGGACGCGCAACTGGCGGAAATGATCGACTGCGCCGGGGCGCTGGGCCTGTTCGTCCTGCTCGAGGCGTTCGACGCAGAGGACGTTGCGCGCGCCGCTCCCGCCCGCGGCGCGCAGCTGTTGCTCGGCGTCAACTGCCGCGACCTGCAGACGCTCGAGACCGTGCCATTCCGCTTTCGCGAACTGGCATCGTCGTTGCCCGCCGGCTCGCTGCGGGTCGCCGAGAGCGGGATCACGACACCGCAGGATTGCGCCGACATCGCCCGCGCCGGCTACCAGCTGGCGCTGGTGGGCGGCGCCCTGATGCAGGAAAGCAGCCCGGTCGCGGCGATTCGCGCGATGCTCGCGGCGGGGCGGGCAGCCGTGGAAGCGGCCGCATGACCCTGCTCGTGAAAATCTGCGGCGTGACGACGGAGGAGGCCGTGGACGCGGCGGTCGAGGCGGGCGCCGATGCGGTCGGGTTCGTGTTCCATGCGCCGTCGCCGCGCGATCTCGACCCGGAGCGGGCCGCGGCGCTCGCCCGGCGCCTGCCGCGCGGCGTCGCCAGCGTCGCGGTCACGCTGCATCCGCGGCAGGCGGACGTGGAGCGCGTGCTGCAGGCCTTCGTGCCGGACATCTGGCAGTCCGACGCCGCCGATTTCGACGTGCTGCGCCTGCCCGCGGGCATCGAGCGGTTGCGCGTGCTGCGCTGTGCACAGGACGCGTCGCCGGCCGCCGGCCGCGTGCTGTTCGAGGCGCCGGCGAGCGGCGCCGGCCGGCGCGCGGACTGGCCGGCGGCGGCGGTGCTGGCGCGCACGAGCGACCTGATCCTCGGCGGCGGGCTCGACGCCGACAACGTCGGCGCGGCGATCGCCGCCGTGCGGCCGGCGGGCGTGGACGTGTCGAGCGGCGTCGAGCGCGAGCCCGGGATCAAGGACCCGGCGCGCATCCGCGCCTTCGTCGCGGCGGCGCGCGCGGAGGCGCGATGAGCGCGGTGCTGGCGACGGACGACGTCCGCCGGCTGCATGCGGCCGAGCTCGCCGGCGAGCTGCCGGACGCGCGCGGGCGCTTCGGGCCGTTCGGCGGCCGCTACGTCCCGGAGATCCTGGTGCCGGCGCTCGAGCGCCTGCAGGCGGGCGTGGATCGATTCCTGCACGCGCCGGATTTCCAGCGCGAGCTGCAGGGCGAACTGACGGGCTGGGCCGGCCGGCCGACGGCGCTGACGCGCGCGACCGGGTTGTCGCGCGCCTGGGATGCGGAGGTCTGGCTCAAGCGCGAAGACCTGGCGCACACCGGCGCGCACAAGATCAACAACGCCCTCGGCCAGGCGCTGCTCGCCCGGCGGCTCGGCGCGCGGCGCATCATCGCCGAGACCGGCGCCGGCCAGCACGGCGTGGCGACGGCGGCAGCCTGCGCGCGCCTCGGCCTGCCCTGCGTCGTCTACATGGGCGAAGTGGACATGCAGCGGCAGGCGCCGAACGTCGGCCGCATGCGCCTGCTCGGCGCCGAGGTGCGGCCGGTGACGGGCGGCGACCGCACGCTGCGGGCCGCGATCGACGAAGCCCTGCGCGACTGGGTCTCCGATCCCGAAGGCAGCCACTACCTGCTCGGCTCGGCCGTGGGACCGCATCCGTATCCATACCTGGTGCGCGAGCTGCAGTCGGTCATCGGCCGCGAGGCGCGCGCGCAGGTGCTGGCAGCGGCCGGCGCATTGCCGGATGCGGCGATCGCCTGCGTCGGCGGCGGTTCCAACGCCATCGGCCTGTTCCATCCGTTCCTGCGCGACGCGGGCGTGGCGCTGGTCGGGATCGAGGCGGGCGGGCGCGGCGCAGGTCTCGGCGACAATGCGGCGACGCTCGCATTCGGGCGGCCGGGCGTGCTGCACGGCTGCTACACGATGCTGCTGCAGGACGCCGACGGCCAGGTGCAGGAGACGCATTCCATCTCGGCGGGACTCGACTACTCCGCGGTCGGGCCGGAGCATGCGCTGCTGCAGGCGATCGGCCGCGCGAGCTACGCGGTCGCGGGCGACGAGGAAGCGCTCGCTGCCGCTGCCGAGTGCGCGGCGCTCGAGGGCATCCTGCCGGCGCTCGAGAGCGCGCATGCGCTCGCCGGCGCGCGCCGCTGGGCCGCGCGCCATCGCGGCGCGCGCATCCTGGTCGGCCTCTCCGGTCGCGGCGACAAGGACCTCGCGACCTTCCAGGCGGCGGGCGGCTGATGCAGCCGGGCGCGGACATCGCCGCCGCGATCCGCCGCGGCGCCGGCGACGGCGGGCCGGCCATCGTCGGCTTCCTGACCGCGGGCTTTCCCGATCGCGCATCGTTTCCGGCACAGTTGCGCGCCATCGCGGCGGCGGCGGACGTGGTCGAGGTCGGCGTGCCGTTCTCCGACCCGATGGCCGATGGCGCGACGATCCAGCGCTCGAGCCGCGTCGCGCTCGAGCAGGGCACGACGCTGGCCTGGGTGCTCGAGTCGCTGCAGTCCCTGCCGGAGCGCCCGCGCGCGCCGCTGCTGCTGATGAGCTACCTGAATCCCCTGCTGGCGTTCGGGCTGGCGCGCCTGCCGCGGGCCGCCCGCGCCGCGGGCGTGTCGGGCTTCATCGTGCCGGACCTGCCGCTCGAGGAAGCGGACGAGCTGCGCGCGGCGCTCGGACGCGAGGGGCTGGCGCTGGTGCAGATGGTGACGCCGGTGACGCCGGCGGCGCGTGCCGCACGGCTCGCTCGGCAGGCGCAGGGATTCCTGTACGCCGTCACCGCCGCCGGCACGACGGGCCGCGAACTGCAGATCCCGGATGACGTGATCGGCTACCTCGACCGGCTGCGCGGCTGCGCGGCCGTCCCGGTGTGCGCGGGTTTCGGCATCCGCAACGCGGCGCAGGTCCGGCGGCTCGCCGGCCACGCCGACGGCGTGATCGTCGGTTCGGCGTTGGTGGACGTCATCGGCCAGGGCGGCGACCCTGGCGCCTTCCTGCGAGAACTGCGCGGCTGAGCGCCGGCACGATCAGCGCCGGCGATACAGGTGCGTGAAGCGGTCGGTCTTGCCGCGCACGGC
>CAYXUJ010000039.1:0-23015 GCA_964468395.1 uncultured Steroidobacteraceae bacterium
AAAGCCTTGCCGGTTGTGCAAACCCGCAGGCGGACTAAGATGGTGGCTCGACTGGCACAGGCGGCTTCCATGCCCGCGACGCCAGCCAATGAAAATCAACGAATTAGGGGGCAATTTCCATGCAAGCAATCAAACCCGTGCTGGTCGGGGTCGGTGCCGCGCTACTGACGGCCGCCTGTGCCCAGGCACCCAAGGTCGACGTCGCTGCCGAGGCGCAGGCGATTCGCGACCGCTCCGCGGAGTGGCTGAGCCTCGCGCAGGCGAAGGACTTCGCCGCGATCGCAGGCGGCATTTACACGACCGATGCCGCGACGCTGTTCGATGGCGAGATCCGCAAGGGGACCGCCGAGATCGAGGCCGGCATGGCCGCGGAGATGGCCGGCGCGCCGGATTCCACCATGACCTGGACGACCGATGACGTGAAGGTCGCGGCGTCGGGCGATCTCGCCTATGAGCGCGGCAGCTTCAGCTTCGATCCGGACGGGGCCGGCGAGGCTGCGCCGCGCACCGGCGAGTTCGTCACGATCTGGACCAAGGTCGACGGCAGCTGGCGCGCCGTGGTGGACGCCGGCACTGCACGCAAGGCCGAGGAACCGGCCGCGGAGTCCGCGCCTGCCGCAGGCTGAAACGGCCGCGTCCGGATCGCCCGGGCTGCATCGCGGCCTTGGGCGATTCGACGTCGTCGCGCTCTGCGTCAATTCGATCGTCGGGGCCGGAGTCTTCGCGATGCCAGCCGGCCTTGCGATCGGCGCCGGCCGTTACAGCCTCGCGGTCATCTTCGCCGCATTCGTCGTCGTGGGCCTGCTGGCGCTCACGCTGGCCGAGGTCGCCAGCCGCTACGACGTCACCGGCGGGCCGCAGTACTACGCCCAGGTCACCTTCGGCCCACTGACCGGTTTCACCGTCGGCTGGCTGTTCACGCTCTCCAGCTTCGCGTCCACCGCCCTGATCGCGCAGGTCATGCTCGACTATGCGGCATCGCTGTGGCCGGCGCTCGCGGCGCCCTGGCCGCGTGCCGCCGGCATCACTGCATTCACGATTTTCCTGGCCGTGATCAACGTCCGCGGCGTCACCCGCGGCGCCTGGCTCGGCAATTTCCTGACGATCGCGAAGATGCTGCCGCTCGGGCTCATCGCCCTCGCCGGCCTCTGGTTCGCCGGCTGGAGCGGCATTCCCGCGACCGAGCCGCAGCAGCCGGGCGGGCTGTCGGATGCGCTGCAGATCGCGATATTCGCCTGCGTCGGCTTCCACGTGGCCGCGGTCGTAGCCGGTGAGATGCGCGACCCGCGCCGCGACCTGCCCGCCAGCATCCTGGGCGGCCTCGCGATCGCCTGCCTGCTCTACCTGCTGCTGATGCTGGCCTGCTTCGGCGTGCTGCCGGATACCGCCGCCTCGGCGTTGCCGCTCGTGGACGTTGCCAAGGAGCTGATCGGCCCGCCCGGCGCCACCCTGATGGCCGCGGCGGCGGTCGTGTCCTGCGCCGGCGGCCTCGCCGTGCAGATGCTGGTCGGGCCGCGCTATGTCTTCGCGCTGGGCGAGGCACGCGATCTGCCGCGCCCGATCACCGACGTGCACCGCGCGTTCCGCACGCCGCACGTCGCGATCATCGCCTATGCGGCCATTTCGTGGCTGCTGGCGGTCACCGGCACCTTCAAGTACCTGCTGGCGATCTTCGTGATCTCCCGCATGCTGGCCCACGGCTCGACCGCAGCGGCGCTCATCGTGCTGCGCCGGCGCGAGGGGCCCGCGCCGGTGACCGTGCCGGGAGGAATCGGCATCTCGGTCCTGGCCCTCATCGCCTGCGCCGCGATCGTCATGACGACGTCCTGGACCGCGGTGCGGGACGTCGCCATCGTGCTGGCGGCCGGGTTCGTGATCCGCGCCGCGACCCGGCGCGGCACGAAGAAGCCGGCACCGTCGCCCGTCTGATGCTCAAGTCCGCCTGGACCCGCCGCAGCGTCGTGCTGGCCGCCGTGACGGCATTCGCGGCCGCCTGCACACCGGCGCCGGCGCCGCAATCGGCGGCAGCACTGGCGATGCCGGACCGCTACAGCGCCGACGCGGCCGGGCGCGTGATCGATGACGGCGGCAACGCCGTGGATGCCGCGGTCGCCGCCTCCTTCGTGCTGGCCGTCACCTACCCCGAGGCCGGCAACATCGCCGGCGGCGGGTTCCTGCTGGCGCGCATCGATGGCGAAGCGGTCTTCCTCGACTACCGGGAGACGGCTCCGGCTGCCGCCACCCGCGACATGTACCTCGACGCACAGGGTGAGATCGTCGACGGCGCAAGCCTGAATGGCCACCTCGCCGTCGCCGTGCCCGGCACCGTGGCCGGGCTCGCCGCCGCGCACCGCAAGTACGGCCGCCGGCCCTGGCGGGAGCTGCTGGCCCCGGCGATCGCGCTCGCCGGGGACGGATTCGAAGTGCCGCAACTGCTCGTCGACCGCGTTCGCGAGGACTCCGCGCGCCTGTCGACGGTCCCGGGATTCATGGCGCACTTCGGCTCGCTGCGCGCGGGCGACGTCTTCCGGCAGCCGCAACTGGCCGCCGTCCTCGAGCGCATCGCCGCGGACGGCGCGCCGGGCTTCTATCGCGGCGAGACCGCCCGGCTGGTCGTCGACGAGATGCGGCGTGGCGGCGGGTTGCTCACGGCGGAGGACCTCGCGGACTACCAGCCGCGCTGGCGCGAGCCGCTCGTCGCGCGCTGGCGCGGGCACGAGATCCTGGCGGCGCCGCCGCCCTCATCCGGCGGTTTTGCGGTGATCCAGCTGTTGAAGATGAAGGACGCGCTCGCGCCTGCATTCGCGGGCCTGCCGCACAATTCGCCGCAGTACATCCACCTGACCGCGGAGATGGAAAAGCGCGTGTTCGCCGACCGCGCGGAATACCTCGGCGACCCGGATTTCGTGCCGCAACGTATCGGCGAGCTGCTCGACGACGGATACATCGCCGCGCGGGCGGCCGAAGTGGACCCGGCCGCCATCAGCGCCGCAGCGTCGGTCCGGCCGGGGCTCGAGGGACGCTCGACCACGCATTTCTCGATCGTGGACCGCGACGGCAACGCGGTCGCGGTCACCACGACGCTCAACACCGACTTCGGCAGCGGCGTGGTCGTCGCCGGCGGCGGTTTCCTGCTCAACAACGAGATGGACGATTTCAGCGCCAAGCCCGGCGTCGCCAACTACTACGGCGTGACCGGCTCCGACGCCAACGCGATCGCGCCGGGCAAGCGCATGCTGTCGTCGATGTCGCCGACGATCCTGGTCACGGACGGCGAAGTCAGCCTGGTGGCGGGGTCGCCGGGCGGTTCCACGATCATCACCTCGGTCTACCAGGCGATCGTCAACGTGCTCGATTTCGGCATGACGGCGGAGCAGGCCGTCGCCGCGACGCGCTTCCATCACCAGCTGCTGCCCGCGGATCTCGTCACCTACAGCGTGACGCGGCCGCTGCCTGAGGAAACCGTCCGCGCGCTCGCGGCACGCGGCTGGCGCGCCCGGCCCCACGACTGGGAGTTCGGCGACCTGCAACTCATCCTGCGCCGCGACGGCGCCTGGTCGGCGGCGTCTGACCCGCGCGGCCGCGGCGAGTCGCGCATCCTGCACTGACGCCCGTCGCGGCTCAGTCGGGCCAGGCGCGGTTCGCCAGGCGGCAGTCCGCGGCCGTCATCCCGCCGATGCGCGCACGGGTGTCCTCGACCGCGGCCGCGAGCGGCGTGCCGGCGGCGAGCGCCGCGGCACGCTCCACCTGCCGGCGGGCGTCATCTACGCAGCCCGCATCCGCCAGCGCCTGCGCGAGGTTGTTGCGCGCCGCGGCATCGCGCGGCGCGAGCAGGATGGCGCGCAGCCAGGCATCGGCGGCGGCCTCGAGGTCGCCGTCGGCATAGGCGACATTGCCGCGCCCGAGCCAGGCATGCGGTTCAGCCGGCCAGCGCGCAATGGCGGTGTCGTAGGCGATGGCTGCAGCGCGGCGCTCGCCCGCGGCCTCGAGCCCGGCAACCGCCTCGAGGTAGCGCGGTGCCGTCGCATGCGCCGGGATTGCTCCGGGATCGAGCACGGTGATCGCCCAGCGCCCGCCGCGATGCCAGGCGCCGGCAAAGCGTTGCCAGCGCATCTCGACCCGCTGGTCGCGCCCTGAACGCAGGATGGCGACATTCCGTCCGGCGTCGTAGCCGATCAGCACGGCGTAGTGCCAGACCGGCAAGCGCGTCGCACCGAGATTCTGCAGGATCAGCACCGGCCGTCCTTCGGCCAGCTCCGCGATCAGCTCGTCGGCGGTGGTTGCCAGCACGTACGGCACGCGGCCGTGCCGGCGGGTCGCGCCCAGCAGGTCGAGCTGCAGGCTGCCGCGGCGGCCGGGCGTGAATACCTGCGGCGCGAGCGATTCCGGCTCGACGGCGACGCCGCTCGCCTGCAACAGCGTCGCCAGCGCGGCCGGGCCGCACTGGTAATCCTCCTGCGGGAAGAACGGCGTCGAGCGCAGCTCGATCGAGCGCGGCGCGCCCGCAGCCAGCCCGTCCGCCAGGGGCGGCGAAGCGGCGCAGCCGGCGAGGCCCGCGGCGAGCGCCGCCGCCGGCAGCGCCGCGCGGATCACGCCTTCTTGAAGATGTCGATGACGCCCGTGAACTCGAGGATCATCAGCACCACGAACACGATGCCGACCACGGCGAGCAGGTCGCCGCCGGCCGGCGCGTCGCCCAGGCGTTCCGCCAGCGTCGCAACCTCCGCGTCGGTCAGTGCCGCGAGCCGCGCCTCGACCTGGGCCGGGTCCACGCCGAGCGCGGCCAGTTCCGCGCGGACGTCGTCGCGGGCGATGATTGCGCCGACCTCGGCGCGCGCATCCTGGCCGCTGGCGGCCACGATCGCCTCCGCGGTGCCGACGATGCCGGCGGCTGCGGGCGCCTGGACGCCAAGGCCCAGCAGGCCAAGGCTGACGAGCGCCACGCAGGCACGGCGAAAAGGTTCGGTACGCATCGGATACCTCCGGTCGAAACCCCAGGACCTGCGCAAAAATAGCACGGCAAGGGGCACCGTGCAGCGCCGAGGGGTCGTCGCCGTCCGGCGACAGGCCTAGAACCGGTAGGAGAAGTCGAGCTTCGCGGTCGTGCCGACGTTCTGCTCGAGCACCTTGACCCCGCCCTGCTCGATCACCGTGTCGTCGTCCAGCAGGTTCTGCAGCCGCAGCTTCACCGCCATGCGCCCGGTCGGGTGGAAGCTGTAGGTCAGGTCGAGCGAGTTGAACGGCTGCTCCCTGGCGTCCGGGGCGCCGCCGCGGCCGGCGAAGAAGATGCGCTCGCTGTACATGTTGTAGGCGAGCGCGGCGCTGTGCATCTCGTTCGGCGAGTCGTAGCCGAGCTGCACGTTGACCACCAGGTCCGAGTGCTGCGTCATCTCGCGCCTGTTGTTGGTGAGGCCGGGCGCCGCGTCGCCGATCGTGATCTCGGAGTCGCTGACCGTCACGTTGCCGGACACGAAAAAGGCCTCGGTCCAGCCGCCGCCGCTCAGGAAGCCGAGCCCCTTGAGGCCCTCGAACTCGACGCCGTAAACCTCGGCCTGCTCCGCGTTGATGAAGGTCAGGCCGATGTTGTCGTCGGAACCGGCCGCTTCGATCGTCTCGATCGGGTTCGCGATGTCCTTGTAGAACAGCGACACGGTCAGGTTGTCGCCGCCCGCGAAGAACCACTCGCCGCGCAGGTCGAAGTTGGAGAGCTCGGCGTCGTCGAGGTCCGGGTTGCCGAGCACGCGCGCCTCGGTCAACGGGTCGATGTAGGTCGCGTCGGAGATCTCGCGCAGGTCGGGCCGGGCGACGGTCTCGCTCCAGCCGAAGCGCAGCTGGAAGTCCTGCGAGCCCCAGAAGCCGGGCTGCATCAGCGTCAATGCCAGCGCCGGGTAGTAGTCGTCGCCGCTGCGCGCCAGGTCCTCGAGGTCGTCGGTCGGGACGGTGATGATGCCGACGTCGGCGTCGTACTCGTACTGGTCGATCGGCACGGCCAGGCGCGAGAAATCCTCCCAGCGCAGGCCGGCCGTGACGCGCCAGCGCTCGCCGAACGTGGCGTCGACCTTGCCCCACAGCGCATCCACGGTCTCGCCCGCCAGGTAGCTCTCGGTGCCGATGCCGCCGAGCGTCAGCGCGAACCCGTAGGCCGGGTCGAGCAGGTTTTCGTCGGTGAAGACCTGACCCGGCGTGCCCGCCAGGATCGGGTCCGCAGCCGCGGACGTCGTGCCCATCTGCAACTGGGTCTGCAGGTAGCTGCGGCCCTTCTCGTAGTAGTCGTAGCCGCCGCTGACTTCCACGGGGTTGCCGCCGATCGTGAACGGCATGGACAGCCTGGTGCCCCAGCTGTGCGCCGTGTCCTGGAGGTCCGTGTAGCGGTACTCGGCCGAGCTCAGCGACGAGCGCAACGACGTGCTGATCAGCTCGCCGGTGTCCGGGTCGATCCGGTCGCGCGCCGAGAAGGTCATCTCGCTCGGCAGGTCGGTGGTCGCGGTCGCGTCGGAGTAGTACCAGTCGATCGTCAGGTCCTGGGCGAATCCGAGGTTGACCCACTCGTCGAGCATGTCGACCGTCGCCGGCCCGATCGTGTGCCGGCCGCGCACCTGGTAGAGCTCGAGCTCGCGCTCCTCGTAGCGGTAGCGGTAGTACCGCAGCCGGTCGCCGCTCTCGCGGCGGAAATTGAAGTTGTGGCCGAGCGTCAGCGCGGCGTCGTCCTCGGTGTTGCGCAGGTAGATGCCGGTCGCCTCGATGCGGTGTTCCTCGGCAAAGTCGATGCCGACGCCCAGCGAGCCGGTGAACGTCACCTGGTTCGTGGTGCGGAACTGCTCGTCGTAGTCCTCGTCCGGCAGGGTCACGGAGCGCACGGTGCGCTCGCGGTTGCGCCAGGAGTTCGAGTAGTCCACCAGGCCGAGCACGCCGACCTTCCACTGCTCGGCGTCGCCCAGGTACCAGCTGTTGCCGGCCGAGGACTCGATCGACAGGTCCGGGTCGATCGACGTGCTGCGGAAGTCGACGTCGCGGTACAGCGAGGTCGCGAGCTGGCGGTTGATCTGCTGCGCTTCCTCGAAGGAGTGGTACTGCCCGTTCAGCAGCAGCGTGTTGTAGATGCCGGTCTGGCTGATGTCGCCGCGGAAAGTCTGGATCGCCTGCTGGATCCCGGCCGGCAATGCGCGCGTGCCGTCGTCGGTGCCGAGGTCGTCGTCCGAGCCGCCCGGGTAGGTCAGGCCCTTGTCCGAATTCCCGGAATTGGTGCCGACCCCAACCGAGACGTTGAACGTGAACTGGTCCGGGATGCTGCGCGTGCGGATGTCCACGTTGCCGCCGCCGAACGCGGCCGGCTGGTCCGCCGAGTAGCCCTTCTGGATCGAGATCGACTGCACGATTTCGGCGGGGAACAGGTCCATCGGGATCACGTTGCGGGTCAGGTCCGGCGACGGCACGTAGGCGCCGTTGACGGTCGTGCTCGAGTAACGCTCGCCGAGGCCGCGGATGTAGATGAACTGGTCGGCGACCAGCGTCACGCCGGGCAGCCGGCGCAGCGCGGCGGACACCGTGCTGTCGCCGACGCGGGTGATCTGCTCGATGCTGACCAGGTCGGACACGACTTCGGCGTCGATCCGTTCCTGCAGGATCTCGTCCGCCGACGAGCGCTGCCGGCCGATGACCTCGATGTCCTCGAGGACCGTCGGCTGGCCGTCGGCGCCCGCGGCATCTTCCTGCGCGATGGCCGCCGGCGCCACGGCGCCTGCGCCCGCGGCGGCGAGGCCGAGCAGGACCCGGCGCACGGCGGCAGACAGCGCCATCCTCATCATTACGCTCCTCCGCTCAGCTCAGGGAACGAACCACAGCGGCTGGTCCGCATTCGAGGAACGCAGGCCGAACGCCCACGGGTTGGTCCAGTCGTCGTTGCCCTGCACCGCACCGAGACCCGATGCGTTCGCGACCACGGTCGTGCCCGAGGCATCGACGATCGAGGCGGCGGTGAAGAAGCTGTTCGGCTGGAGCACGCGCACGTTGGCGTTGACCGGCGTGTTGATCGTGACGTTGCCCGAGTTGAAGGAGTAGTTGGCGCCATTCGCGCTCGGGTTCGCGCCCTGCAGCCACGACAGGATCGTGTCGCCGTTCGGCAGGTTGTCCTGGGCCAGCAGCTCGCAGGCGTCCACGGTGTTGATCGTGCGGAAGTCGTCGTTCGCGGCGGCAAAGGCGCGCGAGACGTTGTCGCTGTCGTCGATCTCGTAGCACTCGTTGGACGTCACGCCGTTGACCGCCGTGCCGTAGCCCGAGTAGATGATGCTGTTCTCTAGGATCAGCTTGCCGCCCTGGCGGACCAGCACGCCCTCCGAGTCGCCGTGCGTGTTCACGTCGGTGTTCGACGTGATGCACGTCATGTTGCGCACGGTGCCGACCGTCAGCGGCGCGGTATTGAGCGGCACGCCGATGTCGCTGCGCGCCGAGCCGACGTTGTCGCCCTCGATGCAGCGGTTGCCGTCGGTCTGCCAGTGGATCACGAGCGCGTTCTCGACCGTGCCGACCCAGCCGTCGGAGAAGTCGATCGAGTCGTCGCGCACGTACAGCGCGATGAAGTTGGTGACGTCGACCGCGCCGCCGAAGAACTCGATGCCGTCGTCATAGGTGCTGTAGACCTGCACGTTTTCGACCACCGTGCCGCTGCCCACGGCATTGAACGTGATGCCGTTCAGCTCGTCGCCCGGCGCGACCTCGAAGCCCGTGTGCTTGACGATCACGTAGCTCAGCCTGCCGGAGCTCTCGGCATTGTTGCTGCCGCCGTAGTGCGTCTCGCCGCCGCCCTCGGCCGCGACGTGGCACTGGTTGCCGGCGCGCTCGGCGTCCGAGCAGTTGTTGGTGATGCCGTTGCCGTTGATGATCATGCCGCCCCACTGCTGCACGTCGTTGGCGCCGGCGGTGCCGGTGATCGCGTCGGTGAAGGACGTGAAGGTGATCGGCGCGGTCGGCGAGCCGATGGCGACGATCGAGGCGCCGCGGTTGATCGCGACGTAGTCGGCAGCGTCCTGGAACACCAGCGTGTTGCCGGCCGCGACGGTCAGTGTCGGGCCGGTGCCGCCGGCCGGCGCGACGCCGGAACTGACGTCCTGGCCGACGAACAGGCTGTCCTGGAAGATGTGCTTGCCCGAGATGAACGGGATCGTCAGGTTGACCAGCACCGGGTTGGTCTTGCCGACGAAGTTCGAGCCATAGACGCAATTCGTGCCGTCGAAGCTGCCCTGCACCACCTGGTTGGAGTTCGGCGGGGTATAGGACGCGCAGGGATTGTTGCTGCCGCCGCCGCCGCTCTGGCTGTTGTCGACCGAGTTGTCGACGTTCGACACGTTGAGATCGACGCCGCCGCTGTCGCAGGCTGCGACACCAGCCAGGGCGATCAGGGTCAGCACAATGCGCATCGTCTTCATCGTCAGGCTCTCCCGTGAATTGCGTGCAGGTCCCCGGCACGCCCCGCTGTGCGGGTGCGGGCGGTGCAGAAAATCGGTGAGGCGCAACGATAGAACCCCGATGTGTCATCGGGGTGACGTGCACGTGACGGATTCGTTACGGCCTGGGCGGCGCGCTCAGCGGCCGAAGATCCACCACAGGATGCCGGCGATGATCACGATGTCGATGACGGCGACCCAGCGGTACAGGCGGCGCCTGGCATCCGCGGCCTGCTGCTCGAATTGGGCCTTCAGGATCGGGCGCGCGGCGATATAGGCCTCGACCTGCTCTTTCGCTTCGCGCAGGCCGAGGCCCGTGGCCGCGCGCAACTCCTTGATCGCGTCGATCTTCGAGCCGCGCGAAATCGCCAGCGCGGCGCTCGCCGGCAGGGTGATTTCCGCCGCTGTGCCTTCGGTTTTCATTATGTCCGCTCCGCTCCGCCCGTCGATCGTGGACCGCCACCCGTCGCCAGATCAAGCCCTGCCGTCGGCGCCTTGACGGCGCGGGCGTTGAACACCTCGAGAGCGCCGGATTCCGGCGCTGGGCAAGGAGTCAGCCATGAAACTCAAGTTGCGCACACTGGCGGCGATCGCGATCGGCGCCACTATCGTGATGGCGGCGGCCGCGGATGCCGGCCAGCGTTCCGGCATCGACGGAGACGAGGCGAAGCGGCTGCGCAGCCAGGTGCAGCAGTACCAGAAGATGAAACGCCATGCGGGCGCGGACGGGATCATCACCCGCGCCGAGCAGGCGCGCCTGGATCACAAGGCGCAGCAACTGCGCCGGCTGCTGCAGAAGGCGAAGACCAGCTGAACGGCGGCCCCGGGCGGCGGGCCCGGGGCCCGCTTCAGCGTTCCTCGATGCTGGCCTTGGCGCGGCGGATGTTGCCGCGCACCAGCGCCGCGGTCCGGCTGTCGCCGTAGCGCCCCTTGCGGACGTGGCGGATGCGATAGACGCCGGGCACGTCGAGCCCGACGCCGTCGAAGCCGAGCAGCCAGCGGAAAGCGCTGTCTTCGTAGGTCTTGGCCCAGCGCGGCGCGGGCCGCTGGAACACGCCGATCGTCCCGCAGTAGCCGCACTGGCGCGCGGCGTCGCCGTGCACGATCTGGTAGGCGCCCTTGGCGCGCGGCGGGTTGTCCATCAGCTTGAACTGCGCGGGGTCGATGTCCACGACCCGCGGCCGGTCGCGCTCCGCCAGCAGCAGCGGGTCGGTTTCCTCCAGCATTGCAGTCACGCGTTCCTGCTTCGGGTACACGATCGGGTCGCGCCGGCCCTGCAGCTCGCCGGCCAGGGTGTCGATGCAGCCGCGATGGAACAGGATGTCGCAGTCCGCGTACCAGACCCAGTCGGCGCTTGTGCTGCGGGCAACGCGGTGGCGCCCGATCGCGCGGCGGAACAGCTCGCCGCGCGGCAATGGCTGCCAGTTCCACTCGACGCCCGGCACAACAATCGCGCCGAAGAACGCCAGCATCGCCCGCGTGCGCTCATCCTCCGGCGAGTGGAATACCGTCATCCGCACCCGCGCCCGGGTCGGCGGATAATTGACCAGCGAGCTCAGCTGGTAGGCCAGCAAGTGCGCGTACTGCCAGCAATGGCTCACGATCTCGATCGTGAGCGTGCCGGTGCGCGCCGCATACGCGGACGGATCAGCGGGTTTCTGGATCCAGCGCGCGGGCACCAGGCCTGCCATCGCGATGCGGACCAGCGATTCTTCGATGTTGTCGCGGACGCTCACGTGGGATTCGGGATCCGGCAGGCACGCTCGATCGAGTATAGCCGCTCAGTGCCCGCCCTTGACGATGAGGCCGGCGGCGCGCAGCGCTTCGGCCAGTTCCTCCTCGATGCGCGCCGCCTCCGCGCGGGCGATGTACTGCAGGTGCTGCACCGGCCCGGTCAGCACCTCGAGTCCGCGCTTCAGCACCGGGCCGGCCGCGCGCAGGCCCGCCTTGTGCTGGTCGAAGCGCTGCGCGGCGCGATAGCGGCTCATGCCGACGTAGATGCCGAACGGCCCGTCCGCGCTGTCGGCGTAGTCGAGCAGCACCAGGTAGATGTGGGTGCGGCCCCCGGCCGCAGCCTGGCAGCGCGCGGCGATCTCGTAGGCCTGCGGCAGCCAGTCCACGTAGCGCATCGGCAACCAGTCGGGGATGGAGGCGGCCGCCCGCTTCCAGAGGCCGGCGAGCGCCGCCTCGATCGCGGACGGCGGCTCGCCGCGCATCCACAGCTCGTGGATGCAGTGCGCGCCGGCCTCGCCGTCGGCGCGTTCGAGCGCCTCGGCGAGCTGCCGCGCGATCCGTGGCCGGTCGAGCGCGGCGAGCGGGCGGGCGGCGGTCTTGCGCACGGCGGCAGAGTGTATCAGACTTGGTTGAATGATCAATCAAGTCCCGGCCGACACCCGCTGGCGGATCATCGAGGCGGCGATGCACCTGTTCTGGGAGAAGGGCTACGGCTCGACCTCCGTCGCCGACATCCTCGGCCGGGCCGGCGTCAACAGCGGCAGCCTGTACCACTTCTTCCCCGGCAAGCAGGACGTGCTGGTCGCGGTGCTCGACACCTACATCGGCGGCATCCGCGAGATGCTGCTGGAGCCGAACTGGCGCGGCGTCGACGACCCGATCGAGAAGATCTTCCGCCTGCTCGCCGGCTACCGCGAGGCGCTGGTGCAGACCGAGTGCACCTACGGCTGCCCGATCGGCAGCCTGGCGCTCGAGATCCACGAGCCGGACCCCGCCGTGCGCGAGCGCCTGGCGCGGAATTTCAGCAACTGGACCGCGGCGATCGAGGAATGCCTCGACGCCGCAGGCAAGCGCCTGCCGGCCGGCACCGACCGGCGCGCGCTGGCGGAGTTCGTGCTGACGACGATGGAGGGCGGCGTGATGCTCGCGCGCAGCTACCGCGACGTCGGCTATTTCGACCGTGCCGTGCAGCAGCTGCGCGGGCACTTCAACCGCCTGCTGCGACCGGCGAAGGCGCCGGCCCGCCGCCGGCCGCAACGACGCAAGAAGGGGAAGTCACATGCCTGAAGTCAACTGGCTGGCCGTGGTCGCCGCGGCGGTTTCGTCATTCGTCATCGGCGGCATCTGGTACTCGCCGGCGATGTTCCTCAAGGCCTGGCAGCGGGGCGCCGGCCTCAGCGACGACCAGCTGCAGAAAGGCCATCCCGGGAAGATCTACGGCGGCGCGCTCGTGCTGTCGCTGGTCGCCGCCGCGGTGTTCGCGCTGTTCCTGGGCCCGAAGCCGGACGTCGGCTTCGCGACCAGCGCCGGCTTCGCGGCCGGCTTGTGCTGGGTCGCGGCGAGTTTCGGCATCAACTACCTGTTCGAGCGCAAGAGCCTGGCGCTGTTCCTCGTCAATGGCGGCTACCACACGGTGCAGTTCACCGTGTTCGGGCTGGTGCTGGGTCTCTGGCACTGAGGGTGTCGCCCTCCACCGCCGCGTACAGCGGCGGCAGCGGGCAGTGCAGGCTGGCGCAGATGGCGCGCAGCAGCTCCGATTCCGGCACCGTCATGCGCAGGTCGTGCGAGACGGTGCGCACCAGCGCCTCGACCAGCATCTCCTTGCCGGCCGGCTGCAGGCGGTCGAGCCTGGTCAGCGCCTGGTCGAGGCGCGGCGGCCAGTGGCCCTGGCGCGCGAACGGCGGGCGGATCCCCGGCAGCAGCGTTTCCATGCCGATCTCGTAGGCGCGGCGCGCTTCCTTCTCGTCCTCGCTGCCGTGCATTGCCAGCACGGAGAACAGCACCTGCAGCTCGTCGCGCAGGGCACTCAGCGTCTGGTAGCCGGCGGTGCGCCGGCGCGGGTCGAGCTCGTCCTGCAGCTGCACCTGCGCGAGCTTGCGCAGCGCATAGGGAAACGCCGACGCCCGGCCCTCGCGCGTCAGCAGGCCGTTCAGGCACTTCAGCAGCGCGACGCGCTCGGCGCGCGGCAACTGCCGCAGCGCCGTGAACACCTGCAGCAGCGCCGGCATGCGCTGGACCGCTGGCAGCGCATCCACTTCCGGCAGCAGCCCGCGCACCGCATCGTGGAATTCACCGCCCAGCTGCTGGTACAGGAAAGCGAGCTGGCGCCCGCGCGCGTCGGCGACGACGTCGAGCGCGAGCGCAATGAACAGCGCGGCGGCCTCCTGCGGCTCGCGCGCGACCTGGCGGAACCGCTGCGGCAGCGCCGCGAGCAGCCCTTGCGCCTGCGTGAAATGTCCGCTGCCCGGGTTTGCGACCAGCTGCGCGACCGCTGCCGGAGCCAGCACGATCGCGCCCTCGAACAGCCCGCCCAGGCGCGCCACAGCTGCGGGCTGGCTGCGCGCGGCCTCCTCTTCCGCCTGCTGGCGCTCCTGGTTGATGCGCTGGCGCATCGCCTCGAACTCCTTCGGGTCGAAGCGCGGGTCGAGCTCGCGGATGCGCGTGACCAGCGGCGGGTGGGTCGAGAATGCGCGCTGCAGGCCCTCGGCGAACAGGAGGTGCGCGACCTCCTCCGCATCCGTGTCCGAGAAGCGCGAGCCGACGCCCAGCGCGCCGATCTTGACCAGCGCGCCGCGCAGCCCCTGCGGGTCGCGGGTGAACTGCACGGCGGATGCGTCGGCCAGCGATTCGCGTTTGCGCGACACGGCCGCCTGGATCAGCCGCCCGAAGAACAGGCCGATCCAGCCGAGGATCAGCACGATCACCGCAGCGGCCATGATCACGGCGATCGCGCCGCCGCCCTTGCGCCCGCTGCCGCCGCGCGGCGCGTGCCGCAGCACCAGCCGGGCGACCATCGCCACGACCGTCAGGCCGAACAGCCAGCCGATCAGCCGCGTGCTGAGGCGCATGTCGCCGTTCAGCACGTGGCTGAACTCGTGGGCGATGACGCCCTGCAGCTCGTGGCGGTTGAGGTTCACGAGCGCGCCGCGCGTCACGGCGATCGCCGCATTCGCCGGGTTGTGGCCGGCCGCGAAGGCGTTGATCCCCGCCTCCCGCTCGAGCACGTAGACCTGCGGCACCGGCACGCCGGAGGCGATCGAGATCTCCTCGACCACGTTCATCAGCCGCCGGCGCAGCGGGTCGGTGGTGTCGGCCGTGACCCGGGTGCCGCCGAGTTGCTGGGCCACGGCGCCGCCGCCCGCGGACAGCGAGGCCGTGCGCACCAGGCTCGAGATGCCGATGGTGCCGAGCACGACGACCGAAGTGACGGCGACCACCGCCGGGTAATGCGCCAGCGACAGGTCCTGCTGCGCGAGCAGTCCGCCGTCCTCGAGCGTCAGGATCGCGACCGCGATGACCACGACCAGGTTGATCGCCAGCACGATCGCGACGATGGCGAGGATGAACAGCAGCACCAGCCAGCGCGACAGCCGCCGGGTCTCGGCCTGGCGCGCGAAGAAATCCATGGCGGCTCAGCCCGTCGGCAGGATCAGGTGAAGCTCACCTTGGGCACTTCGCGCTTCTGCGGCGACTCGATCTCGAGCAGCTGCGCCGGCGGGAAGTCGAACATGCCGGCGACCACGTTGCCAGGGAACACCTCGCGCTTGTTGTTGTAGCCCATGACCGAATCGTTGAAGGCCTGGCGCGCGAACGCGACCTTGTTCTCGGTGGTGGTCAGCTCCTCGGAGAGCTGCATCATGTTGCGGTTCGCCTTCAGGTCCGGATAGGCCTCGGCCAGCGCGAACAGCCGCCCGAGCGCGCCGCTCAGCGCATTCTCGGTGGCGGCCAGGTTCTGCACCGCCGCGGCATCGCCGGGGTTCGCAGCGGCCGCTTTCAGCCCGCTGACCGCCGCATTGCGCGCCGTGATCACCGCCTCGAGCGTCGTGCGCTCGTGGGCCAGGTAGCCCTTGGCGGTCTCGACCAGGTTCGGGATCAGGTCGTGGCGGCGCGTGAGCTGGACGTCGATCTGCGCGAACGCGTTCTTGTAGCCGTTGCGCGCCGTGACCAGGCCGTTGTAGATCCCGACCACGAATAGCGCGAGCAGGACGAGGACGCCGAGGAAGATCCAGATCATGGCGAGACTCCCGGGTTGACCTGCAAAGCATACTCCATCAGCGCGGCAAATCCGCGGCCAGGCGCGCGCGCAGCCAGGCGGCAACGTCCAGGATCTCCGGCTGGCACACCTGGTGCTGCATCGGGTACTCCTTCCACTCGACCGCGTAGCGCTCCGCGCGCAGCCAGTCGCGCGCCAGGGCACCGAGCTGCATCGGCAGCACCGGGTCGAACTGGCCGTGACACATCAGGATCGGGGTCGTGCGGTTGGCCGCGGACAGCTCCGCCGCCAGCGCGGCCTGCAGCGGCAGGTAGCAGGACAGCGCCAGGACGCCGGCCAGCGGCTCGGCGTGGCGCAGCGCCGTGTGCAGCGCGACGGCGCCGCCCTGCGAGAATCCCGCGATGACGATGCGCTGCGACTCGACGCCCGCCGCCCGCTCGGCGGCGATGTAGCGGCCGACCAGCGCGACTGCATCACGCAGCCCCGCCTCGTCCGCGCGCCCTTCCGCCGTCAGGGTGCGGATGTCGTACCAGGCGCGCATGCGCATGCCCATGTTGAGCGTCACCGGGCGCACCGGCGCATGCGGGAACACGAAGCGCACGGCGGGCGCCGCCGGCAGCCTGAGTTCCGGCACGATCGGCACGAAGTCGTGGCCGTCGGCGCCGAGTCCGTGCAGCCAGATCACGCTGGCCGCAGCCGGGGCGGCGGGCGCCAGGACGACGGCGTCCGGGGATTCCTGCAGGCGGTGACTCATCCGGTCAGCGGCCGTGCCCGGGCGCTCTCTTCAGGAACGGCCACAGGCCGGCGGCGATTCCCGCGATCGTCACCGCCGCCATCAGGATCGGCTCGGCCTGGCCGGCGGGCGCCATCGCCTCGATCCACCGCACGAGGTCGGCGGCGTAGCGCACGACCAGCGCCACGCCAGCCACGCCGATGCCGGCGATCGTGATCGCATTGGCCCAGGCCTCGCGCCGCAGGCGCCGCCCGGCCAGCTCGCGCCGGCGCTCGAACTGGCCGCGCAAGTCCGTGCGCACGGCGCCGGCCGCCGCCGCCTGCGCCGCGACGCGCTTCATCACGCGCGCCTCGAAGCCGGCGCCGGCGTCGAGCCCCGACAGCTGGCGCCGCAGGCGCGCATCCAGCCCGGTCATCTGCGATTCGTCGCCGCTCATGACCCGCCTCCGTCCGCGCCGAGCGCCGCGGCCAGGCTGGCCCGCGCGCGATGCAGGTGCGTCTTCACCGTGTTGACCGGCAGTCCCATCATCGCCGCCACCTCGTCCACCGGCCGCTCGTCCTGATAATAAAGTATCACCGCCTGGCGTTGCTTCTCCGGCAGCGCATCGACCTCACGCCAGAGCGCCGGGTCCCCGGGTTCGACGCCGGTCGCGCCGCCCCGGGTCTCGGCCTCCGCAAGCACGGCCGGGTCCGACATCGACACCGAACGGCGGCGGCCGCGCAGCGCCGAGATGGCGGCATTGCGCGTGATCGCGTAGATCCAGGTCGAGAGCTGCGCGCGCCCGTCATAACGGGGCAGCGCCTGCCACAGCTTCACGAACACCTCCTGCGCGAGGTCCTCGGCGGCGCCCCGGTCGCGCAGCAGGCTGTAGGCCAGCCCGAATACGCGCCGGCGATAGGCCGGGACCAGGCGCTCGAAGGCCTCTTCCGCCCGGCCGGCCTGGATCAACTGGACGATCGCTTCGTCGGCCGGCATGCGGGTTGGACCTTCTCCCCGGTTGATACGCGCCGGGAGCCCGGCAGGTTTCACGGAATCTTATCGCGGCCCGCTGCAACCGGCTGCCCGGCTGGCGCGTATCAATGCCCATGAACAGGTCCGGATCCGGGGTAGTCTTCGAATCGCGCGCCCTCGAGTGCGTGGCGGTGGCTGTCGCGGTGCTGTTCGCGGCGGACACGCTGCGCGCGGAACTCGGCCTGCTGTGGCAGACGTTGCGTCTGCTGGTCTCACTCTGACACTGACGGAGAGTTTTCATGGCTACGGAACTGCTGGCGTTGTTCATTCCGATCCTCGGCATCATCTTCGGCGTCTCGGTGGCGATCGTCTCGATCATCGCCGGCCACCGGCAGAAGCTGCAGCGCGCCGACCAGCGCCACAAGGAACGCCTCGCGGCGATCGAGAAGGGACTGGAAATGCCGCTCGACCCCATCGAGCCGGAGGATGGCAAGAAGGGCGGCCCCCTGCGCAGCGGCCTGGTCGGGCTGTTCGTCGGCATCGTGCTGTACTTCGCACTGGACCGTGTCGCGGACAGCGACATCGCCCTGTTCGGCCTGATCCCGGCGGCGATCGGCCTCGCCAACCTGCTGTTCTATTTCCTCGAGGGCCGCAAGGCGAACGGCGCCGGCCAGGCCGGCGCGCGCCGCGAATGAAGTGACCCGGGCCGCGATCGCGGCGCTCAGGCCGCGATCGTGATCCGGGCCCGCGTCCCCAGCGGCTGGCGCGGCTCGAGGCTGAGCCCGCCACTGGATCCAAAACAGAGCCGCAGCCGCTCATGCACATTGGCGAGGCCGTGGCCCGCCGGTGGCGCCGCCGCGGCCTGCGCGCCGATGCCCCGGCCGTCGTCCTCGACCTCGATCACCAGCCCGTCGCGGCATTCGTAGGCGCGCACGTCGACCCGCAGCGCGCGGTCCGGCCGCATGCCGTGCCGGATCGCATTCTCGATCAACGGCTGCACGATCAGGGCCGGCATCCGCCGCGCGCGCAGCGACTCCGGCACCGACACGCCGTACTCGAACCGGTCCTCGAAGCGCAGCCGGCACAGCGCCAGGTAGCGGTGCAGGAAGTCCACCTCGTCGCCGAGCGTGGCCATCAGGTCGCTGCCGTTGCGCAGCGCGACCTGCAGCAGCTCGCCGAGGCGCGCCAGTGCATCGGTCGCCCGTTCGCGGTCCCCGCCCTCGACGAGCCCGGCGATCGCATTGAGGCTGTTCAGCAGGAAGTGCGGGTTGATCTGCGCCTGCAGCGCGATGAGCCGCGCGTCGGCAAGCTGCGCCTCGAGCCGGGCCCGGCGCAGTTCGGTCTGCGCCGCCTCCCACAATGCCTGGTCGCGCAGCCGCAGGCCGCGCACCGCGGCGAACGCGGTCAGCGCCAGCGCCAGGATGCTGAGATTCATGGCCCAGAACGCCGGCCCGGCCGGCGGCAGGAAATAGACGTCGAACAGCGGCGCGAATCCGGGCTCGAGGTCGTGGCGGATCACGTAGCTCAGGTACGACATGCCGGTCGAGCCGGCCAGCGCGACGATGCTCCAGCCGAGCAGCATCAGCAGCCAGAACACGCGGTTGCCGCCCGCCAGGCAGCGATGCAAGGCACGGTACAGCGGCGGGCTCACGATCACCCAGAACAGGTAGTGCGGGATCATCGCCATCATCGCCGCGAAGAACGTCGCCTCGCGCCCCTGCGCCTGGAAATTGACGTAGAGCCCGAAGCCCGTGATGAACGCCACCGCCAGCCAGGTGCCGGCGAGCGGCAGCCAGCGCAGGTGCTGGCTGCCGATCAGGCGTTCCACGTCCGACCTGTGTGCGGCGACGGCCGCTGCCGACCCGGGCGCCAGCCATCGTGTTGCGCCGTCGGCGGCGCCAATCGCATCGATGACCGGCGACGATGGGCGTGCCATGGGTCAGCTGGCCTTGCCCGCGAGCCCGGTCAGGAGCTTCTCGAGGATCTCACGCCGCGCGCGGCCCATCGGCAGCGCCTGGCCGCCGTGCAGGTAGATGTTGTAGCGCCCGTCACCGCTGGTGCGCACTTCGCGCACGTAGGCGACGTTGACGATCGCCGAGCGGTGGATGCGGAAGAAGCGGTCCGGGTCCAGCTCGCATTCGAGCGAGGCCAGCGTGCGCGCGAGCAGGTATTCGCCGCTTTTCGTGTGCAGGCGGCAGTACTGGCTCGCGCCCTGGATCCACGAGATGTCGCCGACGTCGAGCGAGAACACGCGGCGGCGGACGCGGATGGTCATCTGGCTGGCGTATTTCGGCTCCGGCGGCGCGGCGCTGCCAGTCCGGCCCGCCGGCCCGCCGTTCATCGCCGTGGCGGCGCCGGCGATCTGCGCCGCATAGCGCGCCACGCGCTGCTCGGCGATGCGGCGCTTGGCGCGCAGCAGGCTGCCGGCGAAGCGCGGGCGCTGCACAGGCTTCACCAGGTAGTCGGCCGCCTGCAGTTCGAAGGCCGGCAGCGCGAATTCCGGGTGTGCGGTCACGAAGATCACGTAGGGCAGCGGCTCGGCCAGGTCCTGCAGCAGGTCGATGCCGCTGCCGCCCGGCATCTCGATGTCCATGAATACGAGGTCGGGCTGCTGCTCCGAGATCTTGCGCCGCGCCTCGAAGGCGGACGCAGCTTCGCCGATGACGTCGACGTCGTCGTCGGACGCCAGCAGTGAGCGCAACATGCGCCGGCCCAGCTCCTCGTCGTCGACGATGAGCGCCCGCACCCTGTTCGTGCCGTTTGTCGCCATGTCGAGCCCGCCTGCCATGGCCGTTGGCATTCTGCAACATGAGATGCACGAACCGGCCAGATCGTTCCGTGATAGTTGCGAACGACCGGATTGCTTTGCCAAGTGCCGGTTTTTCTGACGTTTGTCCCCGTATGTTCGATCCACGCAGCAGGACCCTGCTGTTGCAGACATGCAACATTCACGGCGCCCTGTCTGCCTGGGCATTTGTGGGCTGACTCAACGAACCGGACGGCATGGCTGTCCGCGGGAGGAATCAATGGAACGCAACAACCGGGTCGCAGTAGCGGTCCGTCGCGCGCTCGTCATGGGCGCGGTGGCGGCAACCGGTGCAGCGGCACCTGCGCTTGCGCAGGAAAACCTGGGTGAAATCGTCGTCACGGGCTCGCGCATCAGGAGCGCGAACCTCGAATCGACGACGCCCGTGACGCAGGTCACCGCTGCGGACGTCGTGACGCAGGGCGTCACCCGCATCGAGGATCTCGTCAACCAGCTGCCGCAGGCTTTTGCGGCACAAAACGTGACGGTGGCGAATGGCGCGACCGGCACGGCCACCCTCAACCTGCGCGGCCTGGGATCGCCGCGCACGCTGGTGCTGATCGACGGACGGCGCATGCCGTACGGCGGCGTGACCAACTCGGCGGCGGACATCAACCAGATCCCGACGCAGATGGTCGAGCGCGTCGACATCCTCACGGGTGGCGCCTCGGCGGTCTACGGCTCCGATGCCGTGGCCGGCGTCGTCAACTTCATCATGAAGAAGGACTTCGAGGGCGTCGAGATCACCAGCCAGTACAACTTCTACTGGCATGAGAACGACTTCTCCGGTCCTGGCGCGACCAAGCTGCGCGACGTGATCGCGGCGCGCTCCGCGACCAACCCGTCGCAGTTCGCGCTGCCGGATGACACCGTCACCGACGGCGAGGGCAAGGAAATCTCGCTGATGGTCGGCGTCAACAGTGGCGACGGCCGCGGCAACATCACGGCCTATGCCAGCGTGTTCGACAGCAACCCGGTCATGCAGGCAGACCGCGACTACTCGGCCTGTTCGCTCGGCGCGAACCCGACGACGTCGTTCACCTGCGGCGGTTCCGCAACCAGCGCCGGCGGCTTCTTCACGAACTTCCTGCCATCCACGGACCCGAATTTCTACGGGCTGACGGTCGATACCGCGACCAATATGCGCAACTTCTGTTCCTCGACCGACCAGTACAACTTCGGCCCGCTGAACCACTACCAGCGTCCGGAGCGTCGTTACAGCCTTGGCGCAATGGGTCACTACGAGTTCGGCGAGCACGCCGACGTGTACACCCAGCTGATGTTCACCGACTACGAGTCGGTGGCGCAGATCGCCCCGGGCGGCGCATTCTTCGATACCAACTCGATCAACTGCGACAACCCGCTGCTGCCGGTCGGCATCCTGCCGACTATCGGCTGCGACGCCGAGGCGATCGCCAACGGCGACTCGGTGACGATGTACATCGGCCGGCGCAACGTCGAGGGCGGCGGACGGCAGCAGTCGTTCGCAAACTCGTCGTTCCGCATGGTGGCGGGCGTGCGCGGCGCGATCAACGAGGCCTGGGACTACGACGTGTCGGCCCAGTACGCAGAGGCGAATGTCGATACCTCGACGCTCAACTACTTCGTGATCGACCGGCTGACCAAGGCCCTCGACGTCATCGACGTCGGCGGCACGCCGACCTGCCGCTCCGTCATCGATGGCAGCGACCCGAACTGCGTGCCCTGGAATCCGTTCGTCCCGAACGGCGTGACCCAGGCGCAGCTCGACTACCTGCAGGCCAAGGGCATCCAGAACGGCCAGCTGACGCAGGAAATCTACAACGGCGTCATCAGCGGCGACCTCGGCGCTTACGGCTTCAAGACCCCGTGGGCGAGCGACGGCGTGCAGGTCGTGTTCGGTACCGAGTACCGTCGCGACACGCTCGACAACAAGGTCGACGCGCTGCAGGAGGCCGCACAGCTGTCCGGCTCGGGCGGTGCCACGATCGGCATTTCAGGCGCCACCAAGGTGCAGGAACTGTTCTTCGAGGGGCGCGTGCCGCTCGCGCAGGACCGCACCGGCGTCGAAAGCCTGTCGCTCGACACTGCCTACCGGTATTCGGACTACGACTCCTTCTCGACCGACACCTACAAGGTCGGCCTCGAGTGGGCGCCGGTCCAGGACGTGCGTTTCCGCGGCAGCTACCAGCGCGCGGTCCGTGCCGCCAACATCGTCGAGCTGTTCACCGCGCAGGGCTTCAACCTGTTCGACATGAACGGCGATCCCTGCGGCGCGGCTGACCGGAACCCGAATGCGACCGATGCCGAGTGCATCGCGACGGGCGTTCCGGCCGGCGCCGTGGGTTCGTCCGCCCTGGACAGCCCGGCTGGCCAGTACCAGTTCCTGCAGGGCGGCAACCAGGACCTGGCGCCCGAGGAGTCGGACACCTACTCCTACGGCATCGTGTTCACGCCGCGCTTCGCGCCGGGGCTGGCGGTCACGGTCGACTACTTCGACATCAAGATCAACGACACGATCTCGACGTTCGGAGCGGTCAACACGCTGAATGCCTGCTATGACAACGGCGACGCCGCTGCCTGCTCGCGCATCCTGCGCAACCCGAACGGCCAGCTCTGGATCGGTGCCGGCAACGTGGTCGACACCAACATCAACATCGGTTCGGTGCAGACCAAGGGCTATGACCTGAACGTGCAGTACACGGGCCTGGAGATCGGCCGCTTCGGCAGCCTGAACTTCAACCTGACCGGCACGTACCTGGACGAGCTGATCACGGCGCCGGGACCCGGCATCGAGCCGTACGACTGCGTGGGCTACTACTCGTCGGTCTGCAGCTCGGTGCTGCCGGGCACGCCGACGGCGGAATGGCGCCACCGGTTCCGCACGAGCTGGGTCACCCCGTGGGACGTCGACCTGTCGCTGACCTGGCGTTACTACGGCAAGACCGTGGGCCTGACCTCGGCCAACAACCCGCTGCCCGATAACCGCATCGACCGCGTGTTGAACTCCGAGAGCTACTACGACCTTGCGGCGAACTGGGCGATCACCGAGAAGGCCGCCCTGACGCTGGGCATCAACAATGTGCTCGACGACAACCCGGCGATCAGCGCCAGCGTCGGCACGACCGGCAACGGCAACACCTTCCCGCAGACCTACGA
>CAYXUJ010000040.1:0-14428 GCA_964468395.1 uncultured Steroidobacteraceae bacterium
GCAAGGCCGAGCGCGGGCCGGTCGCGATCGAGGCCATCCGGAAGCACAAGGCCGCCTACCTCATCGCCATCGGCGGCGCCGCGTATCTCGTCTCCAGGGCGATCCGCAAGGCCCGCGTCGTCGCCTTCGAGGACCTCGGCATGGAGGCGATCTACGAGTTCGAGGTGAAGGACATGCCGGTCACCGTCGCGGTGGACTCGCGCGGCGAGTCGGTGCACGAGACGGGGCCGAAGGTCTGGGGCGACAAGATCCGCCAGCTCGGGATCCCAGTCAGGGTCGCCTGAATGCGCGGATTGGTGATGTCAACGCTCGCCTGGCTCTTGCCGACGGCTGGTCTTGCACAGGCGGCGGACGAGACGCTGATGAGCGTCGGCGTCGTTGCCGACGGGTACATGGACCAGAAGGAAGTCTGGTTCGAACTCGGATACATCGATCAGCGCTATGTCGTCCCCGTCGATGCGATGCCTGATCCGAGCCGGTTCTTCACGGCGCTGCAGGATGCGGCCTCCACCGGCAACAGCGTCGAAGTCTACTTCTACGTTGGCAGCGGTTACTTTGAAAAAGATGGCGCGATCCCGCGTTACGTGGTTCGCCACATTTCGTATCAAGGCAGGGAGATCGCGGGGATGCGTGGAGCGCTGCGGAAAAGCGCCCCTGCCAATCAAGCCGAATCCGCACTTGCGCGCGGAGTGGCCTACTTCTCCGGAGGCCGCCCAGTGCTGGCGATTCCGCTTCTCGATGCCGCATTGCAGGCTGGCGGCCTGAATGCATCTCTGCGCGCGCTCGCGCTGAAATCGCGCGGCAACGCCATCATGGAGTCCGTCTGGTCCGAACGCGAGACTCTGACCGACGCCGAGGACCGACAGATCCTGCGTGCGCTCGAGGATTTTCGCGCATGGGCCACGCTGGAGCCGGACAGCATGGAGGCGCAGACGGACATTGGTTACGCACTGCGCGATCTGGGCGCATACGATGAGGCGCTGGAGGTATTTGGAACGATTCTGCGGCGCTGGCCGGATTACAAGATTCAGGCCGTGACCCGCATTGGCGCAACCTACCGCCTCATGGGCGATCACCAGCGCGCATTGGACGTTCTTGATGAACTGGTCGCCAGTGACGGGCCACAGGAAGGCATGAAGTTTTACTATCATCGCGGGTGGACCCTGAACGAACTCGGTCGCTACGCCGAAGCCAGAGATGAGTTCACGGAAGGCTTGAAGACGCAGCCGGACTATGGCTACGCCTATCAGAAGCGCGCGTGTTCGCACGCAATGCTGGGCGCCCTACCGGAGGCCCTGAATGATCAACGCCGCTTCAATTCCGAAATGGAGATGCTCTGGCGCGGCCCGAATCTGACGACAGCAATGAAACACACGCGCAATTGGTCTCGGTCAGTCGTGGCGGAACTCGAACGGGCGATTGCGAAGGGTCATGAGGGACCGGTGACTGCGCCTTGCGAAGGCGACTGGAGCGCCCAAGATCACCGGCGTGAACGAAGTCGCCTCTTGCCCGGATCCTAGCTTCCGTTCCGGATCGCCCGTGAGAACTGGGGATCGTCTGCATACTGGCGCACCGCATCGTTGACGCGATGCCTCTCGCGCGCCTCCGCCAGCGGCACGCTGTCGTCGATCAGTCCCAGCTCGTGGGCGTAGGCGTCGGACTCCTTCGGGAACAATAGCCGCCAGTCCCAGGGCACCTGCCGCGGGGCGATGGCGTTGACGTGGCGGGCGACGTTGGTCGCGCAGCTGTTGACCACCGTGTTGTAGAACTCCGGCGCCGCCGCCACCTCGTTGACGCGGGCGAGCACGTCCAGCAGCAGCGCCCGCGCCTGCTCCGGGCTGGCCGTCGTCGGATACACGTAGACCGGGTTGCCGCGATGCAGCACGCGCAGCTGCAGGACGTCGCGCTCGTCGGCCAGCACGTACATGATCTCGTATTCGTTGACGAGCCCGAGCAGCGGGTTGAACTGCTCGTTCTTCTCCTTGCGGATCTCGACCGAGACCGCCAGGCGCTCGCCGTTCTGCAGGCCGAAGCTCAGGAACGTGTGCGCCGCGGCGACGCTGGCCAGCGGCTCGACGATGTAGTCCACCGCGACGACGTCGTCGAGGGAAAATTGCCGGTCGTAGTAGCCCGGCGTGTAGTCATGCTCCGAACGGTACGTGAAATGGCGGACGTTGCGGACCGTGATCGTGTCGCCGGCAATCTCGGCGGTCGCCAGGCGCTGCTGGTCGAGCGACCAGTCCCGGTCGTTCGACGGCGTGCGCACCAGGAAGGTCACCGCGCCGATCGCGAGCAGGCCGACCGCGGTCCCGGCGAGGACCCTGAGAAACGTCCGGAATCTCTGCCGCGCGCTGGGGACCAATCCGCGGCGCTACCGGATCTTTCTGGCGAGGTGGAAGCCGATGAACATCGCCAGCCCGCCGATCGCCAGGTGCGGCGCGTTCACGACCAGGCGCGTGACCATGTCGGCGACCGGCACGCGGTCGGGATCGAACAGGTTCAGGTTGAGGTAGGCGCTGCCGAAGGTCACGCCGACGACGCCGTCCAGGAAATAGGCGGTGCCGAACACGCGGAAATAGAACAGCTGCGCGCCGCGGGTCGTCAGGGCGGCGAGCAGCGCCCAGATGCCGGAGATCACGTGCAGGACGTTGCCCTCGGCCTCGAGCTTGAAGAAGCCGAATACCTTGCCGTTTTCGGCGATGATAAAAGGCATATAGTTCATCGCCACGAGCAGCACGAACAGCAGGAAGTACGCCCAGGTGAGATTCCGGATCGTGAACGTCGATGGGTTCATGACAGGCCGCCCCGGTGACTGAGGGCGACAGTATATCCCCGCGGCCCCGGCGCCGGCGGCCCGCCATCCTGCTGGCCGCGCTGGCCGCGGCTGTGGCGCTCGCCGCGGCCGCGGTCTGGCGCATGACCGCCGAGCCCACCGCAGAGCGGGCCTGCGAGTTCACCTGGCCGGCGCGCGGCCAGGACGCCCCAGCCGTTGCCGACGAGGCGCTGGACGGCAGCACGCTGCGTGTGATCCAGCGCGGCGGCACGATCAACGACGCGAGCTGCCTCAACCGCACGCCGGTGTACGCGATCGTCGAGGTCCGCTCGGAGGACGATGTGCGCGCCGCCCTCGCCCTGGCGCGCGACCAGGGCCTCAAGGTCACGCCGGCGGGACAACGTCACAGCATGGGCGGCCACAGCTTCATCCGCGGCGGCCTGGTGCTCGACATGCGCGGGCTCGACCGGATCGAGGTCGACCGCGACGCCATGACCATGACCGTCGGCAGCGGCGCGTCCTGGAAGGCGGTTCAGGCAGTCCTCGATCCCATGGGCCTCGCCGTCAAGGCGATGCAGTCCATCAACATCTTCACCGTCGGCGGCACGCTCAGCGTCAACGCGCACGGCGTCGCCCACGACCCCGGCCAGATCGCGCCGACCGTGCGCTCGATGCGGGTCATGCTGTCCTCCGGCGAGGTGCTGCGCACGAGCCGTACCGAGAACCCGGAGCTTTTCGGTGCCGTGCTCGGCGGCTACGGGCTGGCGGGCGTCATCCTCGACGCGACCATCGACATCGTCCCCAACGACGTCTACGAGTGGCGCACCGAGTACATCGACTTCGCCGACTTCCCCGGTTATTTCCGCAGGAACGTCGTCGGCAACCCGGCGGTCGGCCTGATGTACGGCCGCCTGTCCATCGCCCCGGGCTCGTACCTGCGGGAAACCGCGATCCACACCTACGTCCACTCGGACCTCGGCATCCCGCCGGAGCCGCTGGGGCCGCCCGCCAAGGTCGGCTTGAAGCGCCTGATCTTCAACGTCTCGAAGACCGGCGCCGTCGGCCGCTGGCTGCGCTGGCACATCGAGAAGCACCTGGAACCGGGCGTGCACACCTGCGTCGAGCGGCCGGCCGGGCCCGATGGCAAGTCCGCCGAGGCCTGCGTCGCCAGCCGCAACCAGAAGATGAACCAGTCGATGGAGTACCTCGACACGCGGCTCGAGGACACCAACATCCTGCACGAGTACTTCATCCCGCTCGACGAGACGCCGGCGTTCATCGACGGCCTGCGCGACATCGTGAGCGCGCGCGACGTCAATCTCGTCAACGTGACGCTGCGCATCGTCACCCGCGACGACGTCACCGCCCTGCCCTATGCCAAGGACGACCGGATCGCCTTCGTCCTGTATTTCAACCAGCGCCTCGACGAGGGCGACAGCCGGGCGCTGGAGCAGGCGACCCGCGAGCTGATCGACCTCGCCATCGCGCACGGCGGGACTTTCTACCTGCCCTACCAGCTGGTCTATTCGCCGCAGCAGCTGCGCGCCGCCTACCCGGAAGTGGACGCGTTCTTCGAGCTCAAGCGCCGCTACGACCCGATCGGCCTGTTCACGAATTCCTGGTACGAGAAGTACGGGCCTCAGTCGCCCGACTGATCCCGCAACTGCTGCGCCAGCAGCGGCTCGTCCGAGACCAGCCCGTAGGGCTTCTTCCCCAGCGCCCAGTCGATGCGCGGCGCATCGTCGAGCGGCCACAGGAACACGGGATAGCCCTGGCTGATCAGGCGGTCGATCGTGAATTCGTCCACGCCCTGGTGGATGCTGAGCGCATCGGGGCGTACGAACTTGCGGATGGCGGTGCGTGTCCACTCGTTCCGCAGGTACCACGGCAGGGCGACACGGTCCTCCACGCGCGTCTCGGCGACGCGCTGCGGGTCCCAGCCGCTGTCCTTGAAGATGAAGACCGTGCGCACGCGCGGGTCCAGGCGCTTGAGCCGGCGCAGCACCACGGGATTGAACGAGCTCAGGTAGACGCGGCCGAATGCGTCGTGACGGGCGATGATCTCGATGGCGCGCCGCTCGATGCCCGTGTCCGCGAAGCCCGGGACCTTGAGTTCGACCATCAGGATCGCGGCGGGCGTGACTTCGCGCACGAAGTCCTCGAAGGAGGCGACCGGATCGCCGGCGAAGCCGCGCCCGTACTTGACCGCCAGGTCGTAACCGCGCATTTCGGCGAGCGTGTGTGCGTCTACCCGTCCCTCGCCCGTCGTGAAGCGCTCGAGCGACACGTCGTGGAAAATCACGATCTCGCGGTCTTTCGTCAGCTGGCCGTCGACGTCGATGCCGTCGATCCCGGCCTCCAGCGCCAGGCGCGCGCCCGTCAGGCTGTTGTCCGGCGCGTGGTTGCCGAAGCCGCGATGTGCGAAGACGAGCGCCTGGCCCGCCGGGGCGATGGCGCCCGCGTAGCGCGGCTCGTACAGGAACAGCCAGGCGAGTGCGCCGAGCAGCGCGATCCCGGCGGCGGCGGCGACCTTCTTGAGAACGCGCATGCGGGACCCGCGGACTAGATCGACGTCCGCAGGCTGATCAGCTCGGGGAAGAAGCCCTTGGTCAGCACGTGGGCGAGATAGCCGGCGCCGCTCGAGCCGCCGGTGCCGCGCTTGAAGCCGATGATGCGCTCGACGGTCTTGAGGTGCGCAAAACGCCACTGCTGCAGCCGGTACTCGAAGTCCACGAGCTTCTCCGCGAGCTCGTACAGGTCCCAGTGCTTCGCTGAGTCGCGATAAATCGCCAGCCACGCGGCCTCCACGGCGGGATGCGCCTCGTAGGGCTGCGTCCAGTCGCGCTCGGCGCGCTCGCGCGGGATGTCGAAGCCGCGGCGCGCCAGCAGGCGCAGCGATTCGTCGTACAGGGACGGCGTCGCCAGCTCGCGGCGCAGCAGCGCGTGCGTCGGCTTGTCGGCCGCGTGCACCTCGATCATGCGCGCGTCCTTGTTGCCGAGGATGAACTCGATCAGCCGGTACTGCCAGGACTGGAAGCCCGAGCTCTGGCCGAGCGAATCGCGGAAACGCATGTAGTCGGCGGGCGTCATCGTGCCGAGCACGTCCCAGGACTGGATCAGCTGCGCCTGCACCCGCGCGATGCGCGAGAGCATCTTGAATGCGGGCTCCAGGTCGTCGCCCTTGATCTGCGCGCGCGTGGCCGCGAGCTCGTGCAGCAGGAGCTTCATCCACAGCTCGCTCGCCTGGTGGATGACGATGAACAGCATCTCGTCGTGCTGGCCGGAGAGCGGCTTCTGGGCGCCGAGGACCTTGTCGAGCTGCAGGTACTGGCTGTAGCTCATGCCGCGCTCGAGGTCCCAGTGGATCCCGGCCATCGGGTCGGCGGATGTCGGTTCGCGTTTGTCGTTCATTCGGCGTCCGGCTGGGCTTCCGGCCTCGTGGTCGAGAAGGCGGGCAGGCTCATCAGGTGCGCATCGATCGCGGTGAGCGCCGGAAAAGGCCTCAGGTCCAGATGATAGCGCCGCGCGTTGTACATCTGCGGCACCAGGCAGCAGTCGGCCATCGTCACCGAGCCGCCGTACAGGTAATGCCGGCCGTCGCCGTGCCGGCGCGCCAGTTCTTCCAGCGACTTGAGGCCCTGGCCGATCCAGTGCCGGATCCAGTCCGCCACCGGGCCGTCGCCCTGGCCGAGCGGCCCGCGCAGGTAGTTCGTCACCCGCAGGTTCTGCAGCGGCTGGATGTCGCAGGCGATGCCAAGCGCCATGGCCCGCACGACCGCGCGGCCGGCGAAATCGGCCGGCAGCAGCGGCGGCTCCGGGCGCGTCTCCTCCAGATACTCGATGATCGCCAGCGACTGGCTGAACACGCGGTCGTCGTCCGCCAGCGCCGGCACGAAGCCCTGCGGGTTCATCTCGCGATAGGACTCGCTGTGCTGCTGGCCGCCGTCGCGCGTCAGGTGCACCGGCACCGTGCCGTGCGGGATGCCCTTGTACGCGAGCGCGATGCGCACGCGCCAGGCGGAGGAGCTGCGGTAGTAGGAAAAAAGCTTCATGGCCCCGCCATCGTGATGCTCACCTCGCCGACGCCGTCCACGCCGCCCCGGACGCGGTCGCCGGGATCGAGCGCCCCGACACCGGCCGGCGTGCCGGTGAAGACCAAGTCGCCGGGGGCAAGCGTAAACCATGACGACAGCTCGGCGATGATTTCCGGCACGCGCCAGATCATGTCGGCGAGGTCGCCGGACTGGCGCGGCTGGCCGTTGACCTCGAGCCAGATGCGGCCGCTCGCCGGATGGGACCTGCCGGCGGCCGGCACGATGCCGCCGATCGGCGCGGAGTGGTCGAAACCCTTGGCCACGTCCCAGGGCTTGCCCTGCTCCTTCAGCTTCGTCTGCACGTCGCGCCGGGTCAGGTCGATGCCGACGGCATAGCCGTACACGCAGGCCAGCGCGGCGCCGGCCGGGATGTCGCGGCCGCCGCTGCCGAGCGCGACGACCAGTTCGACTTCGTGATGCAGGCTGGCGGTGCGCGAGGGAAAAGGCACGACGCTGCCGCCCTCGATCACGGCGTCCGCAGGCTTGGTGAAGAAGAAAGGCGGCGCGCGCTCGTCGCGGGCGCCCATCTCGCGGGCATGCTCTGGATAGTTGCGGCCGACGCAGTAGATGCGGTGCACCGGAAAGCGCGCGGCGCTGCCCGCGACCGCGACGGTCGGCCGGGGAACGGCGGGAACGGCGTGGGCTTCTGGCATCGGGTTTCCGGCGCGTGCCGCGCGGCGGTTACACTAACCGAAACGAGGATCACCGGCCATGAGTATCTGGTTCCGCGAATTCACGCTCGACGAGGTCCGACGCTTCGAGCGCGGCACGCTCGGCGAGCATCTCGGCATCGAGATGGTGCAGATCGGCGCGGATTTCCTCGAGGCGCGCATGCCGGTGGACCATCGCACCGTGCAGCCGGACCGCATCCTGCACGGCGGCGCCTCGGTCGCGCTCGCCGAGACGCTCGGCAGCATCGGCGGCTCGATGTGCGTGGACCGCGAGCGCTTCCAGATCGTCGGCCAGGAGATCAACGCCAACCACCTGCGCCCGGCGATGGGCGGCCACGTGATCGGCCGCGCGCAGCCGATCCATCTCGGCCGCCGCAGCCAGGTCTGGAACATCGAGATCCGCGACGACAACGGCCGCCTGATCTGCGTCTCGCGCCTGACCATCGCCGTCATCGAGCGCCAGCCCCGATGACGGGGCTGGAATAAAGGTGTCTGTCCCATTTATGTAACCCTTTGATGATGCTGGCCTATACTTTGTCGATGCGCCTCGTGATTCTCTGCCTGGGTGCCGTGCTCGCTGGCTGCGGGCAGACGGGCCCGCTGTACCTGCCCGACGAGGGCGTCGAGACGCCGGTCGAGATCAGCGGCCCGGCAACGCCGGCGCCTGAAACAGACGAAGAGAAAGAAGAGTCCGACCCGCCGCCGGGTCGCTGATCGTCATGGGCACGCGCGGCAAGCTGTGGCTGGTGGACGGCTCGTCCTACCTGTACCGGGCGTTTTTCGCCCTGCCCCCGCTCTCCACCTCGACCGGCGTCCCGACCGGCGCCGTGCTCGGCGTGCTGAACATGCTGAACAAGCTGCTGCGCGAGGAAAGCCCCGAGCTGATCGCGGTGGTCATGGACGCGCCCGGCCGCACTTTCCGCGACGACCTGTTCGAGGAGTACAAGGCGCACCGGCCGCCGATGCCGGATGACCTGCGCTCGCAGATCGCGCCGCTGATCGAGGCGATCCCGGCGCTCGGCCTGCCGCTCTTGCGCATCGAGGGCGTCGAGGCCGACGACGTGATCGGCACGCTCGCCGGCCGCGCGGTCAAGGACGGCCTCGACGTCGTCATCTCGACCGGCGACAAGGACATGGCGCAGCTGGTCAACGACCGCGTCACGCTGGTCAACACCATGTTCGATTCGACGCTCGACCGCACCGGCGTCAAGGTCAAGTTCGACGTGCTGCCGGAGCAGATCGTGGACTACCTCGCCCTCGTCGGCGACAGCTCGGACAACATCCCGGGTGTGCCGAAGGTCGGGCCGAAGACCGCGGCGAAATGGCTGAACGAGCACGGCTCGCTCGACGAGATCATCCGCCACGCCAAGGACATCCCCGGCAAGGTCGGCGAGAGCCTGCGCGACAACCTCGAGACGCTCGAGTTGTCCCGCAAGCTCGCGACCATCCGCTGCGACGTCCCGCTGCCGCTCGCGCCGAAGGAGCTGACGCGAAGCGACCCGGACGTCGTTGGCCTGACCACGCTCTACCGTCGCCTCGAAATGAATTCGCTGCTGCGTCAGCTGACCGGCGCCGCGCCGGCCGCTCAGGCAACCGGCGGACGGGACCCGGCGAGCGAGCGACTAAGTTCCGGCGGAGCGAGCGAGCCGAGGTCGCGGCCGCCGGTGCCTGAGCGGTCCTACGAGACGATTACGACGGCGGCGCAACTCGCCGACTGGATTTCGCGGCTCGAGAAAGCGCCGCTGTTCGCCTTCGACACCGAGACGACGAGTCTCGACTACATGCAGGCCGAAATCGTCGGGCTGTCGTTCTGCGTGGAGCCCGGTCACGCGGCCTATTTGCCGCTGGCGCACGATTATCCCGGCGCGCCGGACCAGCTGGACCGCAAGAAGATACTGAAGACGCTGAAGCCGCTGCTGGAGTCCGCGGACCGCCCGAAAGTCGGCCATCACCTGAAATACGACGCGCACGTCCTGCTGAACCATGGCATTGCGCTCGCCGGCATGCGCTACGACTCGATGCTCGAGTCCTACGTGCTGAACTCGACCGCGACGCGCCACGACATGGATTCCTGCGCGAAGCTCTACCTCGACGTGGACACCATCAAGTACGAGGACGTCGCCGGCAAGGGCGCGAAGCAGATCACCTTCAACCAGGTGGCGCTGGAAGAGGCCTCGACCTATGCGGCCGAGGACGCGGACGTCACGCTGCAGCTGCACCAGCTGCTGCACGCGGCACTCGAGAAGGAACCGGCGCTGTTGAAGGTGTACGAGGACATCGAGCAGCCGCTGGTGCCGGTGCTGCTCGACATGGAGCACCGCGGCGTGCTGGTGGACCGCGCCAGGCTGAAACAGCAGAGCGGCGAGATCGCCAAGCGCCTGGTCGAGCTCGAGGCCGACGCCCACAAGACCGCCGGCCAGCCCTTCAACCTCGACTCGCCCAAGCAGCTGCAGGAGATCCTGTTCACCAAGCAGGGCCTGCCGGTGCGGCAGAAGACGCGCACCGGCCAGCCGTCCACGGCCGAGGAAGTGCTGGAGGAACTCGCGGAGAAATACCTGCTGCCGCGGATCATCCTCGAGTACCGCGGCCTCGCCAAGCTGCGCTCGACCTACACCGAGAAGCTGCCGGAACAGATCGACGCGAAAACCGGCCGCGTGCACACCTCCTATCACCAGGCGGTTGCAGTCACCGGCCGGCTCTCATCGAGCGACCCGAACCTGCAGAACATCCCGATCCGCACGCCCGAGGGCCGGCGCATCCGCCAGGCTTTCGTCGCGCCCAAGGGCCACGTGCTGCTGTCGGCGGACTACTCGCAGATCGAGCTGCGGATCATGGCGCACCTGTCTGGCGACGAGGGGCTGCGCCGCGCCTTCGCCGACGACGGCGACATCCACCGTGCCACCGCCGCGGAAGTCTTCGAGACCACGCCCGAGAAGGTCACCGGCGACCAGCGCCGCGCGGCTAAGGCGATCAACTTCGGGCTGATCTACGGCATGTCGGCCTTCGGCCTCGCGCGCCAGCTCGGCATCGAGCGCCACGCAGCCCAGGACTACGTCGGCCGCTACTTCGGCCGCTATCCCGGCGTGCGCGAGTACATGGAGCGCACGCGCGCCCAGGCCCGCTCGCAGGGCTGGGTCGAGACGGTGTTCGGCCGGCGCCTCTACCTGCCGGACATCCGCTCGCGCGACCGCAACCTGCAGCAGTACGCGGAGCGCAGCGCGATCAACGCGCCGATGCAGGGCACGGCTGCCGACATCATCAAGCGCGCCATGATCGAGGTGCACGCCTGGCTGCGCGAGTCGAAGGCGCCGGCGCAGCTCGTGATGCAAGTGCACGACGAGCTGGTGCTGGAGGTCGCGAAGCCCGCCATCGACAAGGTGCGGAGCAAGGTGGTCGAGATCATGAGCGGGGCGGCCGACCTGGCGGTCGCGCTCAAGGTGGACACCGGCGCCGGGCCCAACTGGGACGACGCCCACTGAAAAAACCACCTGAATCAAGGTGGTGCGCCGGTCTGGAACTTGTCTTATTCGTCCCCATCTAAGTCCGTGAGCGCCATGTGACGCTCCCCGCTTCCCTCCCTGAGCGGGTCGCCCGGATTGCATCCCCAAGCCGGGTATCCGCCCGGCGGTTCGCAAGGACCGCCGGGCTTTTTTACGGCCGGCGGCGGGCCAGCTGGGCGTCGAGCGCCCCCTGGGCCGTATCCACGCCCTCGCCCGACTGCGCCGAGAAGAGCTGCGCCGTCGCGCGCTCGCCGAGCAGCCTGCGGGTCTTGTCCAGCGTCGCCCGGGCCTCGTTGCGGCCGAGCTTGTCCGCCTTGGTCAGCAGCACGTGCACCGGGCATCCGCGGACGGCCGCGTAGTCGAGCATGGCCTGGTCGCTGTCCGCGAAACCGCGCCGCGCATCGACCACCAGGAACAGGCCGGCGAGCGACTCGCGCGTCGTGAAATAGGCCTCCATCAGCCGATGCCATTCAGCGCGCATCGCCGGCGGCACGCGCGCATAGCCGTAACCCGGCAGGTCCGCCAGGCGCCGGCCGGGCTCGACCTCGAACAGGTTCACGAGCTGCGTGCGGCCCGGCGTGCGGCTGGTGCGAGCCAGGTCCTGGCGCCGGAGGATCGCGTTCAGCGCGCTCGACTTGCCGCTGTTCGAGCGCCCGGAAAATGCGACTTCCGCGCCCGAGTCGTCGCCGAAGGCGGCGGCGGAGTCGGCGCTTTTCAGGAATCGGGCGCGGGGGTATCTGGACATCGCAGGTGGACGGCGGCACCGGTGCCTTGCGTATAATTCCGGGCCCGTCCGGCAGTCTAGCAGTTGGAACCCCTATGAAGTTCGCATGGATCGGAACCGCACTCGCCTGCACCATCCTCTCGGGCGCGGCATCGGCCGGCGATGCCGGAGCGGGTGCGCAGAAAGCCGCGGTCTGCGGCGCCTGCCACGGCATGACGGGCTCGAGCGTCAATCCCGAGTGGCCCAACCTCGCCGGGCAGCACGAGAGCTACATCGCCCAGCAGCTCGCGCTCTTCAAGCAGGGCGTGCGCGACAACGCGCTGATGATGCCGATGGCCATGGCGCTGTCGGACCAGGACATGCAGGATCTCGGCGCCCATTACGCGAGCCAGACGCCGGCCGGGCTCGAGGCCGACCCGTCCAACTGGAAGGCGGGCGAGACGCTGTATCGCGGCGGCGACGCCGCGCGCGGCATCCCGGCCTGCATCGCCTGCCACGGCCCCGAGGGCAAGGGCAACGCGCCGGCGAAGTACCCGGCACTTCGCGCCCAGCACGCGGTCTACACGCTGAGCCAGCTCAAGGCCTATGCCGAGGGCCGGCGCCGCACGCCCGGCAACGACATCATGCAGGTCATTGCCGCCAAGCTGACGGAAGACGAAATGCGGGCGCTGGCGTCCTACACCCAAGGCCTGCGCTGAGCCGCACCCCAACCGGAGAATCGAGCGATGACCAGAGTCCTGCTGTGCGCCCTCGCCGCCACCCTTTCCCTTGCCGCCTGCGGCCAGGAAGCGACGCCTGCGGATGGCACGTCCGAGGCCGCAGATGCGGCACCGGCCGCCCAGCAGTCGGTGCCGGTGACCGAAGCCGAGCCGCTGACGCCGCGCAATGAACTGACGAAGCCGGCCGGCAGCAGCGACGGCGAGACGGTCGAAGCGGCGACCACGACGGTGACGCCGGTCGCGGCGGCGGTCGCCGCATCGACGCCGGCGCCGCCCACCGGCGACCTGCTGCGCTGGAAGGAAGGCCAGAACTTCACGGCCTACCCGGTGGCGCAGCCGGTCAGCACGCCGCCGGGCAGCGTCGAGGTCGTCGAGGGCTTCTGGTACGGCTGCGGCGCCTGCTACGGTCTCGAGCCCCGGCTCGAGGCCTGGGAAAAGTCCAAGCCCGACTGGATCAAGCTGAAGCGCCTGCCGGTGATCTGGAACGAGGTCACGCGCGAGGACGCGCGCCTGTACTACACGATCGAGGGCCTGGGCCTGGTCGACAAGCTGCACGCCGAGGTGTTCCGGCGCATCCACGCCCAGGGCAAGCCGTTCACCGCGATCCGCGGCGGGCGCGTCGATCAGGCTGCAACCGAGAAGGCGGCACGCGAGTTCCTGACGGCCAACGGCGTGTCGGCCGAGGATTTCGCCCGCCACTACCGCACGTTCTCGACCGAGAACAAGCTGAACCAGGCGGCGAACCTGTCGCGCAAGTACCTGATCGAGCACACGCCGATGATGGTCGTGCAGGGCAAGTACCTGACCGACGTCAGCATGGCCGGCGGGCACGACCAGCTCTTCCAGCTCATCAACGATCTCGCGGCCCGCGAACGCGGCGCCAACTGACCTGCCCAGGCTGCCGGCGTGCTGAACTGCTTCGTACCCGGCAGCCAGGGCCTCAACCGACTCGATCCGCCGCCGGCGGAAATTCCCGAGCACTGCGTCTGGGTGGACCTGCTCGAGCCGACGCTCGCCGAGGAGCGCGCGGTCGAGCGGCTGCTCAAGATCGACGTGCCCTCGCGCGAGGAGATGCGCGAGATCGAGACTTCGAACCGCCTGTATGAAGAGAACGGCACGCTGTACATGACGGCGACCGTCGTCACCAAGATCGACACCGACCGACCGGAATCGGCCGCGATCACCTTCATCCTGTCGCACAACCGGCTGATCACGAACCGCTACGTGGACCCGCTGCCGTTCCGGCGGTTCGTTGCCTATTCCGAGCGCCATCCGGCAGCCGCATCCAGCGCGCCGGCGATCCTCGCCGGCCTGCTGGAATCGATCATCGAGCGCACCGCGGACGTGCTCGAGCGGGTCGGCGTCGGGCTGGACGACCTGTCGGCCGGCGTGTTCGCGGCGCCGACGTCGAAAGGCGCGCCGCGCGCCCGCGACCTGCGCGGCGTCATGGAGCGCATCGGCCGCGACGGCGACCTGACCTCGAAGGCGCGCGAGAGCCTGGTGACGCTGGGCCGCCAGCTCACATTCATCCAGCAGTCGAGCGCGGTGCAGATCCCGAAGGACCAGCTGGCGCGCTACCGCAGCATGTCGCGCGACGTGCTGGCGCTGTCCGACCACGCGTCGTTCCTCGCCAACAAATCCAGCTTCATGCTGCAGGCGACGCTCGGCCTGATCAACATCGAGCAGAACAACATCATCAAGATCTTCTCGGTCGCCGCTGCCGTGTTCCTGCCGCCGACCCTGATCGCCAGCATCTACGGCATGAACTTCCACTTCATGCCCGAGCTCGACTGGCACTACGGCTACTGGCTGGCGCTCGGGTTGATGCTCGTCTCCGCGCTGCTGCCCTACCTCTACTTCCGCCGCCGCGGCTGGTTATGAGAGCTTGCCAGCTATACAGAACGTTTTGTATAGTTAAAACATGGCTAAACCACCGCAGGCCAAGGC
>CAYXUJ010000040.1:14528-22404 GCA_964468395.1 uncultured Steroidobacteraceae bacterium
CTATACAGAACGTTTTGTATAGTTAAAACATGGCTAAACCACCGCAGGCCAAGGCCAGGATCCTGGCGGCCGCCCGCAACATCGTCGAACGCGACGGCGCCGGCGCACTGACCTTCGACGAGCTGGTCAAGGTCAGCGGCATCACTCGCGGCGGCATCACCTACCACTACCCCACCAAGGAAGACCTGCTGCGCGCCCTGCTCGAGGCGGATTTCGAGCAGTGGGACGTCGCCGAGGCCGCCCACACGCCGACCGACTGCGACCCGGAGACGGCGCGGCTGCTCGGCTTCATCCGCACGCTGACGGCCCAGGACGAGTCGCACCGCCGCTTCCTGTGCGGGATGCTCTCCGCCGCCACCCTCGATCCCTCGCTGATGGACCCCTGCCGGCAGGAGCTGCGCGAGCGGCTCGGCCGCAAGCAGTGGACCGACCGCGACCTGCGCCTGCACCTCGTGCACCTCGCCGCCGAGGGCCTGATGTGGCAGGAGCTGTTCCAGATGTATGCGATGCCCGCGCCGGCCCGCGCGCGCCTCGTCGCCCTGATGGAAGAACTGGCGCGCGCATGGGGCGGCGCGCAAGCAAGCAAGAAAATCGCCAAGGAAGCCTGAGCCATGCCCTCCTCATCCCGCCTCACCGCCGTCGCGGCGGTCGCACTGGCCGTCGCCGCCTGCGGCGGCAACGGCCAGCAGCAGTTCCCGCCGCCGGAAGTCAGCGTCGCGACCGTGGTGCAGAAGCCGGTCACCGAGTGGGACGACTACAGCGGCAACATCGAGGCGATCGAATCGGCCGAGATCCGGCCGCGCGTCGCCGGCCACCTGCGCCGCGTGCACTATCGCGAGGGCGGCCTGGTCGCGAAGGGCCAGCTGCTGTTCACGATCGACGACCGCGAGTACGCGGCTGCGGCCGACGCCGCCCGCGCCGACGCCGCCCGCGCCGAGGCACGCGTCGCGCTCGCGAAGCAGGAGCTGGCCCGCGCCGAGACGCTGATCGCCGCTCGCGCCGTGTCGCAGGGCGAACTCGACCAGCGGCGCATGGAGACGCAGCAGGCGGACGCCGACCTGCTCGCCGCGCGCGCGCGCCTGGCGCAGGCCGAGCTCGACCTCGGCTTCACGCGCGTCACCGCGCCCTTCGCCGGCCGCGCCGGCGCCGCGCTGGTGAAGCCCGGCAACGTGGTGACGCCGGACGCAACGGTGCTGACGACCCTGGTGTCCGTGGACCCGGTCTACGTCACCTTCACCGGCGACGAGCGCGCCTACCTGCGCTACCAGGAACTGGCGCGCGACGGCAACCGCGAGAGCTCGCGCGATGCGCGCAACCCGGTGCTGGTCGGGCTCGCCAACGAGCAGGGCTTCCCGCACCGCGGCGAGATGGACTTCGTGGACAACGCGCTGAACCCGGCGACTGGCACGATCCGCGCCCGTGCGGTGCTGCCGAATCCCGACGGCGTGTTCACGCCCGGCCTGTTCGCGCGCGTGCGCCTGCTGGGCGCCTCGCAGTCGAATGCGCTGCTGATCCATGAGCAGGCGATCCTGACCGACCAGGACCGCCGCTATGTCTACATCGTCGGCAAGGGCGATGCCGCCGAGCGCCGCGACGTGACGCTCGGCCCGCACGTCGAGTCGCTGCGGGTCGTCGAGACCGGCCTCGCGGCCGGCGACCGGGTCATCGTCAACGGCATGCGCAAGATCTTCTTCCCGGGCCAGCCCGTGGCGCCGCGCGAAGTGCCGATGGACGACCCGAACCGGCCGGCGCCCGCGCCGGCCGCGGCACCGGCCGGCTGACGCCCGTGTCCAAGCACACCGATTTCTCGCGGATCTTCATCGACCGCCCGATCCTGGCGACGGTGCTGTCGGCGCTGATCCTGGTCGCGGGCCTGATCGCGATCCCGAACCTGCCGGTTGCCGAATACCCGAACGTCGTGCCGCCGTCGGTGCAGGTGACGGCGAATTACCCGGGCGCCAACCCGCGCACGATCGCCGACACCGTCGCCGGCCCGCTCGAGGAAGCGGTCAACGGCGTCGAGAACATGATCTACATGAAGTCCACGGCCAGCTCCGACGGGCAGATGGTGCTGACCGTCACCTTCAAGGGCGGCACGGACATCGACCTCGCCGCGATGCAGGTGCAGAACCGCGTCGCCCAGGCGGTCCCGCGCCTGCCCGAGGTCGTGCGCACCCTCGGCGTCACGACCGTCAAGTCCTCGCCGTCGATCACCCTGGTCGTGCACCTCGCCTCGCCGGACCGGCGCTACGACGCGCTGTACCTCTCGAACTTCGCCAACCTGCGCGTGCGCGACGAGCTCGCGCGCCTGCCGGGCGTCGGCCAGGCGATCGCGTTCGGCGCCGGCAACTACGCGATGCGCGTGTGGATCGACCCGGCGCAGGCGGCGTCGCGCGGCCTGTCCGCCAACGACATCGTGCGCGCGATCCGCGAGCAGAACGTCGAGGTCTCGGCCGGCAGCGTCGGCGGCCCGCCGACGCCGGACGGCGCCGTGCTGCAGCTCTCGGTCAACGCCCAGGGCCGGCTCGATTCGCCCGAGGCCTTCGGCGACGTCATCCTCAAGGCGGACGGCCAGCAGCTGACCCGCCTGCGCGACGTCGCGCGCATCGAGCTAGGCGCCAACAGCTATGCGATCCGCTCGCTGCTGAACAACGAGGATGCGGCCGCGATCGTGATCTTCGAGGCCCCGGGCGCCAACACGATCGCCCTGTCGGACGCGATCCGCGCCCGCATGACCGAGCTCGAGAGCAGCTTCCCGGAAGGCGTGCAATGGTCGGTCATGTACGACCCGACCGTTTTCGTGCGCGACTCGATCGCCTCGGTCGTCACCACGCTGCTCGAGGCGATCGCCCTGGTCGTCATCGTCGTGGTCCTGTTCCTGCAGACCTGGCGCGCATCCCTGATCCCGCTGGTCGCAGTGCCGGTGTCGATCATCGGCACCTTCGCCGTGCTGTGGCTGCTCGGCTTCTCGATCAACGTGCTGACCCTGTTCGGGCTGGTGCTGGCGATCGGCATCGTCGTCGACGACGCGATCGTGGTGGTCGAGAACGTCGAGCGCCACATCGAGGACGGCATGAAGCCGCGCGATGCCGCCCACCGGGCGATGAGCGAGGTGTCCGGGCCGATCGTCGCCATCACGCTCGTGCTGTCGTCGGTGTTCGTGCCGCTCGCTTTCCTGGGCGGCGTGACCGGCGAATTCTACCGCCAGTTCGCGGTGACCATCGCGGCCGCCGTGATCATCTCCGGCTTCAATTCTCTGACGCTGTCGCCGGCGCTGGCGGCAATGCTGCTGCAGCGCCACGGCGCGCCGAAGGACGCCTTCGGGCGGCTGATCGAGCGCTGGTTCGGCCGGCCGTTCGCGGCCTTCAACCGCCTGTTCCGGCGCTTCGGCGATCGCTACTCGGGCGGCATCGGCGGCACGATCGGCCGCGCGCCGCGCCTGCTCGTCATCTATGCCGGGCTGGTCGTGGTCACGCTGGTCGGCTTCCGCGCCGTCCCCGGCGGCTACATCCCGACCCAGGACAAGCAGTACCTGTTCGCCGTGCTGCAGCTGCCGGAGGCCGCGACCATCGACCGCACGCATGAAGTGCTGCGCCGCATGGGCGAGATCGCGATGGACACGCCCGGCGTGTCCAATGCCGTGCAGTTCCCGGGCCTCAACGCCGTGCACTTCGTGGCGACGCCGAATGCCGGCGTCATGTTCATCGGCCTCGAGCCGCAGGGGCGCCGCGAGCTGGCGGCGGCGGACATCGCCGAGCGCATCAACCAGCGCTATAGCCGGATCCAGGAGGGCATTGCCTTCGCGCTGCTGCCGCCGCCGGTGCTCGGCCTCGGCAACGCCAACGGCATCGAGCTGTACGTGCAGGACCGCGGCGGGCTCGGCTATGGCGAGCTGTACGACAACACGCTCGGGCTGGTCGGCGCGCTCGGCAGCACCGAGGGCTTTGATCCGCGCGGCACGTTCACGGCCTTCCAGTCCAACGTGCCGCAGCTCGACGCGACCGTGGACCGCACCAAGGTCAAGGAGCTCGGGCTGTCGCTGACCGACGTGTTCGAGACGCTGCAGATCTACCTCGGCTCCGCCTACGTCAACGACTTCAACCTGTTCGGGCGCACCTACTCGGTCTATGCCCAGGCCGACGCGCCATTCCGGGCGACGGTCCACGACATCGAGGGCATGAAGGTGCGCAACGCGGGCGGCGAGATGGTGCCGCTCGGCAGCGTCGTGGACGTGCAGCCGAGCTACGGACCCGACCCGGTGATCCGCTACAACGCCTATCCGGCCGCCGACATGTCGGCCGGCATCAACCCCGCCGTGCTGTCCTCGAGCGAGGCGCTGGTCAAGGTGCGCGAGGTCGCCGAACAGGTGCTGCCGCGCGGCATGGCCGTCGAATGGACCGGCCTGACCTACCAGCAGGTGACGCAGGGCAATGCGGCACTGTTCGTGTTCCCGCTGTGCGTGCTGCTGGTCTACTTCGTGCTGTCGGCGCTGTACGAGAGCTGGTCGCTGCCGCTGGCGATCATCCTGATCGTGCCGCTGTGCCTGCTGTCGGCCGTCGGCGGCATCTGGCTGGTCAATACCCTGCACGGCCTGTGGCTCGCGGTCTCGCCACCGGCTTTCCCGCCGGCCTTCCTCGACAACAACATCTTCACCAAGATCGGCCTTGCCGTGCTGATCGGCCTCGCCTGCAAGAATGCGATCCTGATCGTCGAGTTTGCCCGCGACCTCGAGGAACAGGGCAAGGGCATCGTCGAGGCCGCGGTGGAGGCCTGCCGCCTGCGCCTGCGGCCGATCCTGATGACCAGCTTCGCCTTCATCGCCGGCGTGCTGCCGCTGGTGTTCGCGTCGGGCGCAGGCGCGGAAGTGCGCCACGTCATGGGCGTGACGGTCGTCTCCGGCATGCTCGGCGTGACCTTCTTCGGCCTGTTCTTCACGCCGGTCTTCTACGTCGCGCTGCGCAAGCTGGTCGTGCGCCAGCAGGAACGGCGCGCCGCCCGCCTCGCCGCGCAGGGGCTCGACCCGTGACCCGGGCGCCGCTCGGCCTGGCGGCCGCTGCCCTGCTCGCCGCCTGCACCGTCGGCCCGCGCCACGTCGTGCCGGAGACGCCGGCGTCGCCGCGATTCGACCAGTCCACGGACGAAGCCACGCAGCAGCCGGCAGCGCCCGGCGTCTGGGCCGCCTTCGGCAGCGCCGAGCTCGACGGGCTGATCGCGCGCGCGCTCGAAGCGAACACGACCATCGCCCAGGCCGCGGCCCGGCTCGCCGAGACCCGCGCGTTGTCGGGGCTGGCGATCTACAGCTGGTTTCCGACCGTCACCGCGAACGCCGAGCAGCGCAAGAGCCAGTTCAGCGGCCAGGACCCGTTCTCGCGACCGGGCCAGTACGACACCTGGCGCGCGGGCTTCGATGCCGCCTGGGAAATCGACCTGTTCGGCAGCCTGCGCAACGAGCAGCGCAGCATCGACCGGCGCACGGAAGCCGACGCCGCCGCGCTCGGCGCCGCGCAGCTGTCCATCGTCGCCGAGACCGCGCAGGCCTGGTTCTCGCTGATCGGCGCACGCGAGCGCCTGGCCCTGCAGCGCCGCCAGCTCGCGAACCTGGAACAGAACGTCGAGATCATGCAGGCGCGCGTGGACGCGGGCCGCTCGAACGCGCTCGACCTGCAGCGCGCGATCACGCAGGCCCGCACGCTGGCCGCGCAGGTCCCGGACACCGAGGCCGAGCTAGTCCGGCAGGAACAGCGCCTGGCCGTGCTGACGGCCTGGCCGGTCGGCGAGCTGCGCACGCACCTGTCGGAGCGGACCGCCATGCCGGCGCTGCCGGCGCTGGTCGCGACCGGCACGCCGGAAGAGTGGATGAAACGCCGCCCCGACATCCGCGAGGCGGAACGGCGCCTCGCCGCGGCGACCGCCGACGTCGGCTTCGAGATCGCGCAGTTCTTCCCGAAGCTCGAGCTGTTCGGCGAGTTCGGCTGGACCAGCGATTCCCGCGGCACGCTCGGCGAGTCCTTCACCGAGCGCTGGAGCTACGGGCCGACCCTCACCTGGAGCTTCCTGGACATCGGCCGCGTGCGCCAGTACGTGAAGGCCGCGGACGCGCGCCGCGACGGCGCCATCGCCCTGTACCAGGAGACCGTGCTGCGCGCGCTGGAGGAGACCGAAAACGCGCTCGCCGGATTCCGCGCGGCGAACCGCTCCGAGGACGAGTTGCGCGCCGCGGCCGCGGCCGCCACCGAGGCGGCGCGGCTGTCGCGGCTGCGCTACGACGTCGGCGCCGAGGACTACCTCACGCTGCTCGATGCCGAGCGCACGATGCTGGACCTCGAGGACCGGCACGTGCAGGCCGAGACCCGCCGCGCGACCGCCCTCGCCGCCCTCTACAAGGCCCTCGCCGGCGACATCTGAAACGCGCGGATCGCGTACCACGCGCCCAGCGCCGCGAACAGGTGCTTGAGGCTATGGCCGCTGAAGACGCCGGTCGCGGCGAAAATCGCCGCATCGAAGTGCTCGGCGAGCTTGGCCGCCACGTAGGCCGCGAGGCTGGCCCACAGCCAGCGGCCCTGCAGGCCGCCGTCGCGCGACAGCAGCAGGATCAGCGGCAGCAGCAGCATCGGCAGGAACTGCACCAGCGCGTAGGGGCGCAGGTCGCCGCTTCCCTCGAGCTCGGTGTGGATCCACCAGCCGATGCTGGCGATGCCGAGCGTGACGAGCGGCCACAGCAGCGCCCGGCCGAGCATGGGCGACACGCGGTCCGACAGGATCGCCGCGAACAACCCCATGAAGGCGACCGTCATCGGCAGGCGGTCCCAGACCAGCGCCGGCGTCGACGGCGCCAGGTGATAGTGCGCGGACCCGATCCCGACGAGCGCGACGCCGATGCAGAGCACGAGGTACTGCGGGCGCAAGGCTGCCGCGGACAACCGCGGCAGGCGCGCGAGCCCCAGCAGGCCGATCGCCAGGAATGGCAGGTTGGTCGCGACGTTCCAGAAGTTCGCGATCCCGAGCCGGCTGCCGGCGTCCGCGAACGCATGGTAGGACGGGTCCTGCGGGATCGGGGCGAGCAGGAATGCGCCCGCCACGGCCATTGCCGCGATCCCGCCGACCAGGAGCTGGAGCCTCGGGAGTAACATGCGCGTAATGATGCACGTTTTTGCCGCCTGGCTCGCGGTCAGCCCCGCCCTCGACGACGTCTCGATCCGCCTGTTCGAGCAGGCCGACGGGCCCGTCCTGCCGCCCGCCCGGCGGCTGTACTCGACGCATTTCGACGCGCTGCGCATGCGCGCCCTGGGCGTCGAGGTATCGGCCGCGCACGCCGCGGGCGACGACGCGGCCGAGCTGGCGATCGACTGCGTGCTGGCGCGCCCCGACGGCAGCGCGACGCCGGCGGACCGCCCGCTGGTGCTGGCGATCGCTCCCGGCCTGGCCCGGTCGGGCGCGGCGGAACTGCTCTGGCGCGTCGCCGACGAAGCGGACTGGCCGCCGGGCAACTATGCGGTCGAGTGCCGGTCGGGCGACGCCGCGATTGCAGCGATCGCATTCGACGTGACGCTCAGTCCGCCGGACGTTGCCGGCGAGGAGATCCGCGTCGCGGCGCTGCGCATCTTCCCGGTCGAGCGCGAACTGCCGCCGCGGCTCGACCGCCGGTATGCGCAAAGGCTCGCCGCCGCCGGGACGCGCCACCTCGGCGTGGAGCTCGAGTTCACGCACGAGCCGCTCGGCCGCGAGCTGCGGGTCCCGGTCGAGTGCTGGTACTTCTGGCCGGACGGCCAGACCTCACCGCCCGTGCTGCTCAGCTACGAGCCGCAGCCGACCTGGGCCGGGGGCTATTCCGCGGGCGCGCTCGGCTGGGACCAGCCGGGGCACTGGCTGCCCGGCG
>CAYXUJ010000041.1:0-22276 GCA_964468395.1 uncultured Steroidobacteraceae bacterium
GCGTTCTCGGCCGGCAGGCCGAAGGCGTCCCAGCCCATCGGCTGCAGCACGTTGCAGCCCTGCATGCGCATGTAGCGCGCGAGCACGTCGCCGATCGTGTAGTTGCGCACGTGGCCCATGTGCAGGCGGCCGGACGGGTACGGGAACATGCACAGGCAGTAGTACTTCGGCCGCGACGCGTCTTCGCGCGCGACGAACGTGCCGGCGCTTTCCCAGGCGCGCTGGGCGGCTTTTTCGATCTCTGCGGGTTCGTAGCGGTCATTCATGTGGAACGGAGAAGGATACCTGAGGGCGTGGTCCGGGAGGCTGTTTCGGGGACCGCCGTGAATCCGTCCCTGGAGGCTTCGGGCGCGCCATCCCTGGCGCGCACGATCCCCGAAACAGCCTCCCGGACCCCGCCCTACCGCTTTTGCCGCCGTTCCAGGCCAGCGACGAGCACGGTCAGGACGAGGAACAGCGACAACGTCAGGACGGGCCAGTTGCCGGTGCGGGCATAGGGCGTCAGGCCGGTGCGCGGCTGGACGGTGGACTTCAGGACGGCGGGCTCGAACTGCGGGGCGCGGGCCGTCACCCGGCCGTCGGGGCCGATCACCGCAGTGATGCCGTTGCTGGTCGCGCGCATCAGCCAGCGGCCGGCTTCGCGCGCGCGGAAGCGCGCCATCTGCAGCTGCTGGTGCGGTGCGGCCGAGTCGCCGAACCAGGCGTTGTTGGTGACGTTGACCAGCAGCGTTGCCCCGGCCAGCGCGTCCAGCTGGTCGGCGCCGTAGGCGTCTTCGTAGCAGATGGTCGCGGCCAGGCGCTCGCCGCCGGCGGCCAGCGGCGGCTGGTCCTCGTCGCCCGGCGTCATGTCGTAGTACGGCAGGCTCATCAGCCGCATCCACCGGCGCACGGCCGCCGGCACCGGGAAGAACTCGCCGAACGGCACCAGCCGGCGCTTGAAGTACCAGCCGTCGCCGTCCGCGCTCATCGAGAACAGGCCGTTGCGGATCTCGCCGCTGTCGAAGTCGTAGCGCAGCAGGCCGATCATGACGTCGGAGCCCCGGGCGAGCGACTCGCGGCGGATCGCCTCGAGGTAGACCCCTGCCTCGTGCGCGAGCACCGGGATCGCCGATTCAGGCCAGACGATGATGCGCGCGCCGAGCGCCTGGCGGTGCAGGCCGCGAAAGCGCTCCAGTGTCGCGCTGCGGTTCTCGGCCAGCCATTTCTCGTCCTGCGGGATCGCCCCCTGCAGCAACGCGATCGGCATGTCGGCGCCGGCCGGCGCGGTCCATGCCCGGTCCGCCAGCAGCCAGCCGCCGGTCCACGCCGCCAGGATCGCAGCAGCCGCGACCGCGCGCAGCCGCCAGTCGTCGCGCAGCAGCGCGACCATCGCCGCGGCGGTCAGGGCGCTCGCAAACGTGACGAGATGGATGCCGCCGAGCGGCGCCAGCCCCGCGAGCCAGCTGTCGCTGTGCGCATAGCCGAGCTGCAGCCACGGGAAGCCGGTGAACAGCCAGCCGCGCAGCCACTCCATCAGCGTCCAGGCCGCGGGCAGGAGCGCCAGGTTGCGCCAGGCCGGCCTGCCGCGCGTCAGGCGGCTGGCCAGCCAGCCGAGCAGCGCGTAATAGCTGCCCATGATCGCCAGCAGCGCGCCGAGCAGCAGCGCCGCGAGCCAGGCCGGCGCCTGGCCGAAATCGTGGATCGCCGTGTAGATCCACCAGGCGCCGGCGCCGAACAGCGCCGCGCCGAACAGGAACCCTGCCCGGGCGGCGTCGCGCGGCGCTGCGTCGCGCCACAGCAGGAACAGCACGGCGGGACCGAGCACCGCGAGCGGGAACAGGCCCCAGGGCGCGAACGCGAAAGTGGTCGCGACGCCGGCCGCCGCGGCCAGCCAGGGCCGGTAACGCGGCTGGATGGTCAAGAAGCGCGCGGCTCGCCGGGGCGCGCGGGCACCGCCTCGGGCGTCGTCACGCGCAGCTGGTCGATGCGCCGGCGGTCTGCGCGCAGCACCTTGAACTCGAGGCCGTCCATCGTCACCGACTCGCCGCGCCGCGGCAGCCGGCCGAACTGCTGCATCACCAGCCCGCCGATCGTGTCGTACTCCTCGTCGCTGAAGCGGCTGCCGAAGTACTCGTTGAACTCCTGCACGCGGGTCAGCGCCTGCACCGCGAACTGGCGCTCGCCCTCGCGCCGGATGGTCTGGTCCTCGTCGGTGTCGTACTCGTCGGCGATCTCGCCGACGATCTCCTCGATCACGTCCTCGATCGTCACCAGCCCGGACACGCCGCCGTACTCGTCGACGACGATCGCCATGTGGTTGCGGCTGGCGCGGAATTCCTTCAGCAGCACGTTGAGCCGCTTGCTCTCCGGCACGAAAGCCGCCGGCCGCAGCACCTCGCGGATGTCGAAGCCGCCGGCAGCGCCGTCGGCATACCAGCGCAGCAGGTCCTTGGCCAGCAGGATGCCGACCACCTGGTCGCGGTCGTCGCCGATCACCGGGAAGCGCGAGTGGCCGGACTCGGTCACGGCCGGCAGCAGCGTCTGCGGCGCCGCGTCGCGCTCCAGCACCACCATCTGCGAGCGCGGCACCATGATGTCGCGCACCTGCAGGTCGGACACGCGCAGCACGCCCTGGATCATCGACAGCGCTTCGGCGTCGATGATGCCGCCGCGCGCGGCGGCACGCAGCGTCTCGACCAGCTCGGCGCGGTCGCGCGGGCCGTCGCTGGTCAGGCGCCGCAGCCAGGTGCCCTTCTTCTTCGCCGACTTCTCAGTCGCCATACGGATCCCCGATCCCGAGCCGCGCAAGCAGCGCGCGCTCGCGGCCCTCCATGCGCCGCGCGTCGGCCGCGCGCAGGTGATCGTAACCGAGCAGGTGCAGCGTGCCGTGCACGATCATGTGCGCCCAGTGCGCGCGCAGCGTCTTGCCCTGCTCGCGCGCCTCGCGCGCCACCACCGGGGCGCAGACCACCAGGTCGCCGAGCTGCCGGCCGCGCACCGTCGGCGCCGCCGGAAACGACAGCACGTTGGTCGGCCGGTCCTTGCCGCGCCAGCGCCCGTTCAGGGCCCGGCTCTCGCCGGCGCCGACCACGCGGATGCCGAGCTCGCCGCCATGGCCGTCGGCCGCAAGCCGCGCCCAGCGGCGCAGCGAGGCCGGGCCCGGCGCCCACGGGCGCCGCGTGCGGTAGCGCAGCACGACGTCCGGCGTCATTGGCCGCGCTCGTAGGCTTCGACGATGCGCTGCACCAGCGGGTGGCGCACGACGTCCCTGGCGGTGAAGCGCGTGACCGCGATGCCCGGGACGCCGTCCAGCACCTCGAGCGCATGGCGCAGGCCGGACTGGCGGTTCGCGGGCAGGTCGGTCTGCGTGATGTCGCCGGTCACCACGGCGCGCGAGCCGAAGCCGATGCGGGTCAGGAACATCTTGATCTGCTCGACCGTCGTGTTCTGCGCCTCGTCGAGGATGATGAAGGCCTCGTTCAGCGTGCGCCCGCGCATGAAGGCGAGCGGCGCCAGCTCGATCACGTTCCGCTCGATCAGCCGCGCGACGCGGTCGAAGCCGATCATCTCGTACAGCGCGTCGTACATCGGCCGCAGGTAGGGGTCGATCTTCTGCGTCATGTCGCCGGGCAGGAAGCCGAGGCGTTCGCCGGCCTCGACCGCCGGCCGCACCAGCACCAGCCGGCGCACGGACTCGCGCTGCAGGGCCTCGACCGCGCAGGCGACCGCCAGGTAGGTCTTGCCGGTGCCGGCCGGGCCGATGCCGAAGGTCAGGTCGTGGGTGCGGATCGCCTGCAGGTACTGCTGCTGGTTGTCCCCGCGCCCGCGGATCCGGCCGCGCAATGTCTCGACCGCCAGCTCGTCGCTGGCGGGCGAGCCGCCCATGCCGGCCTCCTGGATCGCGAGGTGCACGTCCTCCGGCGTCACCGGCTGCCGGGCCGCGCGCTCGTACAGCAGCCGCAGCACGGTAGCGCCCTTCTCCGCGTTCGCGCCGCGCAGCGAGAAGCGGGCCGAGCGCCGGCGGATCTCGAGGCCGAGCCGGTTCTCGAGCTGGTGCAGGTGCTCGTCGAGCGGGCCGCAGACCGCGGCGAGGCGCGCATTGTCCTCGGCGCCGAAATCGACGCTGGATTCGGGCGCTGCGTTCAAGCGACCAGCCGGCCGCGCAGGGAGTTCGGCATCGCCTCCGTGATGCGGACGTCGGCGAAGCGGTCGACCAGCGACGCCGGCCCGTCGAAATTGACCCAGCGCATGTTCTCGGTGCGGCCCGCGAGCTGGCGCGGGTCGCGCCGCGAGGGGCGCTCGACCAGCACGCGCTGCGTGCTCCCGACCATGCCCTCGCTGATGCGCCGCGCCTGGGCATTGAGCTGCGCCTGCAACTCGGCGAGCCGCGCCTGCTTGACCTCGTGCGGCACCTCGTCGGGCAGGCTCGCCGCCGGCGTGCCGGGCCGGCGGCTGTAGATGAAGCTGAACGACTGGTCGAAGCCCACCTCGGCGATCAGGTCCAGCGTCTGGCGGAAGTCGGCGTCGGTCTCGCCCGGGAAGCCGACGATGAAATCCGACGACAGGCTGATGTCCGGCCGCGCCGCGCGCAGCCGGCGGATCTTCTGCTTGTACTCGAGCCGCGTGTAGCCGCGCTTCATCAGCGCCAGGATCCGGTCCGAGCCGCTCTGCACCGGCAGGTGCAGGTAATTCGCGAGCTTCGGCACCGCGGCGTAGGCCTCGACCAGCGAGTCCCTGAACTCGAGCGGGTGCGACGTCGTGAAGCGGATGCGCTCGAGGCCGTCGAGGCGCGCGAGGTGGCGGATCAGCGTCGCCAGGTCGCAGACGGTGCCGTCCGCCATCGGCCCGCGGTAGGCATTGACGTTCTGGCCGAGCAGCGTGACCTCGCGCACGCCCTGCGCGACCAGCGACGTGACTTCGGCGACCACCTGCTCAAAGCCGCGGCTCATCTCCTCGCCGCGCGTGTACGGCACGACGCAGAAGCTGCAGTACTTGCTGCAGCCCTCCATGATCGACACGAAGGCGGTCGCGCCGGCGGCGGTCGGCTCCGGCAGGCGGTCGAATTTCTCGATCTCCGGGAACGAGACGTCCACCTGCGGGCTCCGCGTCGCGCGCAGCGCCGCGATCATTGCCGGCAGGCGGTGGATGGTCTGCGGCCCGAACACCAGGTCGACGAAGGGCGCGCGCTCGAGGATGCCCTCGCCCTCCTGGCTCGCGACGCAGCCGCCGACGCCGATCACGAGCGCCGGGTTGCGGCGCTTCAGCAGGCGCAGCTTGCCGAGCTGCGAGAACACTTTTTCCTGCGCCTTCTCGCGCACCGAGCAGGTGTTGAGCAGCACCACGTCGGCCAGGGCGGGATCGTCGGTCGTCTGGAGTCCGTCGGACTCGCGCAGCACGTCCGCCATGCGCGCCGAGTCGTATTCGTTCATCTGGCAGCCGAATGTCGAGATATGGAGTCGGCCGCTCATGCCGGCGCGCGGACCTCGCAGCGAAAGGGGGGCTTAGGGTACCGGTTTTCCCCGCCCGTGCGCCAAGCCTTTGATTTTAGTCGATTTTCCTGGCGAGTTCGCGACCGAAAGTACCGGTCTGCAGGTACTCCAGGTCGGCCGGCCGCAGGTCGCCGACGACGAACCGGCCGGTGGCCGTGAAGCGGGCCCCCTGCGGCAGCGTGTCGGCCATCGTGCGGCGGCGCAGCATGTGCACCGAGTACTCGATCTCGTGCAGCAGCGCCGGCTTCGAGTAGTAGTAGCCCTGGCCGGCGACGCAGCCGAGCTCGATCAGCTCGCGCTGCTGGTGCTCGAGCTCGATGCCCTCGGCGACGACCTCGAGGCCCAGCGTCTCGCCGAGCGTGATGATCGCGCGGCCGAGCGCGGCGCCGTTCTCGACGCCGCCCAGCTGCTCGACGAACGAGCGGTCGATCTTGAGGATGTCGATCGGGAAGCGGTGCAGGTAGGTCAGCGACGAGTAGCCGGTGCCGAAATCGTCGATCGCGATGCGCACGCCGAGCTTCTTCAGCTGGGTCAGGCGCGCGAGCATGTCCTCGGTGTTCTGCATCAGCACGCTCTCGGTCAGCTCGATCACCAGGCAGCCCGGGTCGATGCGCGAGAGCTCCAGCGCCTTGGCGACGTCGGCGCAGATGTCCGACTGCGACAGTTGCACGGCCGAGACGTTGACGCCGACGCGCACCTGGCGGCCCTCCGGCAGGCGCGCCTGCCAGACCCGCACTTCGCGGCAGGCCTGCGCCAGCACCCAGCGCCCGAGCTGCACGATCTGGCCGGAATGCTCGGCGACGTCGATGAACTCGTCCGGGCCGAGCAGGCCGCGCTTCGGGTGCTGCCAGCGCACGAGCGCCTCGACGCCGAGCAGGTAGCCGGAGTGCAGCTCGACGATCGGCTGGTAGTGCAGCAGGAACTGGCTCTCCATCAGCGCGCGGCCGATCTCGGCCTCGATCTCCTGGCGCTGGCTGGCGGCGCGCTGCAACGCCGGCTCGAACACCGTGTAGCGGTCCTTGCCGCGCGACTTGGACGAGTACATCGCGACGTCGGCATTGCGCATCAGTTCCTCGACGCCGTCCTCGGCCGTCGCGAAGGCGACGCCGACGCTGGCCGTGACGCGCAGGTCCTTGCCGGGCAGGTCGAGCGACTCCTTGAGCGCCTCGACGACCCGCGCGGCGATCTCGACCACCTGCTCCTTGCCGGTCAGGTTCTCGAGCAGCACGGCGAATTCGTCGCCGCCGAAACGCGCCACGGTATCGCCGTTGCGGGTCGCCTTGACCAGGCGCTGTGCGCACTTGTGCAGCACCCGGTCGCCCTGGGCATGGCCGAACGTGTCGTTGATGGTCTTGAAGTTGTCCAGGTCCACGAACAGCACGGCGACGCCGCGCCCGTTGCGCTTGCTGACCGCGACCGCGTGCTCGACCCGGTCGCGGAACAGCGAGCGGTTGGCGAGCAGCGTCAGCGGGTCGTGGAATGCCAGCCGCTTGAGCTGCTCTTCCACGCCCTTGCGGTCGGTCATGTCGCGCAGGTTCAGCAGCTTGCCGCCGATCGCGGCCTCCGACTCCATGTTCGTGCCGTGGATCTCGATGACGCGCGGCTTGTCGTCGCCGCGCGGAATGCGCGCCTCGACGTTGGCCGAGGCGCCGTGCTGCGCGAGGTCGCGGACCAGGAACTCGCTCACGCGCGGACGGTCCTCGAGCGCGACCAGCCCGGCCAGCGGCCGGCCGATGAGTTCCTGGGCCGGCAGCCCGAAGATGCGCTCGGCGGTCGGCGTGACGTAGCCGATCGCGCCATCGGCATTCACGATCGCGATCACGTCGTTGGTGTTGCGGATCAGAGCCGAGAAGCGCGCCTCGGCGGAGCGGGTCGCGAGCCCGGTCTGCACGGCGAGGGCCAGCGCAGTCGCGATGGCCTGGCGCGCGAACAGCAGGCCGGCCGCGATGCAGACGATCCAGGCGATCAGCACGGCGGGCTCGCGCAGGCTGCCGGGATGCAGCGCCAGCAGCGTGTAGCCCGCGAGCATCAGCGCGGCATAGGGCAGCAACGCGGCCAGCGGCGAGCCGCGCTCGGCGGCGTCGATCGGCGGCGCCTGGCGCTCGGTCCGCAGGTACTCGAAGTGGGCGCCGATCGCGGCGACGACCAGCGCCAGCAGCTGGAGCGGACAGACGGCCCGCAGGCTGCCATTGCCGGCGAGCGTCACGGCTTCCGCGAGGCGCGAACCGGACAGCGCGACCAGCGCCAGCGCCGCTGCCACCAGCCCCGGCCAGCCCTGCCAGTCGGAGCGCCGCAGCAGCAGGACCGACGCCAGCACGATCGTCGCGCCGTCGAGTACGGCACCCCAGGATGCGGCAGTCGCCGCGACGCCGGTCGGCAGCGTCGCGGGCACGAGCACGCGCGGGATGGCGAGCCACAGCACGGCGCCGACGCAGGCCAGGATCAGCAGCGCCTCGAGCCAGAACTGCGGCCCGAGCGATTTCGCGCGCGTTGACAGGAGCATCGCCACGGCGGCGATCGCGGCGCAGGGGAAGAACGCGAACCGCAGCACGCCCGCGACGTCGCGCAGCGCCGGAGCATCGAGCGCGAGCCCGGCGGCGAGGACGACGGTCGCGCCGACCTGCACCGCGAGCGCCCACGCGAGCGCCCGCCAGGCCAGGCGGCGTGCGGGCTGCAGGTCGGGGATGGCCGCCGCGCGCCGGACCGCGGCGATCGCGGCGAGCGCCGCGGCCGCGGTCAGCAGCACGGTCGCCAGGCCGTAGCGGGATGCACCGGGCGCCTGGCCGGCCAGCAGGGCAAACGACGCGAATCCGGCGCACAACAGCACGCCCCACGCCGCCTTGTGGTTTAACCACGGCGCCAGTGCTGCGCGCAACCCATCGCCGGGCGGCTGGTTCCGGTCCCGCTCCATCAAGCCCGATCTCCCTTCGCCGGAACGCCCTCGCGGATCCGCTGGCGTCCCGGTGAATCGGCCTGATGGTGACTTAATACGGCATTCCCGCGACGCCAAGCCGGTCACATAAAATAGGGGCTCCGGGCGCCGCGGGACCGGAACCGGCGCCGATCCGGGGGAATAGCGTGACGTCCGTCAGGGATCGCCTGGCCAGTCTGCTCGAGGCCGCCGACGTGCGGCTCGACGGCCCCCGGCCCTGGGACATCCGCATCCTCGACCCATCCTTCCCCGCGCGCGTGCTGAGCCACGGCTCCCTCGCCCTCGGCGAGGGCTACATGGACGGGTCCTGGGAATGCCCGCAGCCGGATGAAATGCTGACGCGGCTGCTGCGCGCGCGGCTCGACCGGCGCGTGCGGACCCTTGACGACTACTGGTTCGCGCTGCGCGCGCGGCTGCTGAACCTGCCGAAATGGCGCGCTTTCGAGATCGGCCGCCGCCACTATGACCTCGGCAACGACCTGTACCGCGCCATGCTCGGCAAGCGCCTGGTCTACAGCTGCGGCTACTGGCCGCGGGCCCGCGACCTCGACGAGGCGCAGGAGCACAAGCTCGACCTGGTCTGCCGCAAGCTGATGACGGAGCGCGGCATGCGCCTGCTCGACATCGGCTGCGGCTGGGGCGAGGCGCTCCGGTTCGCTGCCGAACGCTACGGCTGCGCCGGACTCGGCATCACGGTCTCGGAACAGCAGGCGTGGTTCGCGCGCGAGCTGTGCCGCGGCCTGCCGGTCGAGATCCGGCTCGAGGACTACCGCGCCCTGGCCGGCCGCTTCGAGCGCGTGTTCTCGATCGGCATGTTCGAGCACGTCGGCGTCGCGAACTACCGGCGCTTCTTCGAAGTCGCGCGCGCCTGCACCGCGGACGACGGCCTGTTCCTGCTGCACACCATCGGCACCGACGAATCCACGCGCTCGATCGACCCCTGGATCGGCAAGTACATCTTCCCGAACTCGATGCTGCCGTCGGCCGCCCAGGTCACGGCGGCGCTGGAGGGCCTGTTCGTGATCGAGGACTGGCACTGCTTCGGCGCCGACTACGACCGTACGCTGCAGGCCTGGCGCGACAACGTCGAGCGCGCCTGGCCGGCGCTCGGCGAGGCCTACGACGAGCGGTTCCGGCGCATGTGGCGCTATTACCTGTCGGCGTCCATGGCGACTTTCCGCGCCGGCCGCTCGCAGCTGTGGCAGATCGTGCTGTCGCCGCGCGGCGTGCCGGGCGGCTATCGGGCGCCGCGCTGAGGGCGGATCAGAACGGGATGTCGTCGTCGAAGGACTCGGACACGCCCGCGGCTTCGCCGCGCGCGGCCGGCTCTTCGCTGCGCTGGCTGCCGCGCTCCTGGGCCGGCGCGCCGCCACCCGCCTGGCCGCGGCCCCCCAGCATCTGCATCTCGTTGGCGATGATCTCGGTCGTGTAGCGGTCCTGGCCTTCCTTGTCCTGCCACTTGCGGGTGCGGATGCGGCCCTCGATGTAGACGTGCGAGCCCTTGCGCAGGTACTCGCCGGCAATCTCGGCCAGGCGGTCGAACATCACGACGTTGTGCCACTCCGTCGCTTCCTTCTGCTCGCCGGTCTGCTTGTCGCGCCACTGGTCGGAAGTGGCGAGGCGCAGATTGACCACCGCCTTGCCGGAGGGCATCGCGCGCTGCTGGGGGTCCTGCCCCAGGTGACCGATCAGGATGACTTTGTTGACGCCGCGTGCCATGGCCTGGTCCCCGTTTCTCGTTCTGGATGGCTCATTGTAGTCGCCGCCCGGGCGGCCGCGCACCGCCAATTCGCCGGATTCACCCCGATTCGGCACGCGCCGCCAGCGGCAGCCAGGCCGCAGCCGCCAGGCCCGCCAGCAGGTAGATCCCCGGCAGCGCGAGCGGGCCGCCGAGCAGCGCCCCGCCGGCCAGCCCGCCGGCAAATGCGCCGGCGAACTGGCAGGTGGCAAACACGCCGAGCGCGGCGCCGCGCGTGGCCTCCCCCGCTGCCTGTGCCAGCGCCGCGGGCAGCCGCGCCTCGAGGAAATTGAAGGCGCCGAAATAGGCGGCGAGCGCGGCCGCGGTCAGGCGCAGGTCGGCCGTGACCCAGGCCATCGTCGCCAGGGACAGCGCCAGCAGCAGGCCGGCCGCCAGCAGCGCCCGCGCCGGGCGGCGGCTGCGCTCCGACCAGAGCACGAGCGGGATCGTCAGCGCCAGCGAGGCCGCAAACACCGCCAGGTAGACCTCCCAGTGCGCCGCCGACGGCAGGCCGTGTAGGTCGCGCAGCGCATGCGGCACGGCGATGAAGGTCGCCGTCAGCGTCAGGTGCAGCATGAAGACGCCGGCGTAGTGCGGCAGCAGGGTGGCGGTGACGGCGTCGCGCCAGGAGCCGCGCGCCGCGGCGCGCGCCGCGCGCGGCGCCTCGGCCGGCAGCGCCAGCAGCACGAGGGCGAGGGCCAGCACCCCGAGCGCGCCGATCACCGCGAACACGCCCTGCACGCCGATCGCCCCCGCGAGCAGCGGGCCGCCGACCAGCGACAGCACGAAGGACAGGCCGATGCTGATGCCGATCGCGAACATGGCGCGGGTGCGCGATGCGGCGCGCACCTGGTCCGCCAGCAGCGCCATCACCGGGCCCGAGACGGCGCCGAGCCCCTGCACGACGCGCGCCGCGATGAGCGACCAGGCCGTGTGCGCGAACCAGCCCAGGGCCGAGCCGCCGATGTGCAGCAGGAGCCCGGCGACGATCAACGGCTTGCGGCCGTAGCGGTCGGACCAGGCGCCGAACGGGATCTGCATCAGCGCCTGCGCGAGGCCGTAGGCGCCGACCGCGATGCCGGCGGCCAGCGGCGTGCCGCCGGGCAGCGAACCGGCATGCAGCGCGAGTACCGGCAGCAGCAGGAACAGGCCGAACAGCCGCGTGGCGTAGATCGCCGCCAGGCCCGCGACGACACGGCGCTCGGCGGGCAGGAGCGCTGCGCCCTGCGGTGCGGCCACTGGGAATCCCTTTGCGATGCCCGGAACGGGCGGGCTATTCTATCAGGCTCGCCTCATGAGCCAGACCATCCACATCCGCGGCGCGCGCACGCACAACCTGCAGGGGCTCGACCTCGAGCTGCCGCGCGACCGCCTGATCGTGTTCACCGGCCTGTCCGGCTCCGGCAAGTCCTCGCTCGCCTTCGACACGATCTATGCCGAGGGCCAGCGCCGCTACGTCGAGTCGCTGTCGGCCTATGCGCGCCAGTTCCTGTCGATGATGGAGAAGCCCGACGTCGACTCGATCGAGGGCCTGTCGCCCGCCATCTCGATCGAGCAGAAATCCACCTCGCACAACCCGCGCTCGACGGTCGGCACGGTGACCGAGATCTACGACTACCTGCGGCTGCTGTACGCGCGCGCCGGCGTGCCGCGCTGCCCGGACCACGGCCTCGACCTGACCGCCCAGACCGTGAGCCAGATGGTGGACCAGGTGCTGTCGCTGCCGGAGGGCGCGGCGCTGGCGCTGCTCGCCCCGGTCGTCTCCGGGCGCAAGGGCGAGCACCTGCAGGCGCTCGAGGAACTGCGCGGCCGCGGCTTCGTGCGCGCGCGCGTGGACGGGCGGCTGGTCGAGCTCGATGCCGTGCCGAAGCTCGACCCCAAGCGCAAGCACTCGATCGATGCGGTCGTCGACCGCTTCAAGGTGCGCGGCGACCTGCAGCAGCGGCTCGCCGAGTCGTTCGAGACTGCGCTGCGGCTCGGCGAAGGCGTCGCGCGCATCACGTTCCTGGACGAGCCGAAGCGCGACGAGCTGGTGTTCTCCAACAAGTTCGCCTGCACGGCCTGCGGCTACTCGCTGCCGGAGCTGGAGCCGCGGCTGTTCTCGTTCAACAACCCGCACGGCGCCTGCCCGGCCTGCGACGGGCTCGGCCAGAAGCAGTTCTTCGACCCGGAACGCGTCGTGTCGCAGCCGCAGCTGTCGCTTGCGACCGGCGCCGTGCGCGGCTGGGACCGGCGCAACGCCTATTACTACCAGATGGTGCAGGCGCTCGCGGACCACTACCAGTTCGACCCGGAGGCGCCCTACTCCCGGCTGCCGCAGCGCGCGCGCGACGTGCTGATGCAGGGCAGCGGCGGCGAGGAGATCGAGTTCCGCTACTTCGACTCGCGCGGCCGCACGATCCGCCGGCGGCACAAGTTCGAGGGCATCCTGCCGAACCTCGAGCGCCGCTACCACGAGACCGAGTCGATGGCGGTGCGCGAGGAGCTGGCGCGCTACCTCGGCACGCGCCGCTGCCCGGAATGCGACGGCGCACGCCTGACGAAGCCGGCGCGCTTCGTGTTCGTCGGCGGCGCCTCGCTGCCGTCGATCGCGGCGCTGCCGGTGCGCCGCGCGCTCGAATTCTTCGGGGCGCTGCAGCTCGAGGGCTGGCGCGCAAAGATCGCGGCCAAGATCGTCAAGGAGATCGGCGACCGGCTCGGGTTCCTGGTGGACGTCGGCCTCGACTACCTGACGCTCGACCGCAGCGCCGAGACGCTGTCCGGCGGCGAAGCGCAGCGCATCCGGCTCGCCAGCCAGATCGGCTCGGGCCTGGTCGGCGTCATGTACATCCTCGACGAGCCGTCGATCGGCCTGCACCAGCGCGACAACCAGCGCCTGCTCGACACGCTGCACCGCCTGCGCGACCTCGGCAACACGGTGATCGTGGTCGAGCACGACGAGGACGCGATCCGCCAGGCGGACCACGTCGTCGACCTCGGGCCGGGCGCCGGCGTGCACGGCGGGCGCATCGTCGCCCAGGGCGCGCCGGCCGACATCGAGGCGAGCGCCGGGTCGCTGACCGGCCAGTATCTGTCGGGCCGCAGGCGGATCGAGATCCCGGAAAAGCGCCGCGCGCGCGATGCGAAACAGGCGCTCCGGCTGCGGCAGGCCAGCGGCAACAACCTGAAGCAGATCGACGTCGCGTTCCCGGTCGGCCTGCTGACCTGCGTGACCGGCGTCTCCGGCTCCGGCAAGTCCACGCTGGTCAACGACACGCTCTACCGCGCGGTGGCGCGCGCGCTCGACCTGGTCGCGCCGCAGCCGGCGCCCTGCGCGGGCGTGGACGGCATCGACGCGATCGACCGCGTGATCGACATCGACCAGAGCCCGATCGGCCGCACGCCGCGCTCGAACCCGGCGACCTACACCGGTCTGTTCACGCCGATCCGCGAGCTGTTCGCCGGCACGCCGGAATCGCGCTCGCGCGGCTACCAGCCGGGCCGCTTCAGCTTCAACGTCAAGGGCGGGCGCTGCGAGGCCTGCGAGGGCGACGGCGTCATCAAGGTCGAGATGCACTTCCTGCCGGACGTGTACGTCGCCTGCGACGTCTGCAAGGGCCGGCGCTACAACCGCGAGACGCTCGACGTGCGATACAAGGGGAAGAACATCCACGAAGTGCTCGACATGACGGTCGAGGATGCCGCGGTCTTCTTCCAGGCGGTGCCGGTGGTGGCCGGCAAGCTGCAGACGCTGCTGGACGTGGGCCTGTCCTACATCCGGCTCGGCCAGAACGCCACCACGCTGTCCGGCGGCGAGGCACAGCGCGTCAAGCTCGCCAAGGAACTCTCCAAGCGCGCGACCGGTCGGACTCTTTATATCCTGGACGAGCCGACCACCGGGCTGCATTTCGAGGACGTCAAGCACCTGCTGGCCGTGCTGCACCGCCTGCGCGACGAGGGCAACACCGTGATCGTGATCGAGCACAACCTGGACGTGATCAAGACCGCGGACTGGGTGGTCGACCTCGGCCCCGAGGGCGGCGACGGCGGCGGCGAGATCGTCGCCGAGGGCACCCCGGAGCAGCTCGCGCGCGCGGGCAAGTCGTTCACCGGACGGTACCTGAAGCGCGTGCTGGCGCGCGGGAGGAAGGCGGCATGATGACGCGACGCGCGATTCCGGCGGTCCTGCTGCTGTGGGCAATCGCCGCCCGGCCCGCGCTCGCGGGCGAGCTGACCGTCAGCGGCGCCTGGGCGCGCTCCACGCCGCCCGGCATCACCATGGGCGCGGCTTACCTCGTGATCGACAACGGCAGCACGAAGTCGGACCGCTTGCTGAAGCTCCGCACGCCGGTTGCGGCCCAGGCCGAGGTGCACCGCACCGAGGTGCTGGACGGCGTCGCCCGCATGCGCGAAGTCGCCGTGCTGCACGTTGCCGCCGGCGAGCGCATCGCCTTCGAGCCCGGCGGCCACCACGTGATGCTGACCGGGCTGCGGCAACCGCTGGTCGAAGGCCAGGTGTTCGAGCTCGAGCTCGTGTTCGAGGTCGCCGGCCCGCGCAAGGTCCGCGTCACGGTGCGCAAGCCGGGCTGAGCCGGCGCCTACCAGCGCAATCCGTCCACGCGCCGGTCGCGGTGCGCCAGGATCCACTGCGCGTGCTCGGTCAGGCAGGCGTGGCCCAGCGCGCGCAGGATCGCGAGCCGGTCGGCGCGGCCCTGGGCCGCCCGCAGCTGGCGACGCGCGGCGCCGAACAGGGTCCCCATGTGACGGTACTGCCGGACCAGCGAACGATCCGCCTTCTCCGCCAGGTAAATCTCGAAGATGGCCGTGTACGCGGTCAGCAGCGCGAGCGCCATCATCGCCGCGGCGCGCAGCGGCGGCGCCAGCAGCGCCTGGTCCGCGAACACGCTGCGGCCGAGGTCGACGCCGAGCAGCAGGGCCAGCGCCAGGCCGCCGAACAGCATCGCGCGCGCAATGCGCTCGGCGCCGGCCAGGCGCCGTTCCAGCGCCGCCGCTCGCTGCCGGTAATAGTTCAGCTGGCCGCCGCCGGCGTCGCGGTCCGGATCGCCGACCCAGGCCTCGAGCGCCAGGCCGAACCCGTCCGCAGCGGCAGCCGGCGGGGACAGCGCGCAGCGCAGGTTGGCGGCGCGCATCGCGGCGCGCATCCACTCGGTCTGGGCGTCCTGCTTCTGCAGGAAGTTCTCGTGCGCGAAGGCGTCGTCGAACTGTGCGCGCACGCCGGACAGTTCCCAGTAGTAATCGACGCGCAGCCCCTCCGCCAGCGCGCGGTAGTCCAGGTAGCGGCGGTCCCAGCTGCGGCGGCGCGCGACGAATGCCAGCGCCCAGCCGAGCGCGAACACCAGCAGCACCAGCGCGATGCTGACCAGCCCGCCCAGCTCGTCGGTGGACTTCTTGAAGGCCAGCAGCAGGAACGCCATCAGCGCCCACAGGCCGAAGCGCGCAGCCAGCGCGCGTGCGAACGCGCGGCGGCAGCGCACGGCCAGCCAGTCGGCCGCGGAGAACAGCCGGTCCAGGTATTCGAGCGCGCCCGTCACCGGGTACGTCGCGGCGGCCGCCAGGGTCGGCCCCTGCGCGGCGATGCCGGCGGCGTTGACGCGGACATCGCGATTGAACTGCGCCGTCCGCGCCAGCAGCGTGGCGAGCGTCGGCGGCAGGCCGGCGCCGATGGTTCCATGCGCGGCATCGGCGGTCACGAAGCCGGTCACGCGCACGCCGGCCCGCGCGCGCGCGTCGCGCTGGCGTGAGCAGCGGATCTCGTAGACCAGGTCGTTGTCGTCGTAGTCCATGACCCCCGCGCGACGGCGGCGGCGCTCGATCACGCGGGCCGTGCCGGCGCGATGCGGCGTGTCCTGGCCGTCCCAGATCGCCAGCAGCAGCGTGCAGTGCTGCGCGATCAGGTCGCCGGCCCGCTCGAACTGGCGGTCGCGCGCCGCGGCCGGGTCGGCGGCTCCCGGGCCGGAGTCTGCCGCCGGCTCCAGCTCGAGCACCTCGGCGCCCGCCATCGTGCGGTCGAATGCGGCGCGCGCGGCATCGCTCGCGAGTTCCGCGCGGCACTGCGCGGCCGGAAACGGCAGCACGGCGATGATGCCGAGTCCGAGCGCGTGCGCGGCGTCCGCGACCAGCAGGTCCGCGCCCTCCGCCTGCGCGCTCAGCAGGCGGACCGGCACATCCGGCTGCGCGTCGCGCAGCGCGCGCAGCAGCTCGAGCGTCGCCGCGCTGAGCGCCGGCAGTTCGTCCGGCACGAGATCGCGATGGCCGACGACGCCGACGAGCAACGGGATGCTCAGGGTATCCATGCTTTCCGCCAGGACCGGTTGGGCGCCACATCCTACGCTAAACTGCGCGCATCCCGGGATGGCGCCGGCAGGGGGAACGGGTCCATGACCAGCAGCGGGGAGATCCGCGCCGACTCGCATCGCCCGGCGGTATTCCTGAGCTATGCGCGCGCCGACCAGGAGCAGGCGGCGAAGCTCGCCGCCGCGCTGCAGCAGGCCGGCTACGACGTCTGGTGGGATGCGCTGATCGAAGCCGGCGCGGCGTTCGCGCAATCGATCGAGGCGGCGCTCGAGCGCTGCGACGCGGTGGTCGTCGCCTGGTCGCGCAGTTCGGCGGCGTCCGACTGGGTGCTGGACGAGGCGGCCCGCGGCCGCGACCTGCGCAAGCTGGTGCCGGTGTCGCTGGACGGCACGCTGCCGCCGCTCGGTTTCCGCCAGTACCATTCGATCGATCTGTCGTCCTGGCAGGGCGACCCGGCCGCCGCCGCGATCGCCGCCGTCGTCCGCGGCGTGCAGGCGGCGGGGACGCCGCGGCAGGCGCGCGGCGCCGTGCCGGCCGCCGCCGCACCGCTTTTGTCGCGGCGCGGGCTGCTGGCCGCCGGCGCCGGCGTCGTGCTCGCCGGCGGGGCGGCGCTCGTCGCCTGGCGGCGCGGGTTGTTCGGCGGCGCGCAAGGCGTCGCCGGCAACAGCGTCGCGGTCCTGCCCTTCGTCAACGTCGGCGGCAATGCGGGCGAGGAATACTTCTCCGACGGGTTGTCCGAGGAGTTGCGCGCGACGCTGGCGCGCAATGCCGGTCTGCAGGTCATGGCGCAGGCATCCACCGCGCAGTTTCGCGACCGCAGCAAGGACGCCGTCACCATCGCCGGCAAGCTCGGCGTTGCCTTCCTGCTGGACGGCAGCGTGCGGCGCCAGGGCGACACCGTGCGCGTCGCCGCCGACCTGATCGACGGCCGCACCGGCTTCAGCCGCTGGTCAGAGATCTTCGAGCGCGCGCTGCAGGACATCTTCGCGGTGCAGAGCGAGATCGCCGGCAGGGTCGCGGAGGAACTGCAGGCGCGGGTGGCGTCCGCCGGCGGCGGCGGCACCGCCAACCTCGCCGCCTTCGACGCCTACCTGCGCGGGCGCGCGCTGTACGACCTGAGCGCCGACGAAGCGTCCGAGCGCGCCGCGCTCGCGCAGTTCGACGCGGCCATCGCCGCCGACCCCGGCTTCGCGGCGGCGCATGCGGCGCGCGCCCGGTCGCTGACCGCGATCGCGAACCAGTACGGCGCGGTGGGCCAGCTCGCGGCACTGTACGACGCGGCGGTCGCCGCGGCGGAGCGCGCGATCGCCCTCGCGCCGGACCTCGCCGATGCGCACTCGACGCTGGGCTTCACGCTGTTCCAGGGCCGGCTCGACGCGCGCGCCGCGCGCGCGCCGTACGAGCGCTCGCGCGAGCTGGGCGCGGGCGAGGCCACGGTCATGGCGCGCTACGCGCAGTACAGCGCCCGCTGCGGCCGCGTGCGCGAGGCGCGCGAGGCGATGCAGCGCGCGCTGCTGCTCGACCCGCTGAATCCGCTGATCCATCGCGCCGCCGGCTCGATCGAGTACGCGGCGCGCGACTGGGCAGCCGCGATCCCGCCGGCGCGCAAGGCGCTGGAGATGAACCCGCGGATGTCGCGCGCGCACGCGGCGATCGGCGACGCCCTGCTGATGCTCGGCCGGCTCGAGGAGGCCCGCGATGCCTACGCGGCCGAGCCGGTCGCCGATTTCCGGCTGGCCGGCATCGCCGTCGTCGCCCGGCGCCTGGGCGATGCCGCGGCGGCGCAGTCGGCGCTGGCGGAGCTCGAGACCGGACTGGGCGACCGGGTCCTGTACCAGCAAGCCCAGGTCCACGCGCAATGGGGCGACCGGGACGGGGCGATCGGCCGGCTGCAGCGGGCGCTGGCCGCCGGCGACTCGGGGCTCGTCTACCTGCGCAACGACCCGCTGCTGGATCCGCTGCGGGACGACCCGCGCTTCGAGGATTTGCTGAAACGAATCGGCTTCGACTAGGCTGGCGCCGGATCGGGGGCGATTTGCCGCCGGTCCACCAGGGAGCAACCAGGCATGAAACAGATCATTGCGTTCGTTGGCGCGGCTGCGGCCGCGATGCTGCTGGCCGCCTGCGGCCAGAAGCAGGAACCGGCGGCCGAGCCGGAAGCGGCGCCGGCGGCAGAAGCCGCGCCGGCAGAAATGGCGCCGGCGGAAGACAATTCCATGGACGCCGAGCAGTCGGGCGGCGACAAGGTCACCGAACCGCCGCCGCCGCCGGCCGAAGGGTAAGCCGACGCGCTGCCGCTCAGGGCAGCGCGTTCCTCGACGGCTCGAGCTTCATCGCCTGCTGGATCCAGTCGGCGTAGGCGACCACGCTCGTGTAGACGCCGGGCTGGCCGTCGCCGCTGCAGCGGGCCTTGCCCCAGCTGATCACGCCCACCAGCACCGGCTCGCGGTTGGTGAGGGTCAGCGGGCCGCCGCTGTCGCCGCGGCAGGTGGACTGGCCCTTGCGCGCGGCGCAGATGACCTTGTCGCTGATCCGCTCCGGGCCGTAGTTGGGCAGCCTGCGGCAGGTCGCCGTGTCCATCACCTGCATGTCCACCTTCAGCAGCATGGCATTCGGCGCGTGCTGGTCGACCGGCTGCGTCTTGCCCCAGCCGGTGCCAGTGACCTGGGTCCCGGAGGACGGCACCGGGCCGCGGTACAGGGCGATCGGCCGGATCTGCTGCGGGTTGCGCGCCTGCGCGGGCCCGTCGGCGACGATGTGCACCAGCGCGATGTCGTTGCTGTACATGTTCGGCGGCGGCACCGGCGCCGCCGGCGGCTTCGGGTGCCGCCGCTCGGCGTACTGCGAGTGACGGACGATGCGGTCGATCCGGAAGGTGACGCCGCCGCCCTGCGAGATGTCCTCGACGCCGAGCCGCACGCGATAGCCGGCGCGGACCATGCCCTCGTCGATGCAATGCGCGGCGGTCAGCACCCAGTCCGGCGCGATCAGCGTGCCGCCGCAGAAATGCTGCAGCTGCCACAGCGGCGTGCCGCCGGCGATCTTCTCCGCCCAGCCCGGCGCGGTCGTGCCCGGGTAGTAGATCTGCGCCTGCCAGGGCGCGCCGGCGTCGCGCACCGGCTTGCCGCCGAACGAGTACGGCGTGTCCTCGTCGCCGCCTGCCGGCGTGGGCCGCGCCGGGCGCGGACGCGGGCGGATCACCGGCATGTCGCCGGAGGCGTGGACTTCCTCGACGGCGCCGCCGGCGTCCGGCACATCCTCGAACCCGTCGCCGTCGTCCGCGAACTCGATCACTTCCCAGCCGGCGCCGGTCGGGTCGAGTTCGGCGTCGACCGGGATCACGTCGTCCGACTCATCGAAAGGCTCGTCCGACCACCAGTCGTCGTCGTCCTCGTCCGCTGCGAACCCTTCCTCCTGCAACGCCGCGTCATCGTCCTCCGGCAGGAATCCGTCTTCCTCCGGCGGGTGCTCCTCGTCGAACTCTTCCTCGAATCCGTCCGCGAATTCCGGCTCCAGCTCCGGCTCCTGCGCCATGCCAGGGCCGCAGAAACAGAGCGTCGCCGCCACCAGGATCAGGCGCAATTGCATCGGCAGGCTCCCGCAGGGATTGGAGTGGAATCAGCGCGCGGCGGCCGACGCCGGCCCCGCGCTCGTGAACTGGTGGGCGACTTCGCCCTGGCCACGCCGCTCGCGATAGTGGCCGTTGGTGAATTCCGAGACGACGCGGCGCCAGAAACGGATGGCGCCCGGATTGCGCGACTGCTCGGGAATGGTCCACTCGCCGGCGTAGCGCGCGAACAGCAGCAGTGCCGCGCCGCGGCCGACGCCCTTGCTGCGGAACGGGCGGCGGATGAAGAACTCGCTGAGGCGGTACTGCCGCTTCGGGTCATTGCCATTGGCGATCCCGCGCTGCACGACCGCGAAGCCGACCGGTTCCTGCTCGCGCAGCACGACGAACGCCGTCGCGCGATCGTCATGGAACCAGCCCTGGATGATGTCGGCGACGCTCTGCCCGGTCACGGTCAGCGACGGGAACACGCCGGTGGTGTCGGCGCTCAGGTCGGCGAGGTATTCGCCGTAGGTCTCTTCGATCCAGTCGCGATCCGTCTTGGACGTGCGCGCTTCGCGGATGGTGATCGGCATTTCCCTGCCCTGAAATGAAGAACGGCCGGGTGGAAAGCCGCGGTTGGATCCGCGCCGTCCGCCCGGCCGTTCAGGCCAATTGCAGCAGTCGCTTACTGAGCCGGAGCGGCTTCTTCCGCCGGGGCCTCAGTCGCGGCAGCAGCCGCATCAACGGCCGCGTCGCCGGCCGCAGCAGCGGCATCGCCGGCAGCAGCAGCAGCGTCGGTCGCCTCGGCAGCCGCCTCGACCGCCATCTCGGCAGCCTCGGTCGCCTCAGCAGCGGCTTCGGTCGCCGCCTCTTCCTGCTTGCCACCGCAGGCACCCAGCACGAGGGCAACCGCAATGGCGCCCCAGATCTTTGCATTCATCGTCAGTTACCCCAGTACGTTGCGTTCAATGAGAAAGGAAGGTGAATTTCGCGGCAAAACACTGCAATTGTTGTCGTCAATGTTCCGTCGCGTCGCCCGATTTTACGCTCATTGCCGCGGATATCCAAGGTCGCAGAAATGCGACACCGGCCCGAGGCACCGGCTGCGCATGGCGGCGATGGCGGCCAGACGTTACGCTTCCGGCGGCAACCGGCAGGAGCAGCCATGGCGAAAGAATCCCTCGCGGACCTGTACCCGGACCACCTGCAGACGGTCATGGCGCGCGCCGACCGCGCCCTGGCCGGCAGCGGCTATGACGGCCTGATCGTCGGCTCGGGCAGCCTGCGCTACCTGTACCTGGACGACAGCAGCTACCCCTTCAAGCCGAACCCCCGGTACCGCGCCTGGCTGCCGGACGCGACCCCGGACTGCTTCATCGTCTACCGGCCGGGCCGGCGCCCGAAGCTCGTGTTCCACCAGCCGGACGACTACTGGTACCTGCCTCCTGCGCTGCCAGAGGGCTATTGGGTCGGTTCCTTCGATCTCGTGGTGGTGCGGTCGCCCTCGGAATTGCGGGCCGCGGTGGGCACCCAGGGCCGCTGGGCGGTGATTGCCGAGCCGGCGCCGGCCACGGACGGCCTGGGTGACCATGATCCGCCGGCCCTCGTGGGAAAGATCGACTACGAACGGGCCTGCAAGACCCCGTACGAGATCGCCTGCATGGCGCTGGCGACGGCCGCCGGAGTGCGGGCCCATCGGGCGGCCGAGGCGGGCTTCCGGGCGGGGGCTTCCGAGTACGAGATTCACCTGGCCTACTGCCGGGCGGCGGGAGCGCGCGAGGAGGAGCTTCCTTACAACAACATCATCGCCTTCGACCGGCACGCCGCGGTGCTGCACTACCAGCTCCTGGAACGGCAGCGGCCGCCCGGGGTGCGGTCATTCCTGATCGACGCGGGTGCCCAGCATGCCGGCTATGCCTGCGACATCACGCGCACCTATGCCGCCGCGCCCGGGGACTTCCAGGACCTGATCGCCGCCATGGACGCCGTGCAGCTGGCGCTGGCCGACCGGGTGCGGCCGGGCGTCGACTACCGCGACATCCACCTGCAAGCCCACCGCGCGATCGCCGGCGTCCTGGTCGACCATGGCCTGGTGTCCGGCAGCCCCGAGGCGGCCGTCGCCGGCGGCGTGACGTCGGTGTTCTTTCCGCACGGCATCGGCCACCTGCTGGGGCTGATGGTCCACGACGCCGGCGGGTTCATGGCGGGGCCGGACGGCGGCGCGCTGCCGCGGCCCGAGGGCCATCCCTACCTGCGCCTGACGCGCCGGCTCGAGGCCGGCTTCGCCGTGACGA
>CAYXUJ010000042.1:0-17496 GCA_964468395.1 uncultured Steroidobacteraceae bacterium
TGCCACGGCGTGCTGCGCAAGGGCGCGACCGGCAAGCCGCTGACGCCGGAAATCACCCAGGCGAAGGGCACGGACTACCTGAAGGTATTCATCAATTACGGTTCACCGGCCGGCATGCCGAACTGGGGCACCTCGGGTGAGATGTCGGCCGAAGACGTGGACATCATGGCGCGCTACGTGCAGCACGTGCCGCCGATGCCGCCGGAGTACGGCCTGAAGGAGATGCGCGATTCCTGGAAGGTGATGGTGTCGCCGGCCGACCGCCCGGCGCGCAAGATGAATGATTACGACATCGAGAACATCTTTGCGGTGACGCTGCGCGATTCCGGCGAGGTCGCGCTGATTGACGGCGACACCAAGAAGTTCATCAGCATCCTGCGCACCGGCTACGCCGTGCACATCTCGCGCATGTCGCACTCCGGCCGATACGTCTACACGGTCGGCCGCGACGCGAAGGTGGACCTGATCGACCTGTGGATGCCGCAGCCCGCGATCGTCGCCGAGATCAAGCTCGGGCTCGAGGCGCGTTCGGTCGAGACGTCGAAGTACAAGGGCTACGAGGACCGCTATGCGATCGGCGGCACCTACTGGCCGCCGCAGTTCGCCGTCATGGACGGCCAGACGCTCGAGCCGCTCAAGATCATGTCCACGCGCGGCATGACGGTGGACACCCAGGAGTACCATCCGGAGCCGCGCGTCGCCGCGATCGTCGCTTCGCACGAGCACCCGGAGTGGATCGTCAACGTCAAGGAGACCGGCCAGATCCTGCTGGTCAACTACGGCGACGTGAACAACCTGCAGGTGACGCAGATCGGCGCCGCCCGATTCCTGCACGACGGCGGCTGGGACCGGACGCTCCGTTATTTCCTGACCGCGGCCAACCAGTCGGACAAGATCGCGGTCGTGGACTCGAAGGAGCGCCGGCTCGCGGCGCTGGTGGACGTGGACAAGATCCCGCACCCGGGCCGCGGCGCCAACCTCGAGGATCCGCAGTTCGGGCCGGTCTGGGTCACGAGCGCGCTCGGCAACGAGAAGATCACCTTCCTCGGCACCGACCCGGACAAGCACCCCGAGCACGCCTGGAAGGTCGTGCGCGTATTGAAGGGACAGGGGGGCGGTTCGCTGTTCGTGAAGACGCACCCGCATTCAACCAATCTTTACGTTGATACGCCGCTGAATCCGGATCCGAAGATCAGCCAGAGCGTCGCGGTGTTCGACATCCGCAAGCCTGAGGCGGGATTCGAGGTTCTACCCATTGCCGAGTGGGCAGATGTCGGCGAGGGCCCGAAGCGGGTCGTGCAGCCGGAATTCAACAAGGCCGGCGACGAAGTGTGGTTCTCGGTCTGGAACGGCATGAACCAGCAGTCGGCGATCGTGGTGGTGGACGACCGCACGCGCAGGCTGAAGGCCGTGATCAAGGACCCGCGGCTGGTCACGCCGACCGGCAAGTTCAACGTCTACAACACGACCCACGACATCTATTGACGGCGCTCAGTCGAACGTCGCGCTGACCGTCAGCGCGACGTTCCGGCCGGGCTCCCGGTACAGCGGCAGCAGCGGGTCGCCGGGCGCGCGGCCGCGCACGGTCGCCCACTCGTAATACGAGCGGTCGGCGACGTTGAACAGGCCGAGGTTCAGCGTGATCCGTCCGGTCGCACGCCAGCGCAGGCGCAGGTCGATAACCGAGTAGCCGTCCGGCTGGAACAGCGGCCCTGCCGACTCGTCCACGTCGTGCTTGGCCGCTACCAGCGTCAGGTCGAGCGCGGCGGACAGCGCCCCCGACGGCGTGTCATAGCGAAGCCCCAGAAGGCCGCGCGCCGGGTCGATGCTGTTGAGCGGCTGGTCGCGCGCGGTGTCCTCTCCCTCGGTCCAGGCAAACGCGACGCGGCCGGACCAGCCGGCCCACGACGGCCGCCAGGCGCCGAAATCGAGGTCGATCGCGCCCTCGGCGCCGTAGATCTCCGCGCGCGCGAGATTGCGCGACTGGAACAGGGTCGTGCCCGTGTCCGGGTCGCGGCCGATGTTGACGCGCGATTCGATGAAGTCCCGGTACCGGCTGCCATAGACGCTGACCGAGCCGGCGACCGCGGCGCCCGCCAGGCGCAGGCCGAGCTCGAGGCTGTCGCTGCGCTCGGGCTGGAGGTCCGGGTTTGGGATGGCGCGGACGTTGAATTGCGGCAGGTCGAGGCCGATGTTGACGTCGTCGAATGGCGGCGCGCGGTAGCCGTGCGCGTACTGAAGGTAAAGCGAGGCGCCGTCCCGGATGCGCCAGCCGACGCCGAGCTTGGGCGACAGCGACCAGTCGTCGATATCGACCGGCGGCGTTTCCGGATTGTCGGCGGCGTACATTGCGTCGGTCAGCGGGTCGAGCCGGTACCAGTCGGCGCGCAGCGCCGGGATCAGCGACCATGGCCCGTCGCCGGGCCGCCACTCGTCCTGCAGGTACACGCCGGTCTCGCGCAGCCGGCTGACCGGGAAGTCCCGCACCGGCAGCGACTCGCCGAGGATCGTGGACGTCGTCGCACCGGTCTGCAGGTTGGTTTGCAGGCCGTCGCGCGACTCGGTCACCCGCGTCTCCGCATACTCGATGCCGCCGGTCAGGCGGTGCAGGCCGCCGCCGGCCTCGAAGTCCCGCATCACCAGCAGCTCGGCGCCCGCGACACGCTCGCGGTAATGGAACTCGCGGTCGATCGCGATCGGCGGCGTCGCCGGCGGCGCCGCGCGCCGCTCCTCGTGTGTGAGCTGGCGGACCTTCGATTCCTGCCACCAGGCGCGCCACAGGCCCTGGTAGCGGCGGGCCGGGTCGTCGAATTCCTGGTCCAGCGTCAGGCGCAGGCTCTCGGTCCGGTCGTCGCCCTGCATCAGGATGGTGTTGGCGAAGCGGCCGCCGGACAGCTCGAGCGAGTCGACGTCGGTGAGGTCGTGCTGGCGATTCCACTCGGCCGTCAGCCGAAGCGGCGCACCAAATCCCTGGTAGACCGTGCGCGCGAGCAGCGCATCGCTGTCGTAGTCCCGCGGGTTGGCGGGCGGGCCGCCGCCGGCGTGCTCGAGCTCGTTGCCGTCGCGGTGCGCGTAGGCGAGCAGCGACTCGAAATCGCCGGCGCGCAGCGCGCCGGTCAGCCCGGTCAGCAGCGAGTCGTCGTCGGCGGCGTAGCCGGCGCGGGTGCGCAGGTAACGGTCGCCGGCGTCCGCCAGCAGGTCGGCCGGGTCGAGCGTCGTCAGCGCGATCACGCCCGCGATCGCATCGCTGCCGTACAGCGCCGAGGCCGGGCCGCGCAGCAGCTCGATCCGTTCCACCAGTTCGAGGTCCGCGAACAGCCGGCCGGTGTTCGAGAAACTGCCGACCGCAAAGGTCTTCGGCCCGGGCACGCCGTCGGTTTCGACCAGCACGCGGTTGCCGCCCAGGCCGCGCACCGTCGGGCTGCCCGCGCCGAAGCGATGTGGGTCGCGCGCCAGCGAAATGCCGGGCTCGTGGCGCAGGGCGTCGTGCAGGTCGAAGGCGATCGCGGACTCGAGGTCCGCCGCCGTGACGACCGAGACCGCAGCCGGCGCGCTCCGCAGCGGCTCGCTGCGCTTGCCGACCACCGTGACGACCTCGAGTTCGGGCGCAGCCGAGGAAACGGCAGCGCGCCCCGGGGTCGCGGCACAGGCGAGCAGGGCGGCGGCAATGGCGGGAGCGGGCAGCTTCATGCCCGCTATTTTAATGCGCGGGCGCGGCCGGTACCGCCCCGCGTCGCAAACCGCTACCATTCGCCTCCTGCCACAGCAGGGGCCCACCGTGCAGATCGAAAAGAACCGCGTCGTCGTGCTGCATTACACCTTGCGGGACGAGCAGGGAACGGTGCTCGATTCGTCGAGCAGCCACGGCCCGCTCAGCTACCTGCACGGCAAGAACAACATCATTCCGGGCCTCGAAGAGGCGCTGGCCGGCAAGTCGCCCGGCGACAAGCTGGACGTGGCCGTGCCGCCGGAGAAAGCCTATGGCTGGCGCGACGACCGGCTGGTGCAGATCGTGCCGCGCAGCAAGTTCACCGAGGGCGGGGAGATCACGCCCGGGATGCAGTTGCAGGCGAGCGGGCCGCAGGGCAAGCGGCTGATGACGGTGGTGCGCGTCGAGCGCGACTTCGTCACCGTGGACGCCAACCATCCGCTGGCCGGCCGCACGCTTCATTTCTCGCTCGAGGTCGCGGAAGTGCGCAAGGCGACGCACGAGGAAATCTCCCACGGCCACGTGCACGGCCCCGGCGGGCATCACGCCTAGGCATCCGAACGCCCCGATGACCCGGCGCCGCGCGTGATCCACCGCCAGAACCTGCAGTTCCCGTCGAAAGAGACGGCGCTGCGCGAGGACGTGCATGCGCTCGGCGGCCTGGTCGGCGAAGTGCTGCGCGACCAGGGCGGCGCGGCGCTGTTCGACGCGGTGGAGGGCGACCGGGTCGCCGCGATCGGACGCCGCGAGGGCGACCCGCAGGGCGCGGTCGAGCTGCTGGTGCGGACCTCGGACCGCGAGGCGGCGCAGGCGCGCGACCTGATCCGCGCGTTCAGCAAGTGGTTCGAGGTCGTCAACCTGGCCGAGCGCGTGCACCGCGTCCGCCGCCGCCGCGAGTACATGCTGCGCAACGACCGGCCGCAGCCGGGCGGCATCGGCGACTGCATGTACCGCCTGAAGGCGGCGGGCCTCGACGCCGCGCGCGTGCTCGAACTGCTCGGCGGCGTGACCATCTACCCGGTGTTCACCGCGCACCCGACCGAGTCGTCGCGCCGCACGATGCTGCGCAAGCAGCAGCAGATCGCGGACATGATGATCGAGCGGCTCGACCCGACGCTGTCGCCGGCGGAGCGCCGCTCGGTCTGGGAACGCATCCGCATGGAGGTCACCTCCAGCTGGCAGACCGAGGCCCATCCGCACGAGCGGCTCACGGTCGCCGACGAGCGCGAGCACGTGCTGTTCTACCTGGCCGAAGTCATCTACCGCGTCGTGCCGGCGCTGTACGAGGAGATCTCGCTGTGGCTGGAGACGGTGTTCGGGCTGCCGCCCGAGCCCGGTCGCCTGCCGCTGATGCTCCGCTTCGGCACCTGGGTCGGCGGCGACATGGACGGCAACACCGAGGTCCACGCCAAGGCGATCCGCGAGACCCTGCACCGGCAGCAACAGCGCATCATTTCGGCGTACTACGAGGATTGCCGCTCGCTGTCGGCGAAGCTGTCGCAGAGCGCGGGCCGCGTCGGCGTCAGCCGCGAGCTCGAGGCGCGCATCGCCGAGTACGACATCCTGCTGCCGAAGGCGCGCGAGGCGGCCTCGACGCGCCACGACCGCATGCCGTACCGGATCTTCCTGGCGCAGGTGGCCGAGCGCCTGCGCACGACCTACGACGGCCGGCCGAACCACTACGAGTCTGCCGGGCAGTTCATCGGCGACATCGAGCTGGTGGCGGCAAGCCTGGCCGCGAATCTCGGCCGCCACGCCGGGCTGTTCCCGGTCGAGCGCCTGTTGTGCCGCGCGCGAACCTTCGGATTCCACCTGGCCACGCTCGACGTGCGCCAGCACGCCGTCGTGCATCGCGACGTCATCGCCCAGGGCCTGGCGCGGGACGACTGGAATGCGCTGGCGCCGGCGGAGCGCAGCGCGGTGATGTGCGAATCGATCGGCCGCGACCGCGGGCCGGCGGGCGGCTTCGATGCCGTCGGCCGGCGCACGCTCGCCGTGTTCGAGGCGATGATGCAGGGGCGCTACAAGTACGGCGAGCACGCCATCGGCGACTACGTCGTCAGCGGCACCGAGGCGCCCGATGACGTGCTCTCCGTGCTGCTGCTCGCGCGCTGGGCGAACATCACCGACCGCGCGAGCGGCGAGGTGCCGCTCGACGTCGTGCCGCTGCTCGAGAGCGTCAGCGCACTGGAGGGCGCCGGGCCGGTGCTCGGCGCGCTGCTGGAGGAGGGCAGCTACCGCCGCCACCTGGCGGCGCGCGGCGGCCGCCAGACCGTGCTGATCGGGTTCTCGGACAGCAACAAGGCGATCGGCATCGCTGCGTCGCGGCATGCGATCTACGAGGCGCAGGCGGCGCTGATGGACGCGGCTGCCGCGGCGGGCGTGGAACTCGCGCTATTCTACGGCCGCGGCGGTACGACCAGCCGCGGCGGCGGTCCGCTCGACCGGCTGGTGCAGAACGCGCCGCCCGGCGCCACCCGCGGGCGCCTGCGCGCGACCGAGCAGGGCGAGGGCATCGGCAACAGCTACGGCCTGCGGCGCATCGCGCTGCGCACCTTCGAGAAATCCGTCTTCGCCGTGCTGCTCGACCGCTTCGATGCACCGCATGCATCCGGCGGCGCGGACCGGCGGCGCGCGCTGATGGGCACGATCGCGGCCGCGAGCCGCGCCCGCTACCGTGCCCTGGTCCACGAGCATCCCGGGTTCGACCGCTACTTCCGCGCCGTGACGCCGATCGACGTGATCGAGCGCATGCAGGTCGGCGGCCGCGTCGCGCACCGCGCCGGCAGCGGCATCGATGCGCTGCGCGCCGTGCCGTGGGTCTATGCCTGGACCCAGAGCCGGCACGTGCTGCCAGGCTGGTTCGGGATCGGGACCGGGCTCGACGCCGCCGCGCGCGAGCACGGCGCCGCCAGCCTGGCGAAGGCCTGGACCGAGTGGCCGTTCCTCGCCAACCTGCTGGACGACGTGGAGATGGACCTGGTGCGCGCCGATCTCGAGATTGCGGCGCACTACGACGGGCTCGCGGATGGCGACGCGTCCGGCATCGTCGCCGAGATCCATGGCGAGCACGCGCTGGCCCGGCGCTGGATCACCTGGATCAAGGGCGAGGTCGACCTGCTCGACAGCCGCCCGCAGATGCAGCGCTCCACGCTGCTGCGCGCGCCGTACCTCGACCCGGTGCACCTGATGCAGGTGGACCTGCTGCGGCGCTGGCGCGCCGGCAACCGCGAGGACGCCGCGCTGCAGGACGCGTTGCTCGCGAGCGTCTCGGCGATCGCGCTCGGCCTGCAGGCGACGGGCTAGGGACTGGTTTTTGTAGCTATATAAATCAATCGTTTACGGTATTTAATTCATATGATTTCGCGACACGACGGAGCATGCCGATGGGGGACCTGATGGCGCTGACGAGCCCGGAACGCAGCGTCTGCGTCTACTGCGCGTCGAGCTTTGCCTGCGATCCGCACTTCCACGACGTGGCGCGCCAGCTCGGCAGGCTGCTCGCCGGCGCGGGCTGGTCCATCGTCTATGGCGGCGGGCGCTCGGGCTCGATGGGCGCGCTCGCGGAGGGCGCGCTCGCAGCCGGCGGGCGCGTGACCGGCGTGATCCCGAAATTCATGATGGACCTCGAGTGGGGCAACAACGACCTGTCGGAACTGCTCGTGGTCGAGGACATGCGCACGCGCAAGCACGAGATGCTGACGCGGGCTGCGGCGGTCGTGGCGCTGCCGGGCGGCACCGGCACGCTCGAGGAACTGTTCGAGGCGATGACGCTGAAGCGGCTCGGCCTGTTCCCCGGCCCGATCGTGCTGGTCAACACGCGCGGCTACTACGATCCGCTGATCGAGCAGCTCGCGGCTGCGATCGACGGCCGCTTCATGGACGAGCGCCACGGCGACCTGTGGACCGTGGTCGGCGAGCCGGATGCGGTGCTGCCGGCGATCGCGGCAACGCCGCAGTGGGACGAGGCCAGCCGCGACTTCGCGGTCGTGCGCTGAATCGGCTAAAATCCGCCGCATGAGCAACGAGAGACCCGGCGAGCCGCAGATGAACGCGGCATCGCTCTATCGCGAAGATGTATTCACCGACCAGCGCGTCGGCACCGTGCGCCGGCTGACGCCGGTCGGCGCCGACGGCAAGGACGATGCCTCGCGGCCGACCCTGTTCATCGGCCAGGCGACAGTGATGACGCCGATGGGCTCGCTGCCGCTGTCGTTCGAGCTCGACGCGACGACGCTCGCGGACGCGGTCGCGCAGTTCGGCGCCGCCGCGCAGCACGCGATCGAGGACGCCGCACGCGAGCTGCAGGAGATGCGCCGCCAGGCCGCGTCCTCGATCGTGATCCCCGAAGCGGGCTCCGCCGCCGCGCTCAAGGGCATGGGCGGCAAGGGCGGCATCCAGATTCCCTGACCGGCGCGCCTCAGCGCTTCTTCTTCCGGTGCCGCTTGCCGGCAGCCGCCATGTCCTTGAGCACGACCAGCGCGGTCTCGCGCCGCTTCGGGTCGAGCTTCTGCCACAGCCGCAGCATCAGCTGGGTCTCGGCGTCGAATCCGGTCAGCGGCTGCAACGCATCGTCGGTGAACGTCCGCAGCGACTCGTAGTCGATTCCGAGGCGGCGCGCGAGCCGCCTAACGTCCGCGGGCCTGGTCGGCACCGAGCCGACCAGGTCGGCGATGACCGCCGGCGTCGTGCCGAGCAGCTTCGCGAGTTGCGCCGGCGACAGGAAAGTCGTCGGGTCGATCATGGCGCCCCCAGGTATTTCGCCAGCCAGCCCTGAACTTCCTGGTAGAAGTAGCGGCTGTTCTCGCCCTTCAGGATCCAGTGGTTCTCGTCCGGGAAGATCACCAGCCGGCTCGGGACCTGCTGGCGCTTCAGCACGGTCCAGATTTCAAGGCCGTTGTTGAACGGCACGCGGAAATCCTTCTCGCCGAAAGTCACCAGGATCGGCGTCTTCAGCTGCGCCGAGCGCCAGAAGGGGCTCTGCTCGCGCCAGACCGCGCGCCCGTCCCAGGGCGGGCCGCCGAGGTTGCGCTCGCGCGACCAGGCGATGTCGCTGGTGCTCCACTGGGTCTTCAGGTCGTAGAGGCCGGCGTGGCTCACCAGCGCGCGGTAACGCGTGGTCGTGACCGCGAGCCAGTTGGTCAGGTGGCCGCCATAGCTCGCGCCGCCGGCGGCCTGCCGCCCGGCGTCGATGAACGGGTAGCGGCGGATCGCCTCGTCGGCCGCCTGGTTGATCTCTTCGGCCGGGCCCGCGAGCGGGTCGCCCTGGATCCCCTGCGCGAACGACTCGCCATAGCCGGTCGAGCCGGTGTAGTTCGTCATCAGCACCACGTAGCCCGGCTGCGCCAGCAGGTGGTAGTTCCAGCGCACGAAGAACTCGTCCTTGTACATGCCGTGCGGCCCGCCGTGGATCAGCACGAACAGCGGGTACTTCTTCGACGGATCGAAGGCGGGCGGCAGGGCGACCAGGTTGTGGATGCGCCGGCCGCGCTTCGACGTGAACCAGAACTCCTGCACCGGCTGCCAGTCGATCTCCGCGACGCGCGCGGCGTTGAATGCACTGAGTGCGCGGCGCGCGCCGGTGGCGGCATCGAAGCGCGTCACCTCGGCGGGGCTCACGGCGCTGCCCCAGTTGGCGACGATGACGGTTTCGTCCCCGCCGCCGACCTGCAGCCCGGACACGCTGCCGGCCTCGAGCCGGCCGACCTCGCGCACCTCGCCGCCGGCGGCTGCGACCGTGAACAGGCGGTCATGGGCCTGGTCGCCCGCCAGCAGGTAGATGCGCTCGCCGTCGGCCGCGATCTCGAACTCGGCCACCGGGCGGTCGAATCCGGATGTCACGGGCCGCGGCGCCGGGTTGGCCCAGTCGAAACGCACCAGCCGCTCGTCGTTGTAGACGAAACGCGTGCGCGGCGTCTGCCGCGCGTACAGCGCCGAGCCGTCCGGCGCGAACTTCGGGCTCGCATAGCTCGCCTCGGCGCCGGTCAGCCGGCGCGGCTCGCCGCCCCCGGCCGGCAGCACGAACAGCGACTGCTGCACGTCTGCGCGGGCGCCCTGGTCGCGGTCCGTGGTGGCGGTGAACACGATCGCGCTGCCGTCCGGCGACCAGGCGGCATCCAGCACTTCGCCGTCATTGCCGAGGTCGCCGCCGAAGCCGCGGCTGCGCGCGAGTGCGGTGCCCGCCAGCAGGTCGGTCGCAGCGGCGCCGTCGGCCAGCGGCTGCAGCATCAGCGTCGGCCGGCGCTCGTCAAGCCAGCGGTCCCAGTGGCGGATCGGGAAATCGTCGTAGGCGCGCGCGTTGTACTTGCGCGCCTTGCGCTCGTCGATCTGCGCCCGGTTGTCGGCATCGTTCATCGCCCCCGGCCAGGTCATGCTCATGAACAGGATGGCCTGGCCGTCGGGCCGCCACAGCGGCCGCGTCGCGCCGGTGGACACGCTGGTGACGCGCGCAGCCTCGCCGCCGGCGTCGATGTCGAGCACGTGGATCTGGGATTCCTCGCTGCCCTCGCGCTTGGCGGCGAAGGCGATGCGGCGCGAGTCCGGGCTCCAGGCCGGGTTGGCCTCCGAGCCTTTCGAGAAAGTCAGCTGCCGCGGCGGCGCGCTGCCGTCAGCCGGCACCAGCCACAGGTCGCTGGTCTTCTCGGCCTCGTCGTAGGCCGGCGCGGTGACTGGCACCACGACCCAGCGCCCGTCGGGGCTCAGCGCCGGCGTGCCGACGCGTTTCATCAACCACACGTCCTCGTGCGCGATCGGGCGCTTGTCCGCGGCCGCCGCCGGAAGCGCCGCGAGCAACAGGGCCAGGCCGATCGTTTGCAGTCTCATGCAGTCACCCGTGCGGTCGCCGGAACGGCGGTTGAAGAGTGTAGGCGGCGCGGCTCAGGCGCGCCATTGCCGGGCGCGCACGTTCTGCAACAGCCACGGCTGGTCCGCGACCAGCCGCTCGCTGAACAACTCGCCGCGGCCCTGCAGCGGCGTCCAGTCGGTGTAGGCGCCGACCAGCGAGCCGAGGTAGGGGCGCGCGACGTCGAGCACTTCGCGGAAGTCGAGGTCGTCGGCCTCGCGCAGGCCCTCGCGCGGATGGCGGATGGCCCACAGGGTCGCGCCGAGCGCGCCCGCGGCGACCTGCAGGCAGGTCGCGTTCGTGTAGGGCACGTGGCGCCGCGCCTCGGCGATCGAGAGCTGCGAGCCGAACCAGTACGCGTTCTTCGCGTGGCCGGCGAGCAGCACGCCGAGCTCGTCCATGCCGGTGACGATCTCGCTGCGGATGATGCGGCGCACGGGCTGCGGCTGCCAGCCGCGGCCCTCGAGCTCGAGCGCCGACAGCATCGCGTCGTCGCAGGGGTGATAGACGAACATCACGGTCGGGCGATACTCGATCTTCGTTCCCTGCCGCAAGGTCAGGTGATCGGCGATCGAGAAGACCTCGTCGTGCGTCATCAGCAGGCCCTGGAAGCCGCCGGACGACGGCAGCCAGCTGCGCGCGAAGGTCGCGCCGCCCGGGCGATGCAGGTAGACCGAGCCGCAGCGCGGCCGGTGCCAGTGCGAGCCCGGCGGCTTGCCGGGCTCGGCCGTGCCGAGCGACAGCTCGGACGGCTGCATCAGCTCGTCCACGAAGCCGTCGATCGACCAGGTGTTCACGAACTCGTTCGGCCGCTTCGGCCGGTCGGTGGCCTGCGTGTCGCGCTCGGAGATCTGGATCAGCCTGACGCCGAGGTCGCGCGAAAGCGCGGCCCAGCCGGCGGCGCCGGCGGGCGCCTCGACCTGGCGGTTCTGGCCCGCGGCCAGGTCGAGCAGTGCCTGCTTGACGAAATGCGAGACCAGGCCCGGGTTGGCGCCGTGGTCCACGACCGCGGTGGCGCTGCCGGGTTTCAGTCGCCGCCCGAGCTTCAGCATGTCCTCGCGCGTGCGGAAGTTGGTGCGCTCGCGCATCGTCAGCATGGGATTGTCGAACACGCCGGGCCAGGGCTCGATCGAGGTGTCCACGTACAGGACGTCGTGCCCGGCGCACCACTCGACCAGGTCGAGGCTGGAGACGTCCACCGACAGGTTCAGCAGCAGGTCGCCGGCCTTCAGGCGGCGGCGCAGCTCGCGCTGGTAGGTGGACGGCTTCAGGTGGCAATGCACGAAGCGCGCCTGGTTGGCCGCCGCGAGCGCGCGGCCCTGTTCGCTTGCCTCCAGCACGGCGAGGCCGTCCTCGGGCAGCGCCAGGTGACGCCGCAGCAGCGGCAGCATGGCCTGGCCGATGCTGCCGCAGCCGACCATCAGCACGCGACCGGAGAACTCCGCGGTTTCGATTCGGTTGGCCGGCACAGCGGCACCCTAGCAAAGAGGCGTCGCCGGCGCACGCCCCGGCCGGCGCGCACGCCGATGCAGCGCAGTGCATAATCCGGCGGTCGCGGAGTGACGATCATGGACTGGAAGATTGCAGCGCTCCTGATTCTGGCCGGTCCGGCGCTGGCCGCCGACCTGCCGCGCAGCCCGGCCGCGGCAGGCGCAATGGTCTATTTCATTTCGCCGCAGGACGGCGCCACCGTCGCCAACCCGGTGACCGTGCGGTTCGGCCTCAAGGGCATGGGCGTGGCGCCGGCGGGCATCGCCATGCCGGACACCGGCCACCACCACCTGCTGGTGGACACGGAATTGCCGCCGCTCGACCGGCCCGTGCCCGCGGACGAGCGGCACCTGCACTTCGGCAAGGGCCAGACCGAGGCGAGCGTGACGCTGGCGCCGGGAACGCATCGCCTGCAGCTGCTGCTGGCGGATCACCTGCACCTGCCGCATGACCCGCCGGTCGTGTCTGTACCGATCACCATCACCGTCGAATGATGCCCAGGCTCCTGCTGCTGCTGCTGTGCCTGCCGCTCGCGGGATCCTGCGCGGGCGAACCCGAATACGACCTCGTCCTGCGGGGCGGCACGGTCTACGACGGCAGCGGCGCGCCGGGATTCGCAGGCGACGTCGCCATCACCCTCGATCGAATCGTCTACGTCGGGCCGGCGGCGCCCGGCACGGGGCGCCGCGAGATCGACGCCCGCGGCCGCGCGGTCGCGCCCGGATTCATCAACATGCTGTCCTGGTCGAACGAGTCGCTGCTGATCGACGGGCGCGGCCAGGGCGAGTTGCGCCAGGGCGTGACGCTCGAGGTGATGGGCGAGGGCGATTCCATGGGCCCGCTGACGCCGGCGATGAAGGAGGAGATGCTCGCGCAACAGGGCGACCTGCGCTTTCCAGTCGAGTGGACCACGCTCGGCGAATACCTCGAGACGCTCGAGCGCAAGGGCGTCTCGCTGAATGTCGCATCCCACGTCGGCGCGGCGACGGTGCGCACGCACGTGCTCGGCGCCGACGACGTCGATCCGACGCCGCAGCAGCTGCAGGCGATGCAGGAACTCGTGCGCCAGGCGATGGAGCAGGGGGCGCTCGGCGTCGCCTCGTCGCTGATCTACGTGCCGGGCTCGTTCGCCGGGACCGACGAGCTGGTGGCGCTCGCGGCAACCGCGGCCCGCTGCGGCGGCATCTACGCGACGCACATGCGCAGCGAGGGCCGGCGGCTGCTGGAAGCGCTGGAGGAAACGATCGAGATCTCGCGCCGCTCGGGCGCGCCGGCGGAGATCTATCACCTGAAGGCCGCCGGCCGCGACAACTGGCCCAAGCTCGAGCCGGCGATCGCGCGCATCGAGGCGGCACGGCGCGAGGGCCTGCGCATCACGGCCGACATGTACGCCTACCCGGCGGCGAGCACCGGGCTCGATGCGGCGATGCCGCCGTGGGTGCAGGCGGGCGGCAATGCCGCCTGGTACGCGCGGCTGCGCGACCCGGCCCTGCGCGCGCGCGTCGCGGACGAAATGCGCCGCGACGGCACGGACTGGTCCAACACGCTGCGCGAGGCAGGCGGCGCCGAGAACGTGCTGATCGTCGGCCTGCGCAACCCGGCGCTCAAGCCGCTGATCGGCAGGACCCTGGCCGAGATCGCCCGCGAGCGGGGCGTCGCGCCCGAAGTCGCGGCGATGGATCTGGTCGCCGAAGACGAAAGCCGCGTGCAGTCGATCTACTTCCTGATGTCGGAGGACGAGGTGCGCCGCAAGGTGGCGCTGCCGTTCATGAGCTTCGGCTCCGACGGCACGGCGGTGTCCGCCGAGGGCGTGTTCCTGAAGAACAACCTGCACCCGCGCGGCTACGGCAACTTCGCGCGCGTCCTGGCCCGCTACGTCCGCGACGAGCAGCGCGTGACGCTCGAAGATGCGGTCCACCGCATGACCGGGCACCCGGCGGCCGTCCTCGGGCTCCAGGATCGCGGCCGCCTGCAGGCGGGCCACTACGCCGATGTCGTCGTGTTCGATCCGGCCACGATCCAGGATCACGCCACCTACGTCGATCCGCACCGGTACGCGACCGGCGTCTCGCACGTGGTCGTCAACGGCGCCCTGGCGCTCGATGACGGCGAGCCGACCGCGGCCCGCCCGGGCCGGTTCGTGCGTGGCCGCGCCTGGACCGGCGGCGAGGGCGGCGGTTGCCGCGCGACGCCGCAGGACTGGGACTGGAACTGACCCTGGTTCCGTTGCCAGTCGAGTTCCTCATTTTCGGGGCGACGCTCGCGGGCGTGGCGCTGCTCCATCGCCACGCATTGCCGATCGCTGCAGCCGGTCTCGCGGCCGTCATCGCCTTCGAATGGCTGGTCACGCAGTTCCCGGCGGGCGCGGGTGGCGCCGGCCTGGCGCAGCACTTCGCCCACGAGTGGGTCACGCTCGCGAACCTGCTGCTGCTGCTGCTGGGGTTCGCGGTCGTTGCGGCGCACTTCGAGGGCAGCGGGCTGCCGCAGGCGCTGCCACGCTACCTGCCGGATGACTGGACCGGCGCCTTCGCGCTGCTGGCCATCGTCTGGACGCTCTCCGGATTCCTCGACAACATCGCCGCCGCGCTGATCGGCGGGGCGATGGCGCACACGCTGTTCCGCGGCCGCGTCCGCGTCGGCTATCTCGCCGCCATCGTCGCCGCGGCCAACGCCGGCGGCGCCGGCAGCGTGATCGGCGACACGACGACGACGATGATGTGGATCAGGGGCATTTCTCCCGCGGCGGTGCTGCATGCCTACATCGCCTCGGCAGCCGCGCTCCTCGTATTCGGCATCTCCGCGGCGCGCGCGCAGCAGCGCTACGCGCCGATCGTCAAGGACCCGCCGGCGCAACTGCACGTCGACTGGGTTCGCGTCTGGGTCGTCGCGTTCGTGCTCGCGAGCGCCGTGGCCGTCAACGTCGTCGTCAACCTGGAACTCCCCGCGCTGGCGCAGCGTTTCCCGTGCATCGGCGCTGCGGTCGCGGTGACGATCCTGCTGACGTCCGGCATCCGCCGGCCGGACTGGAGGATCCTGCCCGCCGCATTCAAGGGCGCGCTGTTCCTGCTGTGCCTGGTTGCATCCGCGTCGCTGATGCCGGTGGAGGCCCTGCCGGCGCCGTCGTGGCAGACGGCATTCGCGCTCGGCTTCGTGTCGGCGGGCTTCGACAACATCCCGCTGACCGCGCTCGCGCTCGAGCAGGGAGGCTACGACTGGGGCGTGCTGGCCTACGCCGTCGGTTTCGGCGGTTCGATGCTGTGGTTCGGCTCGTCCGCCGGCGTCGCGATCAGCGGCATGTATCCCGAGGCGCGTTCGACCGGCCGCTGGCTGCGCGAAGGCTGGCTGGTGGCGGTCGCCTACGTGGCCGGCTTCGCCTTGCTGCTGCTGACGCTGGGCTGGCGGCCGGGCGGCTAGGCACCGGCGCGCGGGCGCTCAGTCGGCGCCGATCGCCACCGGCGGCTGCGAGAACTGGCGGCGGGACTCCAGCCAGGCCCACAGCGCATTCCACTGGTGCAGCTCGGGGTGCACGCGCGCGGGATTCATCTCGTGCAGGCCGACGCCCTGCTCGCCGGCGAACACGTAGCTCTGCGAGTCGCGCAGCGTCGTGACGACCGGGATCTGCATCTGGTCGAGGAAACGCATCAGCGTGCGGAAGATGATCGTGTTCGGCTTGACGCGATTGGCGATCACGCCGAGGCGGTTCTCGCGGCGCTTGATCTTGCCCGAGATCAGCAGGTGGCCGATGCAGCGCGAGGCGGCGTGGATGTCGGCGTCTGACGGCATCACCGGCACCAGCACGGCATCGGCATCGCGCACGTGCTCGATGAACTGCTGCGGCTGCAGCGCCGCCGGCGTGTCGACGATGACGCGGTCGGTTCCCTGCGGCACGCGCAACTGGAAGCTGCGCGTGACGCCGATCGCGCGCGCATAGGCGGCGATGCCGTGGATGGCCGGCCGGTTGGGCGGGCGCTTCTCGAGCCAGCGCGAGCTGGTGCCCTGCGGGTCGAAGTCCATCAGCACGGGCTGGTAGCCACGCGCCGCGTACATCGCGGCGATGCCGGTCGCGATCGTCGACTTGCCCGAGCCGCCCTTGGGATTGAGCAGGACAATGCGCAGCATGGCACCCCCGTTGCCGGCCAATCAGACTACGCCCGGACCCTGCCGGGGGCAAGGCGCCGGCCCCGGCGGCGGCCGCCGGCGGGCAGCCGGAGCCTATACTCCCGGCGGTTTCCTGATTGCCGGGGCTGAGCGTGGGGCGTCCGCAGATCGTCGTCGTCGGTGCCGGGTTCGGGGGGCTGGCGGTGGTGCGCGGCCTGGGCAGCGCTGCCGCCGACGTCACCCTGATCGACCGCCAGAACCACCACCTGTTCCAGCCGCTGTTGTACCAGGTCGCGACCGCCGGGCTGTCGCCCGCGGACATCGCCTGGCCGGTGCGCCACCTGGTCCGGCGCCAGCGCAATACGCGCGTGCTGATGGGCGAGGTGACGGGGCTCGACCCTGGCCGGCGGGTCGTGATGCTGGGCGACGGGCCGGTCGCTTACGACTACCTGGTGCTCGCCACCGGCGCGACCCACGGTTACTTCGGGCACGACGAGTGGGCGTCGCACGCGCCGGGACTGAAGGACCTCGACGACGCGACTGCGATCCGCCGCCGCCTGCTGCTCGCCTTCGAGCGCGCGGAGATGGCCTCGAACCCGGAGGCTGCGCGCCGGCTGCTGACCATCGCGATCGTCGGCGGCGGCCCGACCGGCGTCGAGATGGCGGGTGCGGTCGCCGAGCTCGCGCGCCGCGCGCTCGCCGCCGATTTTCGCGTCATCGATCCGCGCCAGACCCGCGTGCTGCTGATCGAGGCGGGGCCGCGCCTGCTGCCGAACTTTCCGGAAGAACTGTCGCGCTACACCGAGCGCGCCCTGCGCCGTCTCGGCGTGGACGTGCGGCTCGGCCGCGCGGTGACGCGCTGCGACGCAGAGGGCGTGGCGCTCGGCGAGGAATCGATCGAGGCCGCGACGGTGGTCTGGGCGGCTGGAGTCCAGGCGTCGCCGGCGGCCCGCTGGCTCGGCGTCGCCGGCGACCGCGCCGGCCGCGTGCCGGTCGGCAATGACCTGCGGCCCGCAGGGCAGCCGGATATATATGTCATCGGCGACACCGCGCTGCTGCGCGATGCGCCGCTGCCGGGCATCGCGCCGGTCGCGAAGCAGCAGGGCGCCTGGGTTGCCCGCGCGATCCGGCAGCGCCTCGCCGGGCGCGGCGAGCCGGCGCCATTCACCTATCGCGATCGCGGGCTGCTGGCGACGGTGGGGCGCAAGTCCGCGGTCATTGCCTGGCGGCGGCTGCGGTTGCGAGGCTGGCTGGCGTGGTGGCTATGGGGCGCGGCGCACATTTATTTCCTGGTGAGCCTGCGCAACCGGCTGATCGTGATGACGCAGTGGCTGTGGGCCTACCTGCTGTTCGAGCG
>CAYXUJ010000042.1:17596-22170 GCA_964468395.1 uncultured Steroidobacteraceae bacterium
CTGGTCGGGGTGACAGGATTTGAACCTGCGACTCCTACGTCCCGAACGTAGTGCTCTACCAGGCTGAGCTACACCCCGAAGCGAGCGGGGCAGTGTAATCAAGCCCTCCCACGCTTTCAACGATACCGCGTATCCTCGCGAAACCGGCCCGTTCGGGGAGTTGCAGGCATGTTTCGCACCATTTTCGCGCTGGCGGCGGCATTGCCGCTCGCCGCCGCCGCCCAGGACCTGGACCTCGTCAACGCCACCCTCATCGACGGCACCGGCGCTGCGCCGCGCGCCGGGATGGCCGTCAGCGTACGCGACGGGAAGATCGCGGCGATTTCCGCCGCCGCGCCGGCCGCGAGCGCGGGCGTCCGCCGCATCGACCTGCGCGGCCGCTACCTGCTGCCGGGGCTGGTCGATGCACATGCGCATATCGAGTCGCCCGACGCGGCGCTGCGTGCGCTGCAGTCCGGCGTCACGACCGCGCGCGTGCTGGGCGACACCTACCGGCAGGCGATCGGCACGCGCGACCTGATCCGGGCCGGTCACGTGCCGGGGCCGGAGCTGTTGGTGTCGCCGGGACATATCCGGCCGCGGCCCGGCATGGCGTTCTTCATGGTGTACCCGCAGTTCGGCGACGCCATCGGCGGCGAGCTGCGCGGTGCAGATCGCATCGCCGAGGCGACGCGTGCGCTGATCGCCGAGGGCGCGGACGTCATCAAGGTGGGCGCCAGCGAGCGCGCCGGCCTCGCCGACACCGACCCGCGCAAGCCGGAACTCACCGAGGACGAGATGCGCGCCGCGGTGACCGAGGCGGCGAAGAAGGGCCTGTTCGTCGCCGCGCACGCCCACGCCCGCGAGGGCGCGGCCAATGCCGTGCGGGCCGGCGTGCGCAGCATCGAGCATGGCACCTGGGTGGACGACGAGACGCTCGCCGAGATGAAGCGGCGCGGCACGTTCTTCGTCCCGACGCTGGCCGTCATGAGCCCGCTCGGGGACCCGCAGGGCAATTCCGCCGATGACGTCGCCCTGCAACTGCGCACGCAGGCGATGATGGGACCGTTGCGCGCGGCGGTGCGCAAGGCGCACGCGCTCGGCGTGACGGTCGCTGCGGCGACCGACGGCAGCTATGCGGACGGCGACGACACCGGCCGCATCCGCATCGCCCACGAGATCGCGATGCTGCGCGAGCAGTGCGGCTTCACGCCGCTAGAGTCGATCGCGGCGGCGACGCAGAACGGCGCGCGCGTGCTCGGCATCGAGGCGCGCACGGGCACGGTGCGCGTCGGCCTGGAGGCCGACCTGGTCGCTTACGACGGCGACCCGCTCGTCGACAGCCGCGTGTTCTTCGAGCCGCGCCTGGTCGTCAGCGACGGCGCAATCGTCGTCGAGGGTGCCGGGCTCTAGCTGCTGCGGCTGACGGCGAATCGCGCGAGTGCGACCAGCGCGTCGCGGTAGGCGGAGGCGGGCACGCCGGCGAGGGCTTCGATCGCTTTCCTGGCTTCGCCGTCGGCGAGCTGCGCCGTGTAGTCGAGCCCGCCAGTGCTCTCGACCACGTTTCTGATCGGCCCCTGGTCCTCGGTGCCGCCGGCGGCGATCGCGGCGCGGATCATCGCGCCCGCATCCGGATCGCAGTGTTGCAGCGCGTGGATCAGCGGCAGCGTCGGCTTGCCCTCGGCCAGGTCGTCGCCGACGTTCTTGCCGAGCTCGGCGGCATCGCCGCGGTAGTCCAGCGCGTCGTCCACCAGCTGGAAGGCGATGCCGAGGTGCTTGCCATAGCGTGCGAGCGCCTGCTCGTGCTGCGGCGGTGCCCGGGCCACGATCGCCGCGATCTGGGCGCCGGCCTCGAACAGGCGCGCGGTCTTGCGGTAGATGACCTCCAGGTAGCGGATCTCGGTGGTGTCCGGGTCGCCGGCGTTCATCAGCTGCATCACCTCGCCGGCCGCGATCGTGTTGGTCGCATCGGCCATCACGCGGATCAGCGCCGGCGAGTCGAGCGCCGCCATCATCTGGAAGGCGCGCGAATACAGGAAATCGCCGACCAGCACCGAGGCCGGGTTGCCGAAAGCCTCGTTGGCGGTGTCGCGGCCGCGGCGCTTGGCGGAATCGTCGACGACGTCGTCGTGCAGCAGCGTCGCCGTGTGGATGAACTCGATCAGGGCCGCGGCCGGGATGTGCGCCGATTCCCGCGCCCCGGCGGCGCGGGCCGCGAGCACGACCAGGAGCGGCCGCAGCCGCTTGCCGCCGCTGCCGACGATGTAATCGCCGACCTGGTTGACGAGCGCCACGTCGCTCGCGAGCTGGCGCCGGATTTCGGCGTCCACGGCCGCGAGATCGGCGGCGACGAGCTCCCGTATGTCCTTGAGTTGCATGGCTTCCTGGCGGCCCGGCGGTGGGCAGGGCATCCTAGCGGCAAACGCGATTGCGGGAAATGCGGGTTCGCCCGGTCCGGTTTGACCCCGGGGGGTCCGGTCACTACAATTGCCGGCTCTTTTTGGAGTCCAGTCAATCATGTACGCCGTCATTGCCACCGGGGGCAAGCAGTACCGGGTGAGCGAAGGCACCGTCGTGCGGGTCGAGAAACTCGACGCCGACGCGGGCGCCACCGTCGAGTTCAACCAGGTCCTGCTGATCGGCGAGGGTGCCGACGTGTCGGTCGGCGCGCCGTACGTGACGGGCGCCCGGGTCATGGCCACCGTGCAGGCGCACGGCAAGGCCGACAAGGTCGGGATCACCAAGTTCCGGCGCCGCAAGCATTACCTGCGCCAGAAGGGCCACCGCCAGCCGTACACCGAAGTGAAGGTGACCGGCATCACGGCGGCCTGAGCGCAACGGTCAGGAGAACGAGATGGCACACAAGAAAGCCGGCGGCAGTACCAAGAACGGCCGCGAGTCCCAGTCGAAGCGCCTCGGCGTCAAGAAGTTCGGCGGCGAGCGCGTGGTCGCGGGCAACATCCTGGTGCGCCAGCGCGGCACGCCTTTCCGGGCCGGCGACAACGTCGGCGTCGGCACCGACCACACGCTGTACGCGAAAGCGGACGGCCGCGTGCATTTCCGCAAGAAGGGCGCCCCGCAGCGCACCTTCGTCAGCGTCCTGCCGGAGTAAGCCAGGGCCGCGCGACTCGACAGAAAACCCCGGCCCGGCCGGGGTTTTTCGTTGCGGCGGCAGACAGCCATGAAATTCGTCGATGAGGCAATCGTCAAGGTAGTCGCCGGCCACGGCGGGCGCGGCGCGGTCGGCTTCCGCCGCGAGAAGTTCGTGCCTTTCGGCGGTCCCGACGGCGGCGACGGCGGCCTCGGCGGCAGCGTCTGGCTGCGGGCCCAGGAAGGCATCAACACGCTGGTGGACTACCGCATCAAGCGCACTTTCCGCGCGCAGAACGGGCAGCCGGGTGGCGGCCAGGACTGCACCGGGCGCGGCGGCGACGACCTGTACGTGCCGATGCCGGTCGGCACGGTCGTCGTCGACGACGACACCGGCGAGACGCTCGGCGACCTGTCGCGGGCCGGGCAGACGCTGCTGGTCGCCAAGGGCGGCAAGGGCGGCTGGGGCAACCAGCGCTACAAGAGCTCCGTCAACCGCACGCCGCGGCAGTGCGGGCCGGGCCTGCCGGGCGAATCGCGCACGCTGCGCGTCGAGTTGCGCCTGCTGGCCGACGTGGGGCTGCTCGGCCTGCCGAACGCCGGCAAATCGACGCTGATCCGCGCCGTCTCGGCGGCGCGGCCGCGCGTGGCCGACTACCCGTTCACGACCCTGCATCCGCAGCTCGGCGTGGTGGCGGTGGGGCCGCTCAAGAGTTTCGTGATGGCGGACATCCCGGGGCTGATCGAGGGCGCGGCGGAAGGCGCCGGCCTCGGCATCCGCTTCCTCAAGCACCTGCAGCGCACGCGGATCCTGCTGCACCTCGTGGACATCGCGCCGCCCGACCCGGAGGCCGACCCGGTCGAGGGGGCGCGCGCAATCGTGAAGGAATTGAAGAAGTTCAGCCCGGATCTGGCGAAGAAGCCGCGCTGGCTGGTGCTCAACAAGATCGACCTGCTGGAACCGGGCGAGCGCGAGCGGCGCTGCGCCGACATCGTCCGGCGGCTGCGCTACAAGGGACCGGTGTTCAGGATCTCCGGCGCGACCGGCGAGGGCACGCGCGAGCTGTGCCAGGCGATCATGCGCCACCTGGAGACCTGAAGGGGACGCACCCTTTCGCGAGGGGTGCGTCCCCTTTGTTGCTGCAGGCAATGAAAAAGCCGGTCCTGGGACCGGCTTTCAGCGAATCGGCACACGAAGGGGATGCGACCCCTCTTACTTCAGCGCCTTGATCTGGCCGGCGAGCCGGCTCTTGTGCCGGGCGGCCTTGTTCTTGTGGATGATGCCCTTGCGCGCCATCGAGTCGATGACCGGCGCGGCGGCTTTCAGCGCGGCGGCGGCTTCGTCCTTCTGCCCGGCGCGGATCGCCTCGACGACCTTGCGCACGGCGCTGCGCACCTTGGAGCGCTGGGCGACATTGGCGGCGCGGCTGGCGAGGGCCTGGCGGGCGCGCTTTTCGGCTGACTTGGTGTTGGCCATAAGGGCGCGCATTCTCCCGATGCGGGGG
>CAYXUJ010000043.1:0-21739 GCA_964468395.1 uncultured Steroidobacteraceae bacterium
TGCCGAGCACCGCAAACAGCGCGAGAACCAGGAATTCGCCGCGCAGCAGGCCGCGGCGATCGAGGTATTCGCGCGAGTACACCAGCGTCACGGCCGCCGCGCCGTAGGCGAAAAGCTTCAGGACGGTGCCCATCGGGTCAGCGACGTAATGGCCGTACAGCAGCACGGCAGGCTCCGCCACCGCGACCGTCGAGGTGACCCAGGCGGCGCCGGCCAGCGAGGCAATCGCCAGGAGGAAGCCGGTGCTGCGGCCCCGCTCACCCAACAGCGCCTCCAGCAGCAATAGCAGGCAGGCGGCGCCGGCGACGAAGATCTCGGCGGCGGCGGGCGCCAGCTCGGCCATCGTCAGCACGGTCGGAACGTCGTTCATCGCGGGCGCCTCAGACCTTGCTGACCATGAGTTGCTCGACCAGGAACTCGATCGTCGGCCGCATCACGTCGAGCAATGGCGCCGGCCAGACGCCGAGCAGCAGGACCGCGGCGGCCAGCGTGCCCAGCACCAGGAACTCGCGCGCATTGAGGTCCTTCAACGAGGCGACGCCGTCATTGCCGACATCGCCCCAGATCACGCGCTTGACCAGCCACAGCGTGTAGGCGGCCCCGAGGATCAGCGTCAGCGCCGCCACGAATGCGTACCAGAAATTGGCCTTGAAGCTGGCGACGATCACCAGGAACTCGCCCACGAACCCGGAGGTGCCGGGCAGGCCGGCATTCGCCATCGCGAACAGGACCGCGAAGAAGGCGAACACCGGCATCGTGTTGACGACGCCGCCGTAGGCCGAGATGTCGCGCGTGTGCAGCCGGTCGTAGAGCACGCCGACGCAGAGGAACAGCGCGCCGGAGACCAGGCCGTGCGACACCATCTGCACCATGGCGCCGTCGAGCCCCATGCCCGCGCCCGAGACCGACCCCGTCGTCTGCCAGATGTCGTAGGCCAGGAAGGCGCCGAGCGTGACGAAGCCCATGTGCGCGATCGAGGAATAGGCGATCAGCTTCTTCATGTCGCGCTGCGCCAGCGCGACGAAGCCGATGTAGGCGATCGCCACCAGCGACAGCGTGATGACGAGCCAGTCGAGCTCGCGGCTCGCGTCCGGCGCGATCGGCAGGCTGAAGCGGAGGAAGCCGTAGCCGCCCATCTTCAGCATGATCGCGGCCAGGATCACCGAGCCGCCGGTCGGCGCCTCGACGTGCGCGTCCGGCAGCCAGGTGTGGACCGGCCACATCGGCACCTTGACCGCGAACGCGGCAAAGAACGCCAGGAAGATCAGCACCTGCTCGGTCAGGCCGATCGGCAGCCGGTGCATCGCCGCGATCTCGTAGCTGCCGCCCTCGAGGTAGAGCCAGATCAGCGCCACCAGCATCAGCACCGAGCCGAGGAAGGTGTACAGGAAGAACTTGATGGTCGCGTAGACCCGGCGCGCGCCGCCCCAGACGCCGATGATCAGGAACATCGGGATCAGCATCGCTTCCCAGAACACGTAGAACAGCAGCGCATCGGCCGCGGCGAACACGCCGATCATCAGCCCTTCCATGACCAGGAAGGCGGCGAAATACTGCGCCGGGCGCTTTTCGATCGTGTCCCAGGCGGCGATTACCACCAGTGGCGTGGTGAAGGCCGTCAGCGCGATGAGCGGCAGCGCGATGCCGTCGATGCCGAGGTGGTACCAGGCATTCAGCGCGCCGATCCACGGCTCGCGTTCGACGAACTGCAGCGCCGGCGTGGTCGTGTCGAACGCGGCCCACAGCGGCACGCACAGCGCCAGCGTCGCCAGCGATGCGGCGAGCGCCACCCAACGGCCCGCCGCCATCCGGCGGTCGCCCAGCAGCAGCACGGCGGCGCCGCCCGCGATCGGCAGCCAGACCAGCCAGCTCAGCAGGTGATCGGGCGCCGTCATGTTGCCGACCGGTACAGCAGCCAGCCGAGCAACAGCGACAGGCCGATGATCATTGCGAATGCGTAGTGGTACAGGTAGCCCGACTGCAGGTGGCGCACGGCGGCGGACAGGGTGCCGACCAGCCGCGCCGTGCCGTTGACCAGCCAGCCGTCGATCACCGTCTCATCGCCGCGCCGCCAGAGCCCCGTGCCGAAACCGCGCACGCCGGCAGCCACGACGTTCTCGTTGAACCAGTCGAAGTAGTACTTGTTGACCAGCAGCCGGTGCAGGCGCGAGAAGCGCGCCGCCAGCCGCTCCGGCAGGTCCGGCCGCTTCAGGTACAGGTACCAGGCGGTGGCGATGCCGCCGAGCGCCAGGTACAGCGCCGGCGAGGCGAGCGCGTGCATCACGAATGCGGCCGGCCCGTGATAGTCCGCGCCGAGCGCCGCAAGCGGCCCGTTGGGCGCATGGGCGATGCTGCCGGCAAAGAAATCGCCGAACACGACCGGGCCCGCCGTCATCCAGCCGATCGCGATCGACGGGATGGCGAGCGCCACCAGCGGCAGCGTGACGACCCAGGGGCTCTCGTGCAGGTGCTCGCGCGTGTGCTCGTCCATGCGCTCGCGGCCGTGGAAGGTCATGAACACGAGCCGGAAGCTGTACAGCGCCGTCACGAACACGCCGATCAGCACGCACCAGTAGGCGTAGTGGTGGCCCTCGGTGCGGCTGTGCTTCACCGCCTCGATGATGATGTCCTTGGAGAAGAAGCCGGACAGCCCGGGGAAGCCGATCAGCGCCAGCGACCCGATCAGGCAGGTCCAGTAGGTGACCGGCATGTACTTCTTCAGGCCGCCCATGCGGCGCATGTCCTGCTCGTGGTGCATGCCGATGATCACCGAGCCCGCCGCCAGGAACAGCAGCGCCTTGAAGAAGGCGTGCGTCATCAGGTGGAAGATCCCGGCGCCGTAGGCGCCGGCGCCGAGCGCGGCGGTCATGTAGCCGAGCTGGGACAGCGTCGAGTACGCCACCACGCGCTTGATGTCGTTGTTGACGAGGCCCAGGAGCCCCATGAACAGCGCCGTGGTCGCGCCGATGACGATGATGAAATGCAGCGCGTCCGGCGACATCTGGAACAGCGGCGACATGCGCGCGACCATGAAGATGCCGGCCGTCACCATCGTCGCCGCATGGATCAGCGCCGAGATCGGCGTCGGGCCTTCCATCGAGTCCGGCAGCCAGACGTGCAGCGGCACCTGCGCCGACTTGCCCATGGCGCCGAGGAACAGCGCCACGCAGATCACCGTGATGACCTTGGAGGGCTCGCCCGGCGTCAGGTACAGGTCGTGGCCGATCGCGTTCGGGATGCGCGCGAACACCTCGGCATAGTCGAGGCTGCCCATGTAGGCGACGATCACCGCGATGCCGACGATGAACCCGAAGTCGCCGATGCGGTTGACGATGAAGGCCTTCAGGTTGGCGAAGATGGCGGTCGGCCGCTTGTACCAGAAGCCGATCAGCAGGTAGGACACGAGCCCGACCGCCTCCCAGCCGAAGAACAGCTGCAGGAAGTTGTTGGACATCACCAGCATCAGCATCGCGAACGTGAACAGCGAGATGTAGGCGAAGAACCGCTGGTAGCCCGGGTCGTCCTTCATGTAGCCGATCGTGTAGACATGCACGGCGAGCGACACGAACGTCACGACCGTCATCATCAGCGCGCTCAGGTTGTCGATCAGGAAGCCGACTTCCATGCGCAGGCCGTCGCTGACGCCCCAGGTGTATACCGCCTCGTTGAACACCGGCGCGCCGTCCAGCATCAGGATCAGGACCCACGCGGACAGGGCGAAGGACACCGTGACGCCGGCGATGCACAGCACGTGCGCCGTCGCGCGGCCGATGTAGCGCCCGCCGAGGCCGGCAACGACCGCCGCCGCCAGCGGCGCCAGCACGATCGCGAGGCAGATCTGCGAGAACGACACGGTCAGCCCTTCATGGCGTCGAGTTCCTCGACGTTGATGCTGCGGCGCTGGCGGAACAGCACGACCAGGATCGCCAGGCCGATCGCCGCCTCGGCGGCGGCGACGGTCAGGATGAAGAACACGAACACCTGGCCGTCGACGATGCCGAGGAAGCGCGAGAAGGCGACGAAATTGAAGTTGACCGCGAGCAGCATCAGTTCGATGCACATCAGCAGCAGGATCACGTTCTTGCGGTTGATGAAGATGCCCGCGACCGCGATCGCGAACAGCACGCCGGCCAGCATCAGGTAATGCGTCAGCGTGATCATGGCTCGCGCTCGACCGGCATTTTCACGACGCGCACCCGGTCCTTGGCCCGCACCGCCACCTGGGCGGCGACGTCCTGCACCTTGACCCCGGGGCGCCGGCGCATCGTCAGCGTGATCGCGGCGACGATCGCGATCAGCAGCACGATCGCGGCGAGCTGGAACGGCCAGACGTACTCGGTATAGAGCACGGCGCCGATCTCGGCCGTGTTGCTGTGGCCGGCCGGCAGCGGCGCGGTGGAGCCCGGCAGGTCGATCCCGAGCCGGCGAACCCACAGCACGTACCAGAGCTCGATCACCATGATCACGGCGATCAGCGCGCCGAGCGGCGCGTTGCGCGCGAAGCCCTCGCGCAGCCGCTCGAGGTTGACGTCCAGCATCATCACGACGAACAGGAACAGCACCATCACCGCGCCGACGTAGACCAGCACCAGCACGATCGCCAGGAACTCCGCCTCGATCAGCAGCCACAGTACGGCGGCGTTGAAGAAGCACAGCACCAGGAACAGCACCGCGTGCACCGGGTTGCGCGACAGGATGACGCCGAGCGCGCTGCCGACCAGCACCGCCGAGAACGACCAGAACAGGATCTCGACCAGCATGCCGCTCACCGGTACCGCGCGTCGGCCGCCTTGTCGGCCGCGATCATCGCTTCGTACTTCTCGCCGATCGCGAGCAGCTTGTCCTTGGTCATGATGTTCTCGCCGCGGTTCTCCATGTGGTACTCGTGGATTCGGGTCTCGACGATCGCGTCCACCGGGCAGGCTTCCTCGCAGAAGCCGCAGTAGATGCACTTGAACAGGTCGATGTCGTAGCGCGTCGTGCGGCGCGTGTTGTCGGGCCCGACGTCGGACTCGATCGTGATCGCGAGCGCCGGGCACACCGCCTCGCACAGCTTGCAGGCGATGCAGCGCTCCTGGCCGTTCGGGTAGCGCCGCAGCGCGTGCAGCCCGCGGAAGCGCGGCGACTGCGGCGTCTTCTCCTCCGGGTAGTTCAGCGTGATCTTGCGGCGGAAGAAGTTGCGGGCGGTCACCGACAGGCCGACCAGCAGCTCGGTCAGGAACAGCGTCTGGAACAGTGAACCGATGCGCTTCATGGCCGCCTCATGCCGCCCAGGGGCCGATGCGCAGCCACGCGAGCACCGCCTCGACCGCGATCCACACCAGCGTGACCGGGATCAGCACCTTCCAGCCGAGGCGCATGATCTGGTCGTAGCGGTAGCGCGGGAACGTCGCCCGCACCCACAGGAACACGAACAGGAAGAAGCAGATCTTCAGGAACAGCCAGTAGAACCCCGGCTGCGCGAGGAAGGCGTCGTCCGCCAGCCAGCCCTGGAACGGCGACAGCCAGCCGCCGAAGAACAGCACCGCGGTCAGCGCCGAGATCAGGATCATGTTCGCGTACTCGGGCAGCGCGAACAGCGAGGCGAATGCGGCGCCGGAGTAGTCCACATGGAACCCGGCGACGATCTCCGACTCGCCCTCGGCGACGTCGAACGGCGCGCGGTTGGTCTCGGCCAGGCCCGAGACGAAATAGACGATGAACAGCGGGAACAGCCACAGCCAGTGCCAGCTGCCGATGCCGCCTTCCTGCGCGCGCACGATCTCGCCCAGGTTCAGGCTGCCCGCCGCCATCAGCACGCCGACCAGCGCAAAGCCCATCGCGATCTCGTAGGCGACCATCTGCGCGGCCGAGCGCATCGCACCGAGGAACGCATACTTCGAATTGCTGGCCCAGCCGGCGAGGATCACGCCATAGACGCCCATCGAGGTCAGCGCGAGGATGAACAGCAGGCCGGCGTCGATATCCGCGAGCACGAACTCCGGCGAGAACGGCATGACCGCCCAGGCCGCGAGCGCCGGCACCAGCACGATCAGCGGCGCGATGAGGAACAGCAGCCGCGACGACGCTGCCGGGACGATGATCTCCTTCAGCAGCAGCTTGAACACGTCGGCGAACGGCTGCGCGATGCCGCGGAACAGCCGCAGCCCGAAGAAGGTCACGCGATTGGGACCGAGCCGCAGCTGCATGTAGCCGATCACCTTGCGCTCCGCGAGCGTCAGCATCGCGACCGCGATGACGACCGCGAGCATCACCAGCACGACCTGCACGAAGACGATGATGGTGGACTGCAGCCAGGGCGCGAGACCCGTCCAGATGGCGCTGTCGGTGATGAAGTCCAGCATGGCGTTCAGCCCGCCCGCCCGCGGCCGGCCCGCGTCATCTGCAGTGCCGTCGCCCGGCGCACGATCGCATCCACGCGGTAGATCGGCAGCTCGCTGGTCGTGCCCCCGGCGCGGGCGACGATCTCGCGGCCGCCGGCGAAACGGCCGTCATAGGCCACGCCGTTCGCGGCCTGCCGCAATTCGGCGAGCACGTCGGCGGAACTGCCGTAGCTGAATCCGTCCAGGCCGAGCTGGTTGCCGAGCACGCGCAGGATCTTCCAGCCGGGGCGCGACTCGCCGATCGGCTGGGCGCAGCCGCGGAATTCCTGCCAGCTGCCCTCGACATTCACATAGGTCCCGGAGGTCTCGGCGAACGTGCCCATCGGCAGCATCACCTGCGCCGTCGCCAGCGTTGCGGCATCCGCGAATGGCGTCACGGCGACCAGCCGCGGGCAGGACGCCAGCGCCTGCGCCGCGCCCTGAATGCCGATGTCCTCGGCAGGCTCGATGCCCCCGAACAGCAGCGCCGCCGCCGGCGGCGATGCCAGCATGGCGCCGAGGTCGAGGCCCGTCTCGGGATCCGGGCGGCCGCCCGGCAGGCGATGCGGCAGCGCGCCGGCAATCGCCGCGCCGGCCGCATTGCCGCCATCGGGCAGGAATCCGAGCGTTGCGCCGGTGCGTGCCGCGAGCGCGGCGGCCGCTGCACGCAGCTCGGCAAAGCGGGAATGCCGCATCGCCTCGCCGCCCAGCACGATCGCCGCACGCCCGGACGACAGCGATGCCACGATCTCGCGGCTCTCGTCGGTGCCGGCCTTGCCGGACGCCAGGGCCGCGAGCGCGGTCACCAGGTCGCCGGCGCCCGCGACCAGCTGCCGGTGGACCGGGAAATGGCATTCCTGCGTGGCGGTGCCCAGCAGGCTGACCTTGCAGCCCGCAAGCGCGGCCTTGCGCACGCGGTGCGCGAGCATCGGCGCTTCCGCGCGCACCATGCAGCCGGCCAGCAGCAGGCCGGAGAGCGACTCGATTCCCTGCAGCGAAACGCCGAGGCCGGGAAACGGCGGGTCCTGCGCCTGGTCCGAAAAATCGGTCTGGCGCAGCCGCGTGTCCACGTTGTGCGAACCGAGGCCGCGTGCGAGCCGCCCGAGCAGGTACGCCTCCTCGGTGGTCGCGCCGGGCGAGCCGATGAATGCCAGGCGGCCGGGACCGGATTCACGCAGCCCTGCCTGCAGCAGGTCGGCCGCGGCGGCGAGCGCGGTCTCCCAGGTCACTTCGCGCCAGCTTCCCTCCGCACGCAGCATCGGCGCCCGCAGCCGGTCCGGCGCATAGACGCCTTCGTAGGAATAGCGGTCGCGGTCGGCAATCCAGGTCTCGTTGATGGCCTCGTTGGTCCGCGGCACGATGCGCATCAGCCGCCCGCGCAGCACGTGGCCCCAGAGGTTGGTGCCGACCGGGTCGTGCGGCGACACCAGTGCGTGCTCGGTCATCTCCCAGGAGCGCGCGCGGTGCCGGAACGGCTTCGAGTTGAGCGCGCCGACCGGGCACAGGTCGATGACGTTGCCGGACAGCTCGTGGTCCACGCTGCGCTCGATCCAGGTGCCGATCTCCATGTCCTCGCCGCGGCCGGTCGCGCCGAGCTCCTGCAGGCCGGCGATCTCGGCGGTGAAACGCACGCAGCGCGTGCAGTGGATGCAGCGCGTCATGTCGGTCGAGATCAGCGGCCCGAGGTTCTTGTCCTTGACCACGCGCTTGCGCTCGTCGAAGCGCGAGCTGGCGCTGCCGAAACCGAGCGCAAGGTCCTGCAGCTCGCATTCGCCGCCCTGGTCGCAGATCGGGCAGTCGAGCGGGTGGTTGATCAGCAGGAACTCCATCGTCGCCTTCTGCGCGGCCAGCGCGCGCGCCGAGCGGGTGAAGACCTTCATGCCCTCGGCCACCGGCGTCGCGCAGGCGGGCATCGGCTTCGGCGCCTTCTCGACCTCGACCAGGCACATGCGGCAGTTGGCGGCGATCGACAGCTTCTCGTGGTAGCAGAAGCGCGGCACGTAGACGCCGGCCGCGTCGGTCAGCTGGATGATCATCTGGCCCTTGCGCGCCTGCAGCGGCCGGCCGTCCACCTCGACGTTGACCAGGTCGTCGCTCATGCGACCGCCTGGCCCGGGGCGTTGACGATGCTTTGCCCGCCATGCTCGATCATGTACTCGAATTCGTGGCGGAAATGCCGGAGGAAGCTCTGCACCGGCCAGGCCGCGGCATCGCCCAGCGCGCAGATCGTGTGGCCCTCGATCTGGTTGGCCACCTGCACCAGCAGGTCGAGGTCCGCCATGCGCCCCTGCCCCGCCAGGATCCGGCGCAGCATGCGCGTGAGCCAGCCGGTGCCCTCGCGGCAGGGCGTGCACTGGCCGCAGGACTCCGCCATGTAGAAGCGCGAGATGCGCTCCAGCACGCGCACCATGCAGGTGCTGTCGTCCATCACGATCACCGCCGCCGAGCCGACCGCGCTGCCGGCCTTGCGCAGCGAGTCGAAGTCCATCGTGCAGTCCATGATCAGCGCCGCCGGCAGCACCGGCACCGACGAGCCGCCGGGGATGACGGCTTTCAGCTTCCGCCCCCTGCGCATGCCGCCGCAGATGTCGAGCAGCTCGCGGAAGGGGATGCCCATCGCCAGCTCGTAATTGCCGGGCCGCGCCACGTGGCCGGAGACCGAGAAGATCGCCGTGCCGCCCGAATTCGGCACGCCGAGCTCGGCGAACCACTTCGCGCCCTTGCGCAGGATCGACGGCACGGCGGCGAAGCTCTGCGTGTTGTTGATCGTGGTCGGCTTGCCGTACAGGCCGAAATTGGCCGGGAACGGCGGCTTGAAGCGCGGCTTGCCCGGCTTGCCCTCGAGCGACTCGAGCAGCGCCGTTTCCTCGCCGCAGATGTAGGCGCCGGCGCCGGCGACCGCGTGCAGGTCGAAGTCGATGCCGGACCCCAGGATGTTGCTGCCCAGCAGCCCGGCCGAATACGCCTCGGCGAGCGCCGCCTCGAAGCGCGGGTACGGCTCGGCCAGGAACTCGCCGCGGATGTAGTTGTAGCCGACGGTCGCGCCCATCGCGTAGCCGCCGATCGCCATGCCCTCGATCACCGAGTGCGGGTTGTAGCGCAGGATGTCCCGGTCGTGGCAGGTGCCGGGCTCGCTCTCGTCCGAGTTGCAGACGACGTACTTCTGCCCCGGCGCGTTGCGCGGCATGAAGCTCCACTTGACGCCGGTCGGGAAGCCGGCGCCGCCGCGGCCGCGCAGGCCGGAGGCCTTCACTTCCTCGATGATCGCCTCGCGCGGCGTCTTCTCGCGCAGGATCTTCTCCCAGGCCTCGTAGCCGCCGAACTTGCGGTAGACCGGCAGCGTCCAGCTCTGCGCATGCTGGAGCGGCTCGAACACGACCTGGTTCTGGGCGCGCGGCATGGCTACTTCACCGCCTCCAGCACCTTGACGGCCGATTCCGGCGTCAGGTTCTCGTGGTAGACGTGGTCGACCATCATCATCGGCGCGTTGTTGCAGGCGGCGAGGCATTCCTCCTCGCGCTTCAGGTAGAACTTGCCGTCCGGCGTGCTCTCGCCGGTGCGGATGCCCAGGTGCTTCTCGACCGCCTCGACGATGCGGTCGGCGCCGCACAGCATGCAGCTGATGTTGGTGCAGACCGACACGTGCACCCGCCCGGCCGGCTTCGTCTCGAACATCGAGTAGAAGCTCGCAACCTCATACACCTGGATCGGCGGCATGCCGAGATAGTCCGCCACCGCGTCCATCAGACCGGCGGTCAGGAAGCCCTGGTTCTGGTGCTGGGCGGCGCGCAGCGCCGCCAGCACCGCCGAACGCTTGCGGTCCGGCGGGAACTTGGCGACCCAGCGGTCGATCTCGTGGCGCGTGTGCTCGGTGAGCACGCCGCCGATGCCGTCGTGGCCGCTCACCGGTCGATCTCCCCGAACACGATGTCCATCGTGCCGATCGTCGCGACCACGTCCGCCAGCATGTGGCCGCGCACCAGCTCGTCCATCGCCGACAGGTGCGCGAAGCCGGGCGCCCGGCACTTCACCCGGTACGGCTTGTTGGCCCCGTCCGAGACCAGCCAGACGCCGAACTCGCCCTTCGGCGCCTCGACCGCCGCATAGGTCTCGCCCTCCGGCACGCAATAGCCCTCGGTGAACAGCTTGAAGTGATGGATCAGCGATTCCATGTCGTCTTTCATCTCGCCGCGGCGCGGCGGCGTGATCTTGTGGTCGTCGAGCATGACCGGGCCCGGGTTGGCGCGCAGCCAGTCCACGCACTGGCGGATGATGCGGTTGGCCTGGCGCATTTCCTCGACGCGGCACAGGTAGCGGTCGTAGCAGTCGCCATTGACGCCGACCGGCACGTCGAACTCGACGCGGTCGTAGGCCGCGTACGGCTGCTTGCGGCGCAGGTCCCATTCGACGCCGGAACCGCGCAGCATCGGCCCCGTGAAGCCGAGTTGCAGCGCCCGCTCCGGCGTGACCACGCCGATGTTGACCGTGCGCTGCTTCCAGATGCGGTTGTCGGTCAAGAGCGTCTCGTACTCGTCCACGCAGGCCGGGAATCGCTCGGTGAAGTCCTGGATGAAATCGAGCATCGAGCCGGAGCGCGCCTCGTTGCGCCGCGCGGCGTCCTTCTCGCTGCGCCAGCGCGACGCCTGGTAACGGGGCATGGAGTCCGGCAGGTCGCGGTAGACGCCGCCCGGCCGGTAGTAGGTCGCGTGCATGCGCGTGCCCGAGACCGCCTCGTAGCAGTCCATCAGGTCCTCGCGCTCGCGGAAGGCGTACAGGAACACGGTCATCGCGCCGATGTCGAGGCCGTGCGAGCCGATCCAGAGCAGGTGGTTCAGGATGCGCGTGATCTCGTCGAACATCACGCGGATGTACAGCGCGCGCTCGGGCGGCGTCACGCCGAGCAGGTTCTCGATCGCACGCACGTAGGCGTGCTCGTTGCACATCATCGACATGTAGTCGAGGCGGTCCATGTAGCCGATCGACTGGTTGAACGGCTTCGACTCCGCGAGCTTCTCGGTCGCGCGGTGCAGCAGGCCGATGTGCGGGTCGGCCTTCTGGATGACCTCGCCGTCCATCTCCAGCACCAGGCGCAGCACACCGTGGGCCGCGGGATGCTGCGGGCCGAAGTTCAGCGTGAAGTTCTGGATCTCAGACATTGCCGCCGTTCCCTGGCCCGAGCCGCGCGCGGTCCTTGCGGATCACCTTGGGTACGGTGACGCGCGGCACGATGCTGACCGGCTCGTAGACCACGCGGGCGCGCGCGGGATCGTAGCGCACCTCGACGTTGCCGATCAGCGGGAAATCCTTGCGGAACGGGTGGCCGATGAACCCGTAGTCGGTCAGGATCCGGCGCAGGTCCGGGTGGCCGCGGAACAGGATCCCGAACAGGTCGAAGGCCTCGCGCTCGTACCAGTTCGCCGCGGCCCAGACCGGCACCAGCGAGTCGATCACGGGCGGCTCGCCCTCCTCGCAGCGGCAGCGCACGCGCAGGCGCGTGTTGCGCGACACCGACAGCAGGTGGCAGACGACCGCGAACCGCGAGCCGCCGCCGGTCTCGCGCGGCGCGTCGCGCTCGACGCCGCGGCTGAATCCCGAGGCGGTCGCCGCCTCCGTGGTCCACTCCGAGCGGCCATAGTCGAGGTAGTCGATGCCGGACAGGTCGCTCAGCTGCTCGAATGCGAGGTCCGGAGCGTCGCGCAGCAGGCGGCACACTCCCAGCCAGTCAGCCGGCGCGACTTCGATCGCGATCTCGCCGGCCGGCGCCGCCACCTGCCGGGCGCTCGCGCCGATCCGGGATTCGACCGCCTGTGCGGTTGCCTCGACGCGGGTCATGCAGAACCGCGGGCGATGGTGCTGGTGCGGCGGATCTTCTCCTGCAGTTGCAGGATCCCGTAGACCAGCGCCTCGGCAGTCGGCGGGCAGCCCGGCACGTAGACGTCGACCGGCACGATGCGGTCGCAGCCGCGGACCACGGCATAGGAATAATGGTAGTAGCCGCCGCCGTTGGCGCAGGATCCCATCGAGATCACCCAGCGCGGCTCGGCCATCTGGTCGTAGACCTTGCGCAGCGCCGGCGCCATCTTGTTGACCAGCGTCCCGGCCACGATCATCACGTCGGACTGCCGCGGGCTGGCGCGGAACACGACGCCGAAGCGGTCGAGGTCGTAGCGCGACGCGCCGGCGTGCATCATCTCGACCGCGCAGCAGGCAAGGCCGAAGGTCATCGGCCACAGCGAGCCGGTGCGCGCCCAGTTCATCAGGCTGTCCACCGACGTCGTGATGAACCCGCGGCCCTGGACGACGGGCGCTTCCGCTGTCAATCCCATTCGAGCGCCCCTTTCTTCCATTCGTAGATGAAGCCGATCACCAGCACCGCCAGGAAGACGCCCATGGACAGGAGGCCGAAGCCGCCGATTTCGTCGAGCGAGACCGCCCACGGGAAGAGGAACGCGATCTCGAGGTCGAAAATGATGAACAGGATCGCCACCAGGTAGTAGCGCACGTCGAACTTCATGCGGCTGTCCTCGAACGCCTCGAATCCGCACTCGTAGGCGGAGGTCTTCTCGGCATCCGGGCGCCGCGGGCCGAGCACCCAGCCCGCCGCGAGCAGCACCAGGCCGAAGCCGCCGGCGACCAGGAGGAAGATCAGGACAGGCAGGTAGTTCTGCAGCAATGTGGCGACCGTCGCGGGCTGCGCTCGTGCGGTTGAAACCGGCGCATTGTAACCGTCCGGGCGGCCCCGTGGGACCCCCGGACGACCGGTCGCATCATGTGGTTGGTGCCGACGGTGGGACTCGAACCCACACAGGTTTCCCCACTAACCCCTCAAGCTAGCGCGTCTACCAATTCCGCCACGTCGGCACAGAAAAAAATCCGGGCTCGTTCATTCCCCGGCGGGCGCAGTCCCGTCGGCAGCGGAGGATTCCGGCAGCGCCGGCACGGAATCGGGGGAAATGTCCGCCGCGGGCGCCGGTTCCGTCACCAGCTTGTCGACGATGCTGTCCGGCCGCTCCGCCAGCGGGCGCGTCGCGAACCAGGCGAGCGACATGCTGGTCATGAAGAACAGCGTCGCGAGCACTGCCGTCAGCTTGGAGAAGAAGGTCGCCGAGCCGCGCGCGCCGAACACGGTGCCGGACGCGCCGGCACCGAAGCCCGCGCCCGCATCCGCGCCCTTGCCCCGCTGCAGCAGCACCAGCGCGACGATCGCGAAGCACAGCAGCCCATGCAGGAATGTGATCAGGTTGTGCAGCATTGCCAGTCCACCGTCCGACCCGCCCGGTCAGCCTTCCGCCGCCGCGCAGATGCTCCAGAATTCATCCGCCTTCAGAGAGGCCCCGCCGATCAGGCCACCGTCCACGTCGGGCATTCCGAACAGCAGCGCGGCATTGCCCGCCTTGACGCTGCCCCCGTAGAGAACCCGAAGGGAAGCGGCGATTGTAGCATCCTTTTCGGCGATCCGGCCCCGGATCAGCGCGTGCACTTCCTGCGCCTGCTGCGGCTCCGCCGTGCGGCCGGTGCCGATGGCCCAGACCGGCTCGTAGGCCACGACGGCGGCGGCGAAGGCGGCGACACCCGCCTCCCCGACGACCGCGTCCAGCTGGCGCAGGATGACCCGGGCCGTCGCCCCCGCCTCGCGCTCGGCGAGGGTCTCGCCGACGCACAGGATCGGCGTCAGGCCATGGCGGCCTGCGGCCACGAACTTGCGCGCCACCAGCCCGTCCTCGTCGCCATACATCGCGCGGCGCTCGGAATGACCCACGATCACGTGCCGGCAGCCGATGTCCGCCAGCATGGCGGCGGAGACCTCGCCGGTGTGGGCGCCCGCCTCCTCGGCGCAGACGTCCTGTGCGCCCAGCCCGATCCGGCAGCCGGCGAGCTGGCGGGAGACGTCGGCCAGGTGCACGAACGGCGGGCAGACGATCACTTCCGCCGCACCCTGGCCGGCGCCGCGCGTGATCAGCTCGCCCACGAGCCGTGCCGCGTCGGCACGGTTGCCGTGCATCTTCCAGTTGCCCGCGACCAGCGGCCTGCGCAGCGCCGGGTTCATGCAGGCGGCGCCGCGGCACGCACGGCCTCCGCGAGCGTAGCCGCATGCCGCCCGACCGCATCCGCGTCCTCGCCCTCGACCATCACGCGGATCAGCGGCTCGGTGCCGGATGCACGCAGCACGACCCGCCCGCGGGCGCCCAGCGACTTCTCCACCTCGGCCACCGCCGCAGCGACCGCCGGCGTGCGTGCCGCGTCGAAGCGCCGCGCGACCCGCACATTGACCAGTTGCTGGGGAAAACGGCGCATGCCGGCCACGAGCTCCGCCAGCGGCCTGCCGGTCGACTTCATGACCGCGAGCACCTGCAACGCCGCCACCAGGCCGTCGCCGGTGGTGATCTTGTCCAGGCACAGCAGGTGACCCGAAGACTCTCCGCCGAGCACGCCGTCATGCTCGCGCAGCATCTGCAGCACGTGGCGGTCGCCGACCGCGGCGCGCAGGAACGGGATGCCGAGCTCGCGCAGCGCGAGCTCGAGCCCGAGATTCGACATCACGGTCCCGACCACGGGTCCGCGCAGCACGCCGGCCGCCAGCCGCGCGCTGGCGAGCAGGTACAGCAACTGGTCGCCATCCACGATTTCGCCGCGCTGGTCCGCCATCACCAGGCGGTCGCCGTCGCCGTCGAGCGCGATGCCGGCATCGGCGCCGACGCCGGAGACGGTCAGCTTCAGCAGTTCCGGGTGCGTCGAGCCGCAGCCGTCGTTGATGTTGCGGCCGTTCGGCGAGCAGCCGATCGGCACGATCTCGGCGCCGAGATCTGCCAGCACCCTCGGCGCAACCTTGTAAGCCGCGCCATTGGCGCAGTCGATCACCAGCTTGAGGCCGTCGAGGCGCAGGCCCGGCGGCAGGGTCGAGGCGCAGAACGACTCGTACAGGGCGCGCTCGCTGTCCACCCGCGTGGCCCGCCCGAGGCCGGCCGACTCGCGGGTCAGGGCCGGCTCGTCCAGCCGCGACTCGATCGCCTCCTCCTGCTCGTCCGGCAACTTGCAGCCGGAGCGGTCGAAGAACTTGATGCCGTTGTCGTCGTAGGGATTGTGCGAAGCGCTGATCACGGTGCCGAAATCGCACTCCAGGCGCTGCACCAGGTAGGCGATGCCGGGCGTCGGCAGCGGGCCCGCCAGCAGCACGTCCACCCCGGCGGCGACGAAGCCCGCCTCGAGCGCCGACTCGAACATGTAGCCGGACAGGCGCGTGTCCTTGCCGACGAGCACGCGCCCGCCGCCGGGCGCGAGCACGCAGGCGGCCGCACCTGCGAGGCGCAGGGCGAACTCCGCCGTCAGCGGGTGCGTGCCGACACGCCCGCGGATGCCGTCCGTGCCGAAGTAGCGCCTGCTCATTCCCTGTGCTCCATCTCCCCCAGGACGCCGGCGGCCACGCGCAACGCATCCACCGTCGCCGCGACGTCGTGTGCGCGCAGGATGCGAGCCCCGTTGCCGGCGGCGATCACCGCCAGGGCCAGGCTGCCCGCCAGCCGGTCGGCATTATCGCGCCCGGTCAGCTGCCCGATCATGCTCTTGCGCGATAGCCCGGCGAGCACCGGCAGGCCGTCGGCGGCAATTGCGCCCAGGCCGCGCAGCAGGGCCAGGTTGTGCGCCAGCGTCTTGCCGAAGCCGAAACCGGGGTCGACCGCGATGCGCGGCCGCGCGATGCCGGCCGCCACGCAGCGGGCCACGCGCTCGCGCAGGAAGCCGCGCACCTCGGCGACCACGTCGTCGTAATGCGGGTCGCGCTGCATGGACCCCGGCTCGCCCTGCATGTGCATGAGGCACACCGCGGCATCGGTTGCCGCGACGGCCTCGATCGCGCCCGGCGCGGCCAGGGCCCCGACGTCGTTGACCATCGATGCGCCGGCGGCGAGGGCCGCGCGCATCACGCCGGGCTTGCGGGTATCCACGGACACCGGGATCGACAGGGCTGCGGCAAGCCGCTCGACCACCGGGATCACGCGCCGGAGCTCCTCGTCGAGCGGCACCGGCGCGGCCCCAGGCCGGGTCGACTCGCCGCCCACGTCGATGATCGCCGCACCCTCCGCAGCCATGGCCTCGGCGCGGGCCAGCGCCGCCGCCGGCTCGAGATAGCGGCCGCCGTCGGAGAACGAATCGGGAGTGACGTTCAGCACGCCCATGACGACGGGCGCATCGAGATGCAGCAGGTGGCGGCCGCATTGCAGGCGCATCGGGACCGGGCGCCCTGCGGCTGGTCGGGTGCCGGCTGGCAACGCCAAAGCCACGGCCCGCTGCGGTCGGCTCAGGTCTGGCTCGCCGGCGGGCCGATCACCGGCTCGGCCTTGCCGCTGCCGGGGGCGACGCTGTGCGTGCCGGGATCGTCCCAGCCTTCGGGCGGCCGGGGCTCGCGCCCGGCCATGATGTCCTTGAGCTGGCTTTCGTCGATCGTCTCGTACTTGATCAGCGCCGCTGCCATGGCGTCGAGCTTGTCGCGGTTGTCGACCAGGATCTTGCGCGCGGTGGCATAGGCCTCGTCGATCACGCGCCGGATCTCCTCGTCGATCACGTGCGCCGTGACGTCGGAGACCTGCTTGTGCTGGGTCACCGAGCGGCCGAGGAACACCTCGCCCTGGTCCTCCATGTAGGACAGCGGCCCGAGGCGCTCGGACAGTCCCCACTTCGTGACCATGTTGCGCGCCAGGCTGGTCGCGCGCTCGATGTCGTTCGACGCGCCGGTCGTCACCGCCTCGGGGCCGAAGCGCAGTTCCTCGGCGATGCGGCCGCCGAACAGGCTGGCGATCTGGCTCAGCAGCCGCCGCTTGCTGTAGCTGTAGCGGTCCTCCTCGGGCAGGAACATGGTGACGCCCAGCGCGCGGCCGCGCGGGATGATCGTCACCTTGTAGACCGGGTCGTGCTCCGGCAGGTTCATGCCGACGATCGCGTGGCCCGCCTCGTGATAGGCGGTATTGAGCTTCTCCTGCTCGCTCATGACCATCGAGCGCCGCTCGGCGCCCATCATGATCTTGTCCTTGGCGCGCTCGAATTCGTCCATCGTGACCAGGCGCTTGTTGGCGCGCGCCGCGAACAGCGCGGCCTCGTTGACCAGGTTCATCAGGTCAGCGCCGGAGAAACCCGGCGTGCCGCGCGCGATCAACGACGGCTTGACGTCCTCCGAGATCGGCACCTTGCGCATGTGCACCTTGAGGATCTGCTCGCGGCCGCGCACGTCCGGCAACGGCACGACCACCTGCCGGTCGAAGCGGCCCGGGCGCAGCAGCGCCGGGTCCAGCACGTCCGGGCGGTTGGTCGCGGCGATGACGATGACGCCCTCGTTGCCCTCGAAGCCGTCCATCTCGACCAGCAGCTGGTTCAGCGTCTGCTCGCGCTCGTCGTGACCGCCGCCGAGGCCGGCGCCGCGATGACGGCCGACCGCGTCGATCTCGTCGATGAAGACGATGCAGGGCGCGTGCTTCTTGGCCTGCTCGAACATGTCGCGGACGCGCGAGGCGCCGACGCCGACGAACATCTCGACGAAGTCGGAGCCGGAGATCGTGAAGAACGGCACCTTGGCCTCGCCGGCGATGGCGCGCGCCAGCAGCGTCTTGCCGGTGCCCGGGCTGCCGACCATCAGCACGCCCTTCGGGATCTTGCCGCCGAGCTTCTGGAACTTGGACGGGTCCTTGAGGAAATCGACGATCTCGGCGACCTCCTCCTTCGCCTCATCCACGCCGGCGACGTCGGCGAAGGTGACGCTGACCTGGTCCTCCGACAGCAGCCGCGCACGGCTCTTGCCGAACGACATGGCGCCGCGGCCGCCGGCCCCGCCCTGCATCTGGCGCATGAAATAGATCCACACGCCGATCAGCAGCAGGATCGGGAACGAGGACAGGAACAGCTGCAGCAGGAATCCCTGGCGCTCCGGCGGCTCGGCGGCGATCCGGACCCGCTGTTTGTCGAGCAGGCCGATCAGCACGGAATTGTCGGTCTCGGGGTTGTTGGTGGTGTACGAGGCGCCGTTGCTGCGCTCGCCGACGATCGTCTCGCCGCGGAAAGTCGCGCTGGCGATGCCGCCGTTGCGGACCTCGGTCAGGAACTGCGAATAGGCCAGCTGCTCGGGCCCGCTGGCGCGCTGGCCGAAATTGGCGAACACCGCGAGCAGGACGATCGCGATGACTACCCACAGGACGATGTTCCGGGTCAGGTCGTTCAAGCTGCGGCTCCTGCCATTTGCGCCTTCCGCCGGGTGGCCTGAATGGTCAGACCATGGCGCCAGAGGGGTGGTTTCACATTATACCGGCCGGGGTTTCCTGGCCACCAAATACGTCTCGGAACTGCGCTGCCGCGACGCCTTTGGCTTGCGCATGCGCACTTCCGCGAATCCGCGCCTGGCGTCGGCCAGCAACTCGCGGAAGCCGGCGCCCTGGAACACCTTCATCACCAGCGCCCCATTCGGCCCGAGCACGCGCCGCGCCAGGTCGAGCGCCAGCGCCTCGAGGTCCGCCGCGCGCGCCTGGTCGACGACGTCCACACCACTGATGTTGGGCGCCATGTCCGACATCACAAGGTCCGCCCGGCGCCCGCCCAGCAGGCGCAGCAGCTCGTCCAGCACCGCCTGCTCGCGGAAATCGCCCTGCAGGAACGTCACGCCCGGGATCTCGTCCATCGGCAGCAGGTCGAGCGCGACGATCGTGCCGCGCCCGCCCTGCACGCGCGCCGCGTACTGGCTCCAGCCGCCCGGCGCAGCGCCGAGATCGACGATCACGGCACCCGGAAAAACCAGCTTTTCGGCGCGATCGAGCTCCTCGAGCTTGAAGGCGGCGCGGGAGCGCAGGCCGCGGTCCTTCGCCTCGCGGACGTAGGGATCGGCGAAGTGCTCGGCCAGCCACCGGCCGCTGGACTTGCTGCGACGGCTCATGATCGCGCCATGCCCTGCACACCTATAATGAGACGATGCCGCTGACCGATCACCAGAAGAAACACCTGCGCCGGCTCGGCCATCCGCTGCACCCGATCGTGCAGCTCGGCAAGCTCGGCCTGACGGCCGCCGTCATCGCGGAATTCAGCCGGGCGCTGCACGACCACGAGCTGGTCAAGGTCCGCGCCCGCGTCGGCGACCGCGCGGCCCGCGATGCGGCGTTTGCGGCACTGGCGCAGGCCAGCGCCTCGGAACTCGTTTTCCGTATCGGAAACGTGGGTTTATTCTACAAGAAAAACAACAAGTTAAACAGTATCCTTCTGCCGGATTCTTGAGTCATACCAGGCGCACGGCCAGGATCTCGTAGCTGCGCGCGCCGCCGGGCGCCGCGACCTCGACTTCGTCCCCCGGCGACTTGCCGATCAGGGCGCGCGCGATCGGCGAGTTGATCGAGATCATGCCGCGGCGGATGTCGGCCTCGTCGTCGCCGACGATCTGGTAGCTCACGTCCGGCCCGCCCTCGACCGGCGCCAGGTCGACGGTGGCGCCGAACACGACCTTGCCGCTCTCCGGCAGTGCCGCCGGATCGATCACCTGGGCGTGGGCGAGGCGCGACTCGATCTCCTTGATCCGGCCCTCGATGAATCCCTGCTGCTCGCGCGCCGCATGGTATTCGGCGTTCTCCGACAGGTCTCCGTGCGAACGCGCCTCGGCGATCGCGCGGATGATCGCCGGGCGGTCCTCCGACTTCAGCTTGCGCAGCTCGGCCCGCAGCTGCTCCGCGCCCTTCAGCGTGATCGGCGCCCTCATGCCGCGCCGACCTCGCGGTGCAGGTCCTGCAGCCGGTTCACGTCGTGGTCATCGAGATGGTCGAGCGCGTCGCAGGTCGCGTACGCCGCGGCAATGGTCGTGTAGTAGGTCACCTTGCGCAGCTCGGCCTCGCGCCGGATCGAGCGCGACTCATGGATCGCGCGCTTGCCCTCGGTGGTGTTGACGATCAGGTCGATCTCGTCGTTCTTGATCATGTCGACGATGTGCGGCCGGCCCTCGCGGACCTTCAGCGCGCGCCGGCAGGCGATGCCCGCCGCTTCCAGCGCGGCCGCCGTGCCCTGGGTGGCGATGATCTCGAAGCCGCGCTCGTGCAGGCGCCGCGCCAGCACCACCGCGCCTTCCTTGTCGCGGTCGCGCACGGACAGCAGGCAGACGCCGCTGGTCGGCAGCCGCACGCCCGAGGCTGCCTGCGACTTGGCGTAGGCCTCGCCGAACGTCCGCCCGGTGCCCATCACCTCGCCGGTGGACTTCATCTCCGGCCCCAGGATCGGGTCGGACTCCGGGAACTTGCCGAACGGGAACACCGCTTCCTTGACGGAATAATAAGGTGGCACCCGCTCGTCGACCGCGCCCTGCTCCGCCAGGCTGCGGCCTGCCATCACGCGCGCCGCCAGCTTGGCGAGCGGCAGGCCGGTCGCCTTGGAGACGAAGGGCACGGTGCGCGAGGCGCGCGGGTTGACCTCGAGCACGTAGACGACGCCGCTCTGGATCGCGTACTGGACGTTCATCAGGCCGACCACGTCGAGCGCGGCGGCCAGCCGGCGCGTCTGCTCGCGGAGCTCGTCCTGCACCGCGGGCGTCAGGCTCGCCGGCGGCAGAGAACAGCTGGAGTCCCCGGAATGCACGCCGGCCTGCTCGACGTGCTCCATGATGCCGCCGATCAGCACGTCGCGGCCGTCGCAGACCGCGTCGACGTCGACCTCGATCGCGAGATCCAGGAAGCGGTCGAGCAGCACCGGGCTCTCGTTCGACACCTTGACCGCCTCGCGCATGTACTGGCGCAGGTCCTCCTCCTCGTAAACGACTTCCATCGCCCGCCCGCCCAGCACGTAGGACGGCCGCACGATCAGCGGGAAACCGACCTCGCGCGCCAGCTCGATCGCGCGCTCCTCGTCGCGCGCGGTCGCATTCGCCGGCTGGCGCAGCCCGAGCTTCGCCACCAGTTGCTGGAAGCGCTCGCGATCCTCGGCGACGTCGATCGAGTCGGGGCTGGTGCCGATGATCGGCGCGCCGGCGGCTGCGAGCTGGCGGGCGAGCTTGAGCGGGGTCTGGCCGCCGAACTGGACGATCACGCCCAGCGGTTTCTCGCGGGCGATGATCTCCATGACGTCCTCGAACGTCAGCGGCTCGAAGTACAGGCGGTCGGAAATGTCGTAGTCGGTCGAGACCGTCTCAGGGTTGCAGTTGACCATGATCGTTTCGTAGCCGTCCTCGCGCAGCGCGAGTGCGGCGTGCACGCAGCAGTAGTCGAACTCGATGCCCTGGCCGATGCGGTTTGGCCCGCCGCCCAGGATCATGATCTTCCTGCGGTCGCTCGGCTCGGCCTCGCACTCCTGCTCGTAGGTCGAATACAGGTACGCGGTTGCGGTCGCGAACTCCGCCGCGCAGGTGTCGACGCGCTTGTACACCGGGTGCACGC
>CAYXUJ010000044.1:0-19854 GCA_964468395.1 uncultured Steroidobacteraceae bacterium
GGCCCAGCCGGACCCGAGCCGGGCGATGAACGTCGGGTCCTGGCCCGCGCGCAATTCGTCCACCCGGCGATGAATCGCAGTGGTCAACTCAGCCGCTCCATTGCCGGACGCGCCCGAGGTCCAGGTGCACGAAATCCGATGCCGGATAGTAGCCGACGCCGCCGGCCTGCTTCGCCAGCGCCAGGTCGCGCAGCCTCGTGGTCGCGACGCCCTGCAGCCGCAGGTCGATCGCGCGGCCTTCCATGTGCAGGCTCTGCGACGACACGCCATCGGTGGTGGCGGCGAGCATCGCGTTGGTGGCCGGCGATCGGTAGCCGGAAATGATCTCGTAGCGCGGGACGACGCCGGCGTCGGCGGCGAGCTCGTGCAGCAGGTCGAACAGGCGCTGGTCGATCGGCAGGATGCCGCCGGTGCGGTGATCGCGCAGCACCCAGTCCATCCGCCCCAGCTGCGCGGGCAGGTAGGCGCCATTCTCGTAGTAGGTCGCTTCGAGCTGCTCGCCGGTGTGTGTGTTGACGAACTGCAGGCGCCGCTGCTCCCCGGCCCCGCTGCCTGCCAGCGCCGGCAGCGCCGCGCAGGCGGGCAGGGCCAGCAGCAGGTGCCGCAGGAAGCGGCGTCGAGGATCGCAGCGGCAGCCCGGCTCAGGCACCGGGTGCCTCGACGTTCGCGAACAGCACCCGCGCGCGCGGGAAGAAATTGAAGTCCGTCGCGGTCGCGCTGGCATAGGCGCCGACCTGCCGCGCGATCATGATCTCGCCGATCTCGAGCTCCGGCATCGCCAGGTCCTCGGCGATGACGTCGCAGCTGTCGCAGGTCGGGCCGGACAGGACGCAGGCTAGCCGCGGGCCCTTGTGCTTGCGCACGGGCTCGATCGGAAAGCGCGACTGGTCGTAGAGCTGCCCGCTGAAGGTGCCGTAGATGCCGTCGTCGAGGTAATACCACCAGCGGCCGTAGCGCAGCGAGCGTCCCATCACCGTGGACAGCGCGATGCCCGCGGGCCCGCAGATGAAGCGGCCCGGCTCGGCGATCACGCGCAGGCCCTCCGGCAGCCGCGCGATCGCCGCGCGGATCGGCGCGCAGAACTCGCCGATCGAGGGCGCCGTCTCGAGGTAGTCGATCGGGAACCCGCCGCCGATGTCGAGAACCTCGAACGGGCCGAGCCCGGCGGCCCTGCCCTCGGCAATGATGCCGCCGCAGGTATCGATCGCGTGCCCGTACATGTCGGGCCGCGCGACCTGGGAACCCACGTGGAACGACAGGCCGGCCGTGCGGATGCCCGACTTCGCCGCCAGCGCGACGAGATCGAGCGCCGCGCCGGGTTCGCAGCCGAACTTCCGCGACAGGTCGACGATCGCCTCGCGGCTGCTGAAGGCCACGCGCACGAGCACGCGGGCGCGGTCGCGATATGGCACGAACTTGGCGATTTCGTCCACGTTGTCGACGACGAACGTGGTCACGCCGTAGTCGAGCGCATGGCGGATGTCGGCATCGCGCTTGATCGGATGGGTGTGGATGCAGCGCGAAGCGGGAACGCCGGCCGCCCGGACCAGGTCGACTTCGCCGTCGGTCGCCAGGTCGAACCACGAACCCTCGCGCGCCAGCACCTCGACGACGGTCTTCTCGGGCAGCGGCTTCAGCGCGAAGTGCAGGTCCACGCCCGGCAGGGCCCTGGCCAGCGCATGGTACTGGCGCCGGATCACGTTGCAGTCGATCACCAGCAGCGGCGAGCCGAAGCGCGCAACCAGGGCTTCCAGCGCCTTCGCGCGATACGGGGCTTCCAGGATCAGCTTCTCGTCCAACGCCGTACCTCCGTCGTTCATTTGAGCAGCGGCTCCACCAGCGACAGCAGCCGCCCGAGCGCCCCGCGGTTCGCATCGAGCGCGGCCTTGCCGGCCGCCCCCATGGTCGCGCGCATCGCCTCGTCGGTAAACAGCTCCGTCACGGCGTCGCCCAGCCCGGCCGTGCCCGTCACGACGCGCGCCGCCCCCGCGCCGATCAGGAGCTGCGCGATCTCCTCGCTGTTGAAGTTGTGCGGCCCGGTCAGGACCGGTCGTCCCAGCGACGCCGGTTCCAGCAGGTTGTGGCCGCCGATCGGTACCAGGCTGCCGGCGACGAAGGCGACGTCGGCCGCCGCATAGAACATCATCAGCTCGCCCATCGTGTCGCCGAGCATGACCGCGGTGCGCGCCGTGAGGCCGGCGCCGGTCGAGCGGCAGACGTAGGATTCGTGGCGCTTGTCCAGCAGCTCGCGCACTGCGTCGAAGCGCTGCGGATGGCGAGGCACCAGCAGCAGCAGCGCCCCGGGAAAACGCTCGCGCACGCGCCGGTGGGCGTCGAGCACCGCCGCTTCCTCGCCATCGTGCGTGCTGCCGGCGACCCAGACCGGCCGGCCCGGCGCATTCCGGTCCCGCCATTGCCGGCCGCGCTCGGCCACGTCCGGCGGCGGCTGGAAGTCGAACTTGATATTGCCGGTCACGTGGATGCGGGCGGTGGAAGCACCGATCGAGCGGAAACGCCCGGCGTCGGCCTCGCTCTGCGCGGCGATGACGATGCCGTGCGACAGCGTGCGCCGGAACAGCGGCACCAGGCGCCGGTAGCGGCCGACCGAGCGCGGCGACAGGCGCGCGCTGGCCAGCACCAGCGGCACGCCGCGCCGGCCGCACTCCGCGTACAGGTTGGGCCACAGCTCGGTTTCCAGGATCATCGCCAGCCGCGGCCGTGCACGGTCGAAGAAGCGCCGCACGGCGCCCGGCAGGTCGAAGGGCACGTAGCGCAGGTGCACGCGGTCCTGGAACAGCGCGCGGGCGCGCGCGGCGCCGGTCGGCGTCACGGTCGTCAGCAGCAGCGGGTGACCCGGATGGCGCGCCGCGAGCTGCCGGACCAGCGGCTCCGCGGCCTGGACTTCGCCGACCGAGACGGCGTGGATCCAGATCGCGCCCGCCGGCAGCGCCGGCCCGAAGCCGAAGCGCTCGCCGATCCGCTCGCGATAGCTCGGGTCGCGCAGGCTGCGCCAGAAATGCAGGGCCAGCGCGAACGGCGCGGCCAGGTACACGAGGACGTTGTAGGCGATGCGCATCGCCGCTCAGCCGTCGTGCGCGGCGAGCAGCCGCGCGAACCCGGCTTCCCACTCGAACTCGCCGGCGCCGAGTTTCGCCAGGCTGCGCGCCAGCCGACCGAGCACGCGCCCGCGCCAGGCGCCGGGCGCTCGCAGCCTGCCGCGGTCGAAATCGAGCACCCAGACCTGCCCGGCGCCGTCCAGCAGGATGTTGTTGGCCGTCAGGTCTGCATGCTGCACGCCGGCGTCGTGGAAGCGGCGCAGGCAACGGCCCACGGCGGCCCATTGCGCTTCGTCCATGCCGCCGGCGCGCAGCTTCTCGGTCATCGAGGATGCCCCGGCCACCCGCTCGGTGACGAGTTCGGCGACGTAGGTGCAGCCGCCGCGCCGGTAGCCCGCCGCCACCGGCGTCGGCACCGGCAGGCCGCGGGCCCGCAGCTGCGCCAGCAGGCGCAATTCCCGGAACGAGCGGGTCTGCTCCTCGCCGAGGTACAGGAACCGCTCGTGGGCGAAGCGCGCGGCGACGCCGCCGCGCAGGTAGCGCCGCAGCGCCCAGCTGCGGCGCCCGTCCTCGATGAAATGTATGGAACCGCGGCCGCCGCTGTGCGCGGTCAGGGCGCCCTGCGCGCGCCAGCGCTCGCGGTCGAACAGGCCCCAGCCGGGCTGGTCGACACGTTCGGGATCAAACAGGATCGCGCCGCGCTCGATTGCGAGCCGCTGGAACATCAGGATTCAGCGCGACAGCACGTACTCGGCGCTGCAGTACGGGCATTTCGCGGTGCCCGTCGCCTCGATCGGCAAGTACACCCGCGGATGGCTGTTCCACAGGGACATCGCCGGCATCGGGCACGACAACGGCAGGTCGGCCGCGGTCACTTCGTAGCGGTCCTGCGCATTCGGCGGCATCAGGCTGTCGGTGGCGGGCACCGGGACATTATACCGGCGCGGGGTCCCGGCCCGCGACCATCACCTGCTCCCAGATCGCCGTGACGCCCGCCTGCACCGATGCCAGCGGCGCCGCATCGACCACCGCCGGCAGCTGCTCCAGCGACAGGTGATGCGCGGCCTCGCGGTAACGGCGGTAGGCATCGACCAGGCGGTCGATGACGCGATGATCCACCAGCGCCGCGGAACCCACGGACTCGAGGTGCCGGATGGTGTCGGAGAACTCCGCCAGCGGCGGGTGCTCGCGCACGTGGCGGAGGACCCAGTACTGGGCGAGGAACTCGATGTCGGCGATGCCGCCGCGGTCCTGCTTCAGGTCGAAGCGCCCGGGCTGCGGCCTGGCATGCCCGGCGCGCATCCGCTCGCGCATGGCGACGACGTCCTCGCGCAGCGAATCGCGGCGCACGGCCTCCATCAGCACGTCGCGCCGGATGCGGGCGAATGCCGCGCCGAGGCCGGCGTCGCCTGCGATCCAACGCGAGTGCAGCAGCGCCTGGTGCTCCCAGGTCCAGGCCTCGCCGCGCTGGTAGGCCTCGAATGCGCCGATCTGGGTGAACGCCAGCCCGCCCTTGCCCGCCGGGCGCAGGCGCACGTCCACCTCATAGAGCCGGCCGGCGGCGGTATGCACGGTCAGCAGGTGGATCAGGCGCTGCGCGAGCCGCAGGAAGAACACCTCGTTGTCCACCGGCTTCGGTCCCGCCGTCTGCTGCCGGTCGCCCGCCGAGTCGTGCAGGAACACGAGGTCGAGGTCCGAACCGTAGCCGAGTTCCATGCCGCCGAGCTTGCCGTAGCCGACGATCGCGACGCGCGCGGCCCGCGGCGGCCCGCCGTCCTGGCAGCGCGGCTCGCCGTAGACCGAAGCAGTCTGCCGCCAGGCGAGCGCGAGGGCCTCGGCGACGATCAGCTCGGCGATGTCGGTCAGGCGGTCGCTGACCTGCATCAGCGGCAAGCGCCCGGTCAGGTCCTGCAGCGCCACGCGGAACATCGCGGCGCGGCGGAAATGCCGCAGCGCGTCCACCTGGCGCTCCTCGTCGGCGCCGGCGTGCTCGAGCCGCGCCGCCAGCTCGCCCGCAAACTGCCCGCGTTGCGGCAGCGACTCGAACACTCGCGAGTCGAGCAGCTCGTCGAGCAGCAGCGGATGCGCCGCGACCTGGCGCGCCAGGTAGTCGCCCATGCCGCAGATGCGCACCAGACGGTCCAGCGCCTGCGGGTTCTCGTTCAACAGCGCCAGGTAGGCGGTGCGGCCGCCGATCGCCTCGATGATGCGGACCAGCCGCGCCAGCACGGTCTGGCCGTCCACCCGCCGGCCGCCGGTGGCTCGGGCGACTGCCGCGAGCAGGCGCGGCAGCAGCGTCGCCAGGCGGCGCCGGCCGTATTCGTCGAGCCGGCGGAAGTACGCCGACTGGCGCAGTTCGAACAGCAGGCGCGCGGCCTCGGCGGACTCGCGGATGCCGAGCTGCGCGACGTCCTGCGCGATCCGCTCGAGCGCGGGCTCCGCGACCCACAGCGGCTCCAGCATCGCCGCCGGCGCCGGCTCGCCGCGCCCGCCGGGCCCCAGCACGACGGCATTGAAACGTGCGCTGACCCGCTGCCGCCCGGCATCGAGCGCCGCCCGGAACACGTCCCAGTCGGCGCAGCCGCTGGCTGCGGCGAGGCGCTCGCGCCCGAGGTCGTCGTCCGGCAGCGCGTGCGTCTGCTGGTCGGCGGCCATCTGCAGCCGGTTCTCGACGCGCCGCAGCAGCGTGTAGGCCTCCTGCAGCTCGGCGACGGCCTGCGCAGGCAGCAGCTTGGCGCCCGCGAGGCGCGGCAGCGCCGACAGCAGCGACGGCGTCTGCAGCGCGGGCTCGGCGCCGCCGCGGATCAGTTGCTGCGCCTGGACGATGAACTCGATCTCGCGGATGCCGCCGGGCCCGAGCTTGACGTTGTCCTGCAGGTCGCGGCGCACCACCTCGCGGGCGATCAGCGCCTTCATCTCGCGCAGGCTTTCATAGACGCCGAAGTCAAGGTAGCGCCGATAGACGAAGGGCCGCACGACGTCGTCGAACAGGCCCTGGTACGCGGCCGCGCCGGTGACCGCGCGCGCCTTGACCCAGGCATAACGCTCCCAGTCGCGCCCCTGCTTCTGCAGGTAGTCCTCGAATGCGCCGAAGTTCATCACCAGCGGCCCCGGCTCGCCGAGCGGCCGCAGCCGCATGTCCACGCGGAACACGAAACCCTCGGCGGTGCGGGCGTCGAGCAGGCGGATCAGCGCCTGGCCGAGGCGCGTGAAGTAGTCCTCGTTCGCGACCCCGCGCGCGCCGTCAGTCTCGCCGCCCTCGGGGAACAGGAATATGAGGTCGATGTCGGACGAGAAATTGAGCTCGCCGCCGCCGAGCTTGCCCATGCCGAGCACGACCAGTTCCTGCGGCCTGCCGTCCGCGGACCGCGGCTCGCCGTAACGCGGCGCCAGGGCCAGGCGCGCGTAGCCGAGCGCCGACCGGATCGCGGCATCCGCGAGCGCCGACAGTTCCGCCAGGGTCTCGGCCAGCGGCGCCGCCAGCGCCAGGTCGCGCCAGGCGATGCGCACCAGCTCGCGCCGGCGCAGGCGGCGCAGCCCGTCCATGAAAGCGGCCTCGTCGCCGCCGTCGGCGGCCAGCGCCGCAGCCAGGCGCTCGATCTCACCCGGCGCGCGCGCGCGCGCGAGTTCGCCGCCGGCCGCAAGCTCCGCGAGCAGCCCGGGTTCGCGCGTGGCAGCGTCGGCGACGAATTCGCTGGCGGCAAACACGGTCGCGAGCCCGTCGGCGACGGCCGCTGGCAATGCAGACGCATCGCCGCCGGCCTCGCGCCAGCGCGCGAGCAGTTCGCGGGTCCTGTCCTGCAGTCGCTCCACGATGCGTCAGGCGCCGGCCGGCAACGAGCGAATGGAGGACAGGCGCCCGAGTGCGGGACGCGCGATCGCATCGACCGCCGTGTGCAGCGCCGGCGTCGCCTCGGCGCGCTTGGCGGCGTCGTCGGGGACGAATGGACGGGCCGCGCCGACCGGCGCCTTCGCGTCGAGCGCCGCTGCCTGCGCCATGCGCCGGCGCGCGCCGTCGTCGGCCGGCAGCGCGAAGTGCGGGGCGACGGCATCCCACACTGCGGCCGGCAGCGACTCGTACGGCACGCGCAGGCCGCGGCGGGCGTCGAGGCGGCCGGCAGCGTCGCAGAATGCGGCGTACAGGCGCGCCACGTACTCGGCGGGCTCGCGGGCGCCGCCATCGGGATCGATGAACGGCTGGAACGGCTCGACCGGGCCGGCAGCGTTCCTGAGCCAGCCCGGCGGCTGCCGGACCAGCGACACGCCAACTTCGAGCGGGTCGCGCAGGCTGAGCACCCAGGGCGTGTCCGGGAAAGCGTCGGCGACGATGTCGCAGAACAGCGTGTTCCAGCTGCTCAGCTTGAGGACATACGGCTTCCCGGCATGGCGCGCGAACGCGTCGCCGAGGGAACGGAGCGCCGCCACGATCTCCCCGCGCCCGGCACGATGCGGCGGCAGCAGCAGTTCGTTGACCGGCAGCGGCTCGGCGTACACGACCGCCGCGCCATGCTGCTTGAGCAGCTGGGCGATCAGCGTCGAGCCGCAGCGCGCGACGTGGAATATCACGCCCGCGGGCGCGGCGCCGCGCGGCGCCTTGCCGAGGTCCTGCCGGTCGATGCGCACGACCGACTCCGGCCCCGGGTTGCGCACGACCGTTTCCTGCATGAACGCGTCCTGCAGCTGCGCCGGCGCGATGTCGCGCAACGCGAGGTACAGCCCGTCCGGGTGCAGCGCCGCGCGCACCGGCAGCGCGTGCTCGGGAGTGTCAGGCATGTCGCGGCACCCGCGTTTCCTCGACAGGGGCGGAGCGCCAATGCTAACGTCTAATCGCCATGCAATTCGCGGATTTCATCGCGCCGTCCGATGCCGCCTCCTTCCGGAACCAGTACTACGGCAAGAAGCCCCTGCACTTCCCGAACCCGGACGCCGGGCGGCCGAGCCTGCTGCCGTGGGCCCGGTTCAACGAGGTGCTGGCGCTCACGCCGTACTGGAACGAGGAGACGCTGAAGGTCTACTTCCGCAGCCGCGCGGCCCTGCGCGAGAACTATTGCGACACGGCCGACCTGCGCGCCGGCATGCCCGCGCCGGTCAATCCCGCCAAGGTCAGGGCCCTGATGGGGCTCGGCGCCAGCCTGGTCGCCAATCACCTGCACCGGGTATGCCCGGAAGTCGGCGCGGTCGTGACGATGCTCGAGCGCGAGTTCTCCGCGCGCGCATTCGCCAACGTCTACTGCTCGTTCAAGGACGTGCAGGCATTCCAGACGCACTTCGACCTGCACGACGTGTTCGCCGTGCAGGCCGAGGGCGAGAAGACCTGGCGCATCTACGAATCGCGCGCCGACGCGCCGGTCCTGCCGCTGCCGCCGGGCGACGAGATCGAGAAGTGGCTCACCGAGTCCCGCGGCAAGCTGCTGTTCGAGGTGCGGATGAAGCCGGGCGACATCCTGTACCTGCCGCGCGGCCAGTACCACGACGCGCTGACCGGCGCCCAGGCGTCGCTGCACGTCACCTTCGGCGTCTCGCCCGCCACCGGGCTCGCGCTGTTCAAGCTGCTGGAGAGCGCGCTGACGCCGGAGAGCGGGTTCCGCGCTTACCTGCCGGCTGCGCACGACGGCGCCGCGCTGCGCGCCCGGCTCGCCGAGCTCGCGGACCGCGTGCGGACGGTGATGACGTCGCCTGCATTCGCGGTCGACGTCGAGAACCACCAGCGCGGCCTGGCGCGCGCGCCTGCGGACTACGGCCTGCCCGCGCAGGCGAAGACCGCGTGGTACTCGGTGGCGCAGCGCGCGCGCGTGCTGCGCCGCGATGCGGGCTTCTTCGTCGTGTCGGAAGGCCGCGAGTACGCGGTCGGCGCCACTCACCCGACGATCGACTGGATGCTGAAGCAGAAAGTCTTCTCGATCGAGGACGCCGCCACGCGCCAGCCGGGCGTCGATCGCGCGGCATTGCAGCGCGACATCGAGCAGCTGGTACGCGCCGGCATCCTCGCCGAAACCGAAATGCGCTGATCGCGTCCGGTCAGCGCAGCGCCTGCAGCACGCGGCGCAGCGCGAACTCGGCGTCCAGCGCCGGCTGCTCGTAGATGTTCCAGCCGGTGAACACCGCGACGAGGCCGCTTTCGGGCACGACCAGCAGCCGCTGGCCGCCGAATCCGAGTGCCGCCCAGGCATGGCGTTCCTGCCCCGCCGGCATCGGCACCAGCCACCACTGGAATCCGTAGCGCCCTTTCCAGCCGGGCACGCGCGTCGCCGGGTCCATCGTCTGCGCGACCCATCCCTCCGGCAGGATGCGCCGGCCGTTCCAGACGCCGTCCTGCGCGTGCAGGTAGCCGAATCGCGCGAGGTCGTCGGCCGTCAGGTACAGGCCGCCCTCCGCGTCGTGCAGCCCGGTCGGCGACTGTTTCCAGTAGAAGCGCCTGATGCCGAGCGGCTCGAACAGCTGCTCCCGCGCGTAGTCCGCCAGCGACCGGCCGGTGGCGCGCACCAGGATGTGCGCGAGCAGCATCGTGACGCCGCTGTTGTACTCGAAACGCTCGCCGGGCGCGTGCCGCATCGGGCGGCCCAGCACGAACCGGACCCAGTCTGCGCTCTGCTCCATGGCGGCACAGCTATTGGCCGGGTCTGTGTACGGCACGGTGGACTCGTCCCAGTCGATCCCGGCGGTCATCGTCAGCAGGTGGCGCAGCGTCACTGCTCGCCAGCGCGGATCGGGGTTCGCGGGGCCGGCATCGTCGAAGAACCGGGCGACGGGAATGTCGACGCCGGAAATCTCGCCGCGGCGGATCGCGATGCCCACCAGCGCCGAGGTCACGCTCTTGCTGACCGACTGCATCGTGTGCAGCGGCCCGCGCTCGAGCCACGGATGCCAGTCCGGGTCGTAATAATTGTATGGTCCGCGGACCTGGTCACGGCCCTGGAAAGGCGTGTCGTAGTCGCGCGCATACTGCCGCCGGTAGACGACGGCGCCGTTGCGGATGACCAGCATGCCGTCGATGTAGCCGTGCTGCCCGCTTGCGAACTCGGCATCCAGCGCATCCAGCACCGATGCGTCGACACCCTGGCTTGCCGGGTCGGCAGTCGGCCAGTCCTGGTCTGGATACACGGTCACCTCCTCCGTCGTGCAGGAAGCCACGGCCGCCGCCGCAAACAAGGCGCAGATCAACGCCGGCCCGGATTTCATGTCCGCCGCTCCCCTGCCGCGGTTGCGATCGCGCGCATGATCGCTCATTGTCCGCGCCATGACGATACTCGCGCATGTCGCCGCGGGCGCGCTGCTCTCCCTGGCCCTCGCCGGCGCCGCGCCGGAGGGCATCCTGCCGCGTACGGCCGCCGTGCCCGGCGGCGTCGTGACGCTGCCCATCGAAGGCGCGGCGACCGTCGCGCCGGTCGTCACCTTCGACGGCGCGCGCGCGCTGGTGCTGCGCGACGGCGAGCGCTGGCTTGCCGTCATCGGCATTCCGCTCGGCACGGCGCCCGGCCGTCACCACGCCGTCGTCAGGCAGGGCGAGGCGACGACGCGCGCCGCGTTCGACGTGGCCGCCAGGGAATATGCCGTGCAGAAGCTGACCGTGCCTCCCGGCCAGGTGAATCTCTCGGAGAGCGACCTGGCGCGCGTCGCCGTGGAGCGGGAGCGCATCCGCAAGGCGCTGAAGACCTACAGCGCGGCACCGCCGGCGACGCTGCAGCTGCTGCAGCCGACCGCCGGCCCGCGCTCGAGCTCCTACGGCCTGCGGCGCTTCTTCAATGACCAGCCGCGCAGCCCGCACACCGGCATGGACATCGCCGCCCCGGCCGGCTCGCCGGTGCGCGCGGCGGCGGCGGGCACGGCCGTCGACGTCGGCGACTACTTCTTCAACGGCAACACCGTCATCCTCGATCACGGCGCCGGTTTCGTGACGATGTACTGCCACCTGAGCAAGGTGCACGTCAAACAGGGCCAGGCCGTGCAGCCCGGCGACCGGATCGGCGACGTCGGGGCCACCGGGCGGGTGACCGGCCCGCACCTGCACTTCGGCGTGACGCTGAACGGGACCATGGTCGATCCCGCCCTGTTCCTGCCGGCGGAGGACGCTGCGCCGGGCGATTGAGCGGGTTTTCCCGGGTTTTCCCGGGTTTTTCTGAGACCCGGTTAACGCTTGCGGGCCCTGCTTCCCCAGTGCAGCCGCGGATCGCGGCACACTGAATTCCGTATGCCCCACGCCCTGAAGTCCGCACTCTTCATCGCGGTCTGCATCGCGCTGGTCATGAGCGCGATCAGCGGCGCGGCCCGTTTCTACCTGCTGGAGAGCTACGTCAGCCTCGAACAGGAGGCGGCCGAGCGCACGGAGGCCAGCCTGAAGCGCGCCTGGCAGGAAGAACTCACGCAGCTGCGGACCTCGGTCGAGAACTACGCGGTCTGGGACGACATGTACGACTTCGTGCGCCGTCCCAACATCCCGTTCGTGCAGAGCAACCTGTCGCAGACCTCGATGTCGAACCAGCGCGTCGACACGGTGCTGGTGACCAGCGACAAGGGCGAGCCCGTGTTCTGGCGCCGCTTCGACGATCCCGGCAACCGCGGCTTTCCGGACGCGCGGCTGCTGATCGAAGACCTGCCCGCCGGGACGCTGGAGTTGCCGGCAGATCGCCCGGACGCACAGCCCGTCACCGGCATCCTGCAGCGCCCGGGCGGCGCGATGCTGGTGGCGATCGCGCCGATCCTGCGGACCAGCGGCGCCGGCCCGGCCCGCGGCAAGCTGCTGTTCGGGCGCGCGCTCGATGACGCCGTGCTCGGCCGCCTCGGCGCCGCGACCGGGCTCCGCGTGCGCGGCATTGCGCCGGACGCCGGCAGCCTGCCGGACGAAGTGCGCGCCGCGGCGGCCAGGCCCGGGAGCCGGCAGACCGCGCTGACCGTCATCGAGGACGGCGAACGGAACGCGACCTATCTCGTCATCCGCGACATCACCGCCACACCCGCCCTGGTGCTGCGCGTCTCCGAACCGCGCCTGGTCTACCTGCGCGGCCTCGAGACGATCAATTACCTGATCTACGGCGCGCTGGCGATGTGCCTGCTGTTCGGCGCCATCGCCCTCACGCTGTGGCTGCGCCTGACCAAGCACTGGGCGCAGCGCAACGAGAGCGAGGCGCGCAACCGAGCGGTCGTCTCGCAGGCGAGCGAGGGCATCGCCCTGGTCGACCCCTCGACGCAGCAGATCCTCGAGGCCAACAAGGCTTTCCTCGAGTGCTCCGGCTACCGCGAACTGCCCGCGGGCGGCATGCAGCTGCTCGACGTGTTCCCGCCGGGGCCGGTCAATTCGCCGAGGCTGAAGGAAGGCCTGGCGCCCGGCGCGGCCTCGGCCGAGCTGAAGCTGCGCGCGCGCGACGGCAGCACGCGGGACGCCGAGGTCACGACCAGCGTGATCACCTACCAGGGGCGCGACGTGTTCTGCCTGGTGACGCGCGACGTCACCGCCCGCAAGGCCGCCGACGCGCGCCTGCGCGCGAGCGAGAAACGCCTCGACCACCTGGCGCACCACGACCCGCTGACCGGCCTGCACAACCGCCTGTACCTGCAGTCCTACCTGAAGCGCGCGATGGCGGAGTCCGAGGCCAGCGGCACGCCGCTCGCGCTGCTGTTCCTCGACGTGGACCGCTTCAAGTTCATCAACGACTCGCGCGGCCACGAGACCGGCGACGCCCTGCTCAAGGAAGTCGCGCAGCGCCTGACCGCCGCGGCCGGCAAGGGGCGGCTGGTGGTGCGCATGGGCGGCGACGAGTTCGTCGTCGTGGTGCCGAACGCCGCGGACGACCGCACGATCGCCCAGCTCGGCGGCCGCATACTCGAGGCGCTGCGCCAGCCGTTCTGGTTCGGCAACCTGCAGTTCCTGGTGACCGGCAGCATCGGCATCAGCGTGTACCCGCGCGATGCCGCCGACATCTCCATGCTGGTGCGCAGCGCCGACACCGCGATGTACCACGCCAAGGAGAAGGGCCGGAACAACTACCAGCGCTTCCACGCCGGTCTGAATGCGCGCATCACCGATCGCGTCCAGCTCGAGGCAAAGCTGCGGGCCGCCGTCGAGCAGCAGCGTTTCGAGCTGCTGTACCAGCCGCAATTCGACCTGCGTGCCGGCTCCATCGTCGGCGTCGAGGCGCTGCTGCGCTGGCGCGACGAGGACGGCACGCTGCGCTCGTCCTCCGAGTTCATGCAGATCGCCGAGGAGACCGGCCTGATCGTGCCGATCGGCGAATGGGTGGTCCGCGAGGCCTGCCGGGTCCGCCGCGCCTGGCAGGACGGGCTCGCCGGCAAGTTCCGCATGGCGGTCAACCTGAGCCCGATCCAGCTGCGGCGCCCGGAGTTCGTCGCGCGGCTGCAGGCGGCGCTGGCCGACACGCGCCTGCCGCCGGAGCTGCTGGAGGTGGAGCTCACGGAGAGCGCGTTCATGCAGCATGCCGGCGAGGAGGCGCAGCCGCTGCACCTGCTGCGCCAGCTCGGCATTGGCGTCGCGGTGGACGACTTCGGCATCGGCTACTCGTCCCTGTCCTACCTGAAGCACTTCCCGGTCACCAAGCTGAAGATCGACCGCTCGTTCATTCGCGACCTGGCGACCGACCCGAACGACGCGGCGATCGTGCGCGCGATCCTGGCGCTCGCGGCCTCGATGAAGATCCCGGTCTGCGCCGAGGGCGTCGAGAACTCCGAGCAGGTGCGGTTCCTGGTCGAGCACGGCTGCCAGACGGCGCAGGGCTTCTATTTCGCGCCGCCGCTGGACGCCGATTCCTGCCTGCTGCTGCTGTCCGGGACCGCCGGCGGATCGGTGGCCGTGCGCCTGCGGCCGACCCAGGCTTCGAGGTGACGACACTCCGGCGTTGATCTGCTGCCGCGATCACTGGGACAATGCGCTCTGCGAGGGGCGCATGAACATCCGGTTGCCATGAATCGCCGCGGAGGGCGTGCCAAACGCGTGGCGGCAGCGGTGCGGCAGCAGCCGTTTGCGCGCCTCGCCAACCCCTACTCGCCCATCGAAGTGCTGAGCGCCGACCAGGTGGACGCGATCATCGACGGCGCCCTCACCACGCTCGAGACGCGCGGCATGCGGTTCCTCCAGGAGCACAGCCGGGAAATTCTGCGCTCAGCCGGCGCGGACTGCGACGAGGACACCCGCATGGTCCGCCTGGACCGCGGGCTGGTGCGGGAAAAGCTGGCGCTGGCGCCGGCGCAGCTGACGCTGCGGGCGCGCAACGGCGATCACGACCTGCTGATCGGCGGCAATCACGTCGCCTTCAGCTCGGTCGGCGGGCCGGCATTCTGCAGCGATCTCGACCGCGGCCGGCGCCCGGGCAGCCACGCGGAACTCTGCGACTTCCTGCGCCTCGTGCAGAGCCTGAACATCCTGCACCAGGAGAGCGGCGGCCCCTTCGAGGCGATGGACCTGCCGCCCGAGACGCGGCACCTCGACCTCTACCTCGCGCAGATGACGCTGCTCGACAAGAACTGCCAGGCCTACGCGCTCGGGCGCGAGCGCACGCACGACTGCATCGAGATGACCTGCCTGGCGCTCGGCGTCAGCCGCGAGGAACTGGCGCACGACCCCGCCGTCATGGCGATCGTCAACACCAATTCGCCGATGCAGCTCGACATCCCGATGACCGAGGCCGTGATCGAGCTGGCCCGGTCCGGCCAGGTCTGCTGCGTCACGCCCTTCACGCTGGCGGGCTCCATGAGCCCGGTATCGCTGGCAGGCACGCTGGTGCAGCAGACCGCTGAAGTGCTGGCGGTCGTGACGCTGGCCCAGGCGGTGCGGCCCGGCGCCGGCGTCATCTACGGCTCCTTTGCCTCGAACGTGGACATGATGAGCGGCGCACCGGCGCTCGGCACGCCCGAGTACGCCAAGGCGGCGCTGGCGAGCGGGCAGATCGCCCGCCGACTGCGGCTGCCGCTGCGCTCCAGCAACACGACCTCGTCCAACTGCGTCGATGCGCAGGCGGCCTACGAGAGCAGCATGTCGCTGTGGGGCGCGATCATGGCGCACGCCAACCTCGTCTATCATGCCGGGGGCTGGCTCGAGAGCGGCCTGACGGCATCGTTCGAGAAGCTGATCGTCGACGCGGAGATGCTGCAGATGATGGCCGAGTTCCTGCGGCCGATCGAGGTCAATGACGGCGAGCTGGCGCTCGATGCCATCGCCCAGGTCGAGCCGGGCGGGCATCACTTCGGCACGGCGCATACGCTCGCCCGCTACGAGACGGCGTTCTACATGCCGATGCTGTCGAGCCGCCAGAATTTCGAGTCGTGGCAGGAGGGCGGCAGCCTGGACGCGGCGCAGCGGGCCAACGCCATCTGGAAGAAGCTGCTCGCGGAGTACCAGCGGCCGCCGATGGATCCTGCGGTCGAGGAAGCGCTCACCGACTACGTCGCGCGCCGCAAGCGTGAAATCCAGGGAGCATCATGAGGCCGACTCTCAACGTGCTGGATGACGAACTGATCGCCAGGATCCTGGCGGAGGCCAAGCGGATCCTGGCGGAAGTCGGCATGGACATCCGCGGCGCCCGCCTGCGCCAGCGGCTGCTCGACCACGGCCTGCCGACCGACGCCAGCGGCCAGCGCGTGCTGTTCCCGCAGGACGTGGTCGACCGCGCCATCGCCACGGCGCCGAAGTCCTTCACGCTATACGACCGCGACGGCCGGCCGCACGCCGAGATCGGCGGCTACAACGTGCACTTCGTGCCGGGGTCGAGCGGCCTCAAGATCATGGACCACCGCAGCGGCGAGACGCGGCTCGCCGACTCGACCGACTTCGTCGAGTACGCGCGCCTGTGCGACGGCCTCGAGCACATCGCCTACCTGGCGACGGCGTTCTCGACCAACGCGGACATCGAATCGCAGGTGTCCGACGCCTGGCGCCTGTACATGGTGCTGACCAACTCGAAGAAGCCGGTCGTGTCGGGCGCCTTCGGCGAGCACGGCGTCAAGCGCATGGCGGCGATGATGCAGCTGTTCCGCCGCGACCGCGCCGAGCTGGTCGCAAAGCCGATGTCGATCTTCACCGTCACCGCCACCGGCAATTTCCGCTTTGGCGAGGACTCCTGCCAGAACCTGCTGGACTGCGTCGAGGCGGGCATCGCGGTCGAGATCGTGCCGGTGACGCTGATGGGGCTGATCGCGCCGGTGACCCTGGTCGGCGCCCTGGTATTCCACTGCGTGGACGTGCTGACCGGCATCACCATGGCCCAGGTCATCAAGCCCGGCGCGCCGGTGCTGTTCGGCGGCGCGCCCGCCACTTTCCACATGAAGGCCGCCAGCTCGCCGATGGCCGCGATCGAAGCCCAGCACCTGAATGTCGGCTACGTCGCGATCGCGAAGTCGCTGGGCCTGCCGACCCAGGCCTACATGGCGCTCAGCGACGGCAAGTTCCTCGACGCGCAGGCAGGCGCCGAGACCATGAGCAGCGCGCTGCTCGCTGCGCTGGCCGGCGTCAACTCGGTCTCCGGGCCCGGCATGCTCGACTTCGTGCTGACCTTCAGCCTGCCGAAGCTCGTGTTCGACAACGAGGTCTGCGGCCAGTGCCTGCATTTCGTGCGCGAGCTGCGCGTGCAGGAGGACCTCCCGGTGACCGACCTGGTCGCGTTCCTGCGCGCGAACGACCACCTGATCACGGCGCCGCACACGCTCAAGCACTGGCCGCAGGAGCTCTACCTCACGGATCCCGTGATCGACCGCGAAAATCGCGAGACCTGGGCGATGGCCGGCTCGAAGGAACTGCAAGCGCGCGCCTGCGAGCAGGTCGAGCGCCGGCTCGCCGCCTACGTGCCGATCGAGACGGATCCGGCGATCGACGCGGAAATGCGCCGCATGGTGATCGAGGGCCTCAAGGACCAGACGGAATTGCCCGTCCTGCCGCCGCCGCCGGATCACTCCGCCGACCCGGCGACGGCCGACCGGCGGCGCCGGCGCGGCCGGCGCAGCCGCGAGACCGCCTGAGCCATGGGTTTCTTCGGCTTCGTCGGCTGGCTCATCCTGCTGGTGCTGTGCTGGCCGCTCGCGCTGCTGGCACTGATACTCTGGCCCGTCTTCTGGCTGCTGTCGCTGCCGTTCCGGCTGATCGGCATCACCTTCGAGGCGCTGTTCGCGTTCCTCAGGGCCGTGCTTTTCCTGCCGGCCCGCGTGCTCGGTTACCGGAACAGATCTTGACGCGTTCCCGCTGCGCGAGGATCGCCACCATTGCCGGCACCCTGCTGTGGGCCATGCCGGCTGCCGCCGCCGACGATGCCGCGCTGTACGCGCAAGTGGACGGGATCTTCGCGGACTACGCGCTCGACTCACACGTCCCCGGCCTGGTCTACGGCATCGTCCGCGACGGGCGCCTGGCCTACGTGCGCGCGATCGGCGTGCAGGACCTCGATTCGAATCAGCCGGTGACGCCGGACACCCTGTTCCGCATCGCCTCGATGACCAAGGCCTTCACGGCGCTCACCATCCTCAGGCTGCACGACGACGGCAAGCTGCGGCTCGACGAGCTGGCCGAGACCTATGTGCCGGAACTGCGCGGCTGGCAGTACCCGACTGCGGACTCGCCGCGCATCCGCGTGCGCGACCTGCTCAATCACACCGGCGGGCTGGTGACCGACGACCCCTGGGGCGACCGGCAGACCCCGCTGCCGGAGGCCGAGTTCACGCGCCTGCTGCGCACGGGCGTGCCGTTCGCGCGCGCGCCCGGCCTGCGGATGGAATACTCGAACCTCGGCTACGCGCTGCTCGGGCGCATCATCACGAACGTGTCGGGCAGCCCCTATGCCGACACCATCGGCCGCCTGATCCTGCGTCCGCTCGGCATGGACTCCACCGGCTTCGACATCGACAACTCGCCGGCCGGCCGCCGCGCGCTCGGTTATCGCTGGGAGGACGACGCCTGGAAGCCGGAGCCGCCGCTGGCGCACGGCGCTTTCGGCGCGATGGGCGGCCTGCAGACCAGCGCCAACGACTACGCGAAGTGGCTCGCGTTTCTGCTCTCTGCCTGGCCGGCGCGCGACGGCATCGACACGGGGCCCGTCCGGCGCGCCACCGTGCGCGAACTGGCGCAAGGATCCAACTTCCCGCGCACGCTGCAGCGCCCGGGCAAGACCGGCGCCGCCGCTTGCAAGCTCGCGGCCAATTACGGCATGGGCATGCACGTGATCCTCGATTGCGACCTGGGGCTCGTGCTGACGCACAGCGGCGGTTACCCGGGCTACGGCTCGAACGTGCTGTTGCTGCCCGACCGCGGTGTCGCGATCTTCGCGCTCGCGAACCGCACTTATGCCGGCCCGAGCCGCGCCGTCTGGGACGCAGCGATCGCGCTCAACGACGCAGGCTTCTTCAAAGACCGCGAGGTCCCGGTCACCGAGGATCTGGCGGGCGCCTATCGCGCGGTCGGCGCTATTTATGCCGCGGGCGACGTTGCCGCCGCCGGCGACCAGCTCGCCGTGAATTTCCTGATGGACCGCGATGCGGCCGGATGGCAGCGGGACCTGGCGGAGTTGCGGCGGCAGGTCGGCGACTGCGACACGGGCGCGCCGCTGTCGGCGGCGCATGCGCTGGCCGGCGAGTTCACCTGGCGCTGCGCCCACGGTCGCATCAGGGGCAGCGTGCTGCTCGCCCCAACCGTCCCGCCCGGCATCCAGGCCATCGAGCTCGAGCCCGTCACACCCTGAGGAGAACCGCATGACCCGTACCCTGACCACCCTGCTGGTGGCGTGTGCCAGCCTGTTCCTGCAGCCCAGCGCACAGGCCGAAACCACGGCGCCGCAAAAGGCCGTGCTGGTCACCGGCGCCAGTTCCGGCCTCGGCCGTGCGACGGCGGAAGCCTTGGCCGCCGAGGGTTACTTCGTGTATGCAGGCGCGCGGAAAGATGCGGACCTGGCGGAACTCGACGCCATCGAAAACATCCAGGCCGTCCGGCTGGACGTCAACCAGCAGGACCAGATCGACGCCGCCGTGAAGATGATCCGCGAGGCGGGCCGCGGATTGTACGGCCTGGTCAACAACGCGGGCGTGGCGGTGCTGGCTCCATTGATCGAAGTCGACGAGGAAACTTTCCACTACCAGATGAATGCCAACATCTATGGCGTCTACCGCGTCACCAAGGCATTCGCGCCGCTGATCATCGAGTCAAAGGGCCGCATCAGCGTCATTGGCTCGATATCCGGCACCCTGTCGGACGCTACCTGGGGCCCCTACTCGATGACCAAGCACGCCATGGAAGCCTATGCCGATGCGCTGGCGGATGAAATGCTGCAGTTCGACGTGAAAGTCATGCTGATTCAGCCAGGGGCCTACCGGTCGAACATTGGCAAGACCGCCCTCGAACGGTTGCAGCAACAGGATCAGCCGGTCGCGGACTCCCAGTTCGAAAAGCAGATCAATGAAGGCATCAACTGGCTGAACCGCTTCGAGAAGGATCACGGCGACCCGACGGAAGTCGCGCAGGCGGTGATGAGGTCCCTGTTCGACGACCACCCCAAGCCCCGCTACCTGGTCGTGCCCACTCAGGAGCAGGCGTACTGGACCATCAACCGCGCCATCGAGCGCATGGTCGAGCAGAACCATGACCAGAAATTCAGCTATGACCGCGCGGAGTTGATCGAGATGCTCGATGCTGCCCTGGCCAAACAGGCCGGCAAGAATCGGCAATGAAGAGGCCGGGCGCCACCGGAATGGCGCCCGGCCCCCGGCGTCTCAGGCGACTTTCGCTTCCCTGACCAGGCCCTCGTCGCGCAGCGCCTCGATGACTGCCTTGCGGCTGCCGACGCGCTTCTGGAACGCCAGCAGGTTCGGAAACTCC
>CAYXUJ010000045.1:0-19789 GCA_964468395.1 uncultured Steroidobacteraceae bacterium
GGACCTTGAGGGCCGCCTTCAGCGCGCCGTCGCGGGCGTAGTAGGGGACGTTGGCAGCCGTCCACTCGAGCAGCAACGTGAGCTGCGCGCGTGTGCCTTCTGACAGCTCGTCCGCGCTCCAGCGGTCGGAGGCCTCGAGGCCGCGCACGACATCGGCGAGCGCCGCCGCTGGGGCGGCGACGAACGGCGGCCAGGCGAGGAAAGGAGAGAGCGCAGACAGTGTCCGTGGCATGCCTGGATTCTAGCGGTCGGCGTCCAGCAGAAATTTTTCGCTTTGGAGGTGCGACTTTTGAGCGGCTCGTGACAGTATGCTTATTGAGAACTACGATGCCAACGGCAACATGGTCAAGCGCGGCGGCTCGACCATCAGTTATTCGAGCTACAACCTGCCGACCCTCATCAATTCCGGCAGCAACTCCAGTGCAATTTCCTACGGCGCCTACCGGAACCGCTACAAGCAGGTGGCGCAGAGCGCGGAAGGGACCGAGACCACGATCTACGTGGCGGGGCTGGTGGAGAAGGTCACGCGCGGCGGCCTGGTGGAGTACCGGCACCTGATCGCAGGCGGCCAGAGGGTGGCGGCGATCCACACGCGCCGCAGCGGCGGCACGCCGGCCTCGGACACGGTGTACGTGCATACGGATCACCTGGGCTCGCCGGAACTGTTCACGAACAGTTCCGGCGGGGTGGCGGTGCGGCCCTCGTTCGGCGCCTATGGCGAGCGCCGCGACGGCAGCGACTGGGACGGGCCGGTGAGCGCGGCCGACCTGGACAAGATCGCCGACACGATCCGTCATGGCTTCACCGGCCACGAGCACCTGGATGCGGTCGGGCTGATTCACATGAACGGGCGGGTGTACGATCCGCTGGCGGGGCGCTTCCTGGGGGTCGATCCGATCGTGCATGTGGGGAACGGCCAGTCGCCGAACGGCTACTCGTACGTGTGGAACAACCCGCTGACGTTCGTCGATCCGAGCGGGTTTGATCATTGCGATGTCACCGACATCAATTGTCACCGCAACGATCCGCCGGTCAATCCGTTCGAGCCGGAGCCGCCGTTCTGGGATCCGCGTCCGGACGAGCCGAGTGAGCGGCGGTTTCCCAGCATGGCGCATGCCTATATCGCGAATTCGGACGCCATCTTTCTGCCGCGAGACTACCGGGCGGAGCTGGGGCAGGTGATGCCGACTGTTGACGGCACGGTCGGTGGGTTGCTACCTAACGTAGACTCTCTGACGAACGCAGTCGCCAATTGGTGGAATACGGAAGAGATCGTCGAGAACACATACCTGCAGTACCGATTTGGCTATCCGCGACAGACTGTGACGGTGACCAATGGCGAGACTGTGATTGCAGTAGTGACCCTTGCTAGTGCGTTGGCAGGCCCGGAAGCCTTGATGGCACGTCTCGGCGGGCGGTGGATTGCCGCAAGAGGAGCCACGACTGTTGCAGAGCGGGCACTGGCGGCTCGGGCGCGTTATCCCAAACAAGTTGAACAAGCTATGAACATGACGCCGCAACAGTTGCGGAGTTCCATCCAGTCATTCACGGAAAATATTGCGAAGCATCAAGGTTTTCTCAAGAACCCGCAGGCACATGTGCCGAACTGGAATCAACTCAGTCCACAGCATCAGCAAAGTCTCATCCATCATTGGAGAACCGACATAGCTCGCGCGGAAGCCTACAGAGACATAGCCGAGGCTATTTTAGGAGGCACTCTCAAATGAGCGGGGAAAAGGATCTCCGGAACTACTTGCTTGCAACGAACGAGCTGCTGCTAGGTTTCGCTCGAGAGGCAAAACGGCAAGCGGATCGGACTCGTAATACTGAAGCAGGAAACTTTGATGCGGGCTATTTGACAGGATTCCATCGCGCAATCTCGCTAATGCAGCAGCAAGCACCAGCGTTCGGGCTCAGTTTGAACGAACTTGGTCTCGAGGAAATGGATCCGAATCGTGACTTGACGTGATGCCGCAAGGGGAACAGCGGTCGGAGGGCATTTGGTCGGTATCGAGCAGCGTCGCCGTAGATGCTCCGATCGCAGGGCGTTAGGCGCAAGGCACTTTCGGAAACGTGATCAGTTCAATCGAACATTACTTCGCACGGATATTTGGCGCGCACGGATGGGAAGATCGGCGGCCGAGATGGGGCTAGAAGTTCATCATCGAATCCCACTCGAATGGGCGCACCTGACTCCAAAAGTTGATCCGAACCGATTGGCAAATCTCATCGGTGTGCCTGCCCGTGAGCACTGGCTTATAACAGCGGCATGGAATCAGTGGAGAGGTAACTTGAGAGGGCGGATACCTACGCAAGCTGAGATCGAGGGATTCGCGTCGGCGATCGACATGGCATTCTTTGAAGTTATGACACGACTGCCGTAGATGAGGATGAGGCTGACATACGACAGCGAAGACTTTCCCGTCGCCGCTCGCAAAGCAATCACGAGCGGTGATGTCTTCACGTTCGAGATACGAGGCGCAGCTTGGGAAAAACTGCGATCTCACGTTGTGAACGACGAGATTCCAAGCTGGGCTCCTTTGTCAGCCATTCCTGAGCTGCGCAGCTTTGTTGTCGTAATGGCGCTCGCCGGCGTCTCCGATCGAAGGGTCCGCATAAGTTCTTTCGATGATTTTGCAGAGGTGCAAGTGGGGTCGATGCATTGACGCACCTCGATCGCCTGTCGCGCTGTCTGTGGTTGTTGAACGTAAAAGTCGGGACCCGCAATGCCATGAGCACTTGGTTTGAAGTTTGGGCCGATTTCGGACAAACGCCACCTTATTTGCTGCTCGTGCAGGACGACGGAGCAGACATCAACGTTTTTGATCCACAGGAAAACCGCAGAAGCGTTTTCACAGCCAAGGACTATGAAACGGTGTTCAATTGGTTACGCGAAGATGAATTCGAGCTAGTCAGGGGTCGAGTGGAGCCTGACGAATAGCCGTAAGCACAATCGGTTGGACGGACAATCTACACAGCGGATATCTGGCCTGGCCCCGTTTCGGATGACGCCGTCCTAGGTTCAATTGATTCGCAATGCTTACCGCCCCGTCACCTGCAACTTCGCCTCCGCGAACCGTTCCGGCTCGCCGCGACGCGGGTAGCCGTCGATGCGCAGCAGGTACTGGCCGTTCGGCAGCACCGAGGAGTTGACCGACAGCCGCAGGTCGTTGTTGGAATCGCGTGTCAGGCGGTCGGCGTGCAGCAGCAGGATGCCGTCGGCGCGCAGCAGGCTGACGCGGAAGCGGTCGTAGAGGTCGGTGCGCGCGGCGAGGTAGATGTCGAGCCGCTGCGGGAACCCGCCGCCGTCGATGCTGGCGCTGCGGGCTGCGCCGCGCGGGTCGAGGCGCAGGTTGCGGGTGGACGAGGGCGCCTGCAGGAAGCCCTGGGCGGCCTGCTCCTGCAGCATCGCATGGCGGTCCTCGGCCATGCCCCAGCGCCAGACCACCCAGACCAGCGCCAGCACCAGCGCCAGCAGGAGGCCGGCGGCGCCGGCCAGAAACTTCGGCTGCCGGATCGTCTCCAACCACGGCGGATAGTTCGTCTGCATTGACCCGACTCCACGGCCTGCGCCGTTTATTCTATGCACACCCCGCCCAAGGAGGGCCTGTCATGAGTTCGCATTTTTCCCGTTCCGGCCTGCTGGCGGCCGGCGTCCTGCTGGCGCTCAACGCCGCCGCGGCCGAGCCGCAGGTCTCGCTGACGGTCTACAGCTCGGCGCAGCCGGGCGGGATCCCGGCCGAATGGTACCGCCCATTGCCGGGCATGGGGTCGCCGATGGCGAACCAGCTGCCGGGCTTCGCGCTGGTGCGCCTGGACCGCGACCTCGATTTCGCCCGTGGGCGCGGCATGATCCGGCTCACCGACGTCGCCGCGCTGCTGGACCCGACCACGGTCCAGTTCCTGTCGCTGAACGACGCTTCCGGCACCAAGGTGCTGGAACAGAACTTCCAGTTCGACCTGGTGAGCCAGGACAAGCTGCTGTCGAAGTACGTCGACCGGCCGGTCAGCGTCGAGCAGCGCCAGGGCGACGGCATGAAGGTGATCGACGGCACATTGCTGTCGTCCAACGACGGGCTGGTGCTGCGCGGCGCCGACGGGCAGATCCATGCGCTGCGCGACTGGAGCGGCGTGCGATTCGGCGAGCTGCCGGGCGGGCTGATCACGCGGCCGACCCTGGAATGGGACGTGCACTCGGCGCGCGGCGGCACCCAGCGCGCGCGCATCTCCTACCAGACCGGCGGCATCACCTGGTGGGCGGACTACAACCTGGTCTTCACCGAGGGCGCGGACGCGAACTCCGGCTTCGTGGACGTCGGCGCCTGGGTCAGCCTGCTGAACCAGTCGGGCGCGACCTATGGCGACGCGAAGCTCAAGCTGATTGCGGGCGACGTCAATCGCGTGCAGCCGGAGGCGAAGGCGATGCGCGGCCGCGTGTACGAGATGGCAGCGATGGCCGATGCCGCCCCCGCCGGCTTCGAGGAGAAGTCGTTCTTCGAGTACCACCTCTACACCCTCGGCCGGCCGGCGACGATCCCGAACAACTCGACCAAGCAGATCGAGCTGTTCGAGGCCGCGGCGCGCGTGCCGGCGAAGAAACAGCTCGTCTACTACGGCGCCGACTTCGGCGGCTGGTACGGCGGGCCGATGCTCGACCGGGAATTCGGCCCCACCTCGAACACCAAGGTGGACGTGTGGCTCAAGTTCAGGAACGACAAGGCTTCCGGCATGGGCATGCCGCTGCCGGCCGGGCGCATCCGCGTGTCGCAGCAGGACAAGGCCGACGGCAGCCTCGAGTTCATCGGCGAGGACCGGATCGACCACACGCCGAAGGACGAGGACGTGCGCGTGAAGCTCGGCACCGCCTTCGACGTGGTCGGCGAGCGCCGCCAGACGGACTTCGTCGTCAACACCAAGGGCCGCGTCATGGAGGAGGCGTTCGAGATCAAGGTCCGCAACCACAAGGAGCAGGCGGTCGAGGTGGTCGTGCGCGAGAACCTGTACCGCTGGAGCAAGTGGCAGCTGCTCGCGCAGTCCGCGCCCTACGAGAAGAAGGACGCGCGCACCATCGAGTTCCCGGTCAAGGTCGCGGCCGGCGGCGAGGCGATCGTGACCTACCGCGTGCGCTACACCTGGTAGGGCTCAATGGCGAGCGGCGTGCCGACGGCAAGCCGCTCGCCGGCGCCGGCCTGGAGCCGGCAGTTCTGGCCGAAGGTGACGCCCTTGAGCGCGTAGTCGTGCCGGTACTTGCCGAGCGCGCGCAGCGGCTGCTGGTGCGGGTCGTGGGCGCCGGTCTGCTGGTCGGTGATGGTCACCGAGCAGCGCGTGCAGTGCTTGACGCCGCGCAGCACGACCGGGCCGAAACGGAACAGGGCCATGGCATCCTCGGCGTGCGCGGCCACGCCCTCGATCACGATGTTCGGCCGGAAGCGCGCCATCGGGATCGGCTCCGGCAGGCGCCGGTTGAGCTCGGCGAGCGATTCGTTCGAGATCATGAGCACCGGGTAGCCGTCGGTGAAGGCGACCGGCTGCGGGTCCGGGCCGACGTACTTCGGGTTGGCGCGGCGCGGCGCCGCCTCGTCGATGCGCACGAGGCGCAGCGGCTCGCCGAGCAGCGCGGAGAGCCAGGCGGCAGCCTCGTCGCCGGCATCGATGCCGGTGCAGTCGTCGCCCCAGATCGTCACCGAGCGCCGGTCGCCGCCGTGGTCGGCGGCGACGCGAAGCGGCGCGGCCCCCGCGGTCGAGAGCGTGAGCATGCCGTGCGCGATCGCCACCGTGACGGTCGCGAGCCGCGGGTGCTCGCGCTGGGTGATGAAGCGCCCGTCCGGGTGCACGATCATCCAGCGCCGGTCCCACTCGAGGCCGAGCGGCGTCATCCGCGCCTCGGCGAGGTCGATGCCGCGGCAGGACTTGACCGGGTAGATGTGCAGGCTGGCGATGCGGGCCATGGGCGTTTCCTCAGCGGCCGGCTTTCAGTGCGAAATCGAAGCTGCCGTAGTGCAGGTAGTTGGCCCAGTCCGCGGACGGCAGCCCGCGCACCGCGCCGCGCGCGGCATTGAGCGCCGCGCCGATCGTGCGCCCCTTCGCCAGGTCGCGATAGAGCGTGGTCGCGAAGGCAGTCGCCGCGGTGTCCGACACCGGCCACCAGGTGCCGATGAAGTTGGCGACGCCGCCGCGCAGGAAGGCCTCGGCGAAGCCGACGCTGCGGTCGAGCTGGCGCAGCGGCTTGACCGCGTTGCGCAGGCGCCCGGATTCGCAGGCATTGAAGAACACCAGCGCCGGAACCGACTCCATCGCCGCCAGGTCGGCGCCGGACAGCACGCGGCCGCCGGCGCACAGGATGCCGCTCGACGCGGGCGCAGCGGCGTCGAAGTACGCATGGCCGGCGAAATGGATCGCGTCGTAGTCGCCGGAGCGGAACTCGGCGAGCAGCCGCGCGCGGGTCGCGTCGCCGCCGCGGATGGCGGTGATGCCGGCGCCGGGCAGCTGCGCCAGCATGCGCGCGACCCGCTCGCCTTCCTCGACCGCGCCCGGCAGGTCGCCGGTCGGATTGACCACCAGCAGCACGTTGAACTCGCGCTCGCGCCGGCGCTGCTCGCGCCACTTGGCGACCGACATGCCCTCGGCGGCGTAGCGCCGGCTGAGCCCTTTCGCCGCGGCCGGCGACCAGCCGCCGATGCGCAGCGCCTCCCAGGGCCAGTGCGCGCTGGCGCTGTCGTGGACGACCACCAGCGGCGCGGGCTTCAGCGAGGGCAGGGCCTCCATCACTTCTTCCGGCAGCAGCAACTCGGCCAGCCGCTCGCCGAAATCGTCGAGCTCGGCGATCGACATGCCGGGCACGAGCCGCGCGTGCTCGCGCTCCAGCGCACGCAGGTCGAGCCGGCGCGTGGCGACCAGTGCGGTGGCCTTCGGCGCCGGCCCGAGGACCGCGGCGCGCATCTGCCCGGCGGACTCCTGCACGAACAGCCAGGCGAGCGGCGTGGCCGCGGCTTTCTCCGCGCGCGCGGCCTTGCGCGCGGCCTTCTTCTCCGGCTGCAATCGCATCAGCGGCGCCGACGGATGCACGCGCAGCAGGTCCTCGGCCACGCGCCGCGCGGCCCGCAGCCGCCGCGCGTTGCGCGAGATGATCGCGATGCGGCGCAGCCGCAGCTGCGGCGCCAGGTCGCCGAGTGCCGTCAGCACGCCCTCGATCTGCGCCCGCGCCGCGTCGGTCGGCAGGGCACCGGAGGCCGTGCCCCACAGCACCATCGCGAAGTCGTCCACCCCGGACAGCGCGAGCGTGCGCGTGACGTTGGCGGCGGCGAGGCGCTGCACCTCGGGGCCGTAGCGGGCGAAGTCGCCGAGACCGGCGAAGACCACCAGCCGCGCGGCGAGGCCGCGGCGGCCGACCGGCAGCACGAACACCTCGCCGGCCGCGGCGCCGATCGCGCGCCGCCGCGCCAGGTCGCTGATCGCGCCGTGCAGGATGCGGTCGATGGCCTGGGCGGCGCCGGCCGGCTCGACGTTGGCAAAGGCGCCGAGCACGATCGCGGCGGCGCTGCTCTGGGTCACGTCGCCCTCGACGAAGGCGAGCTCGACCGGCTTCGGCGGCGCGCCGCGCCCGGCGTCGGGCTTGGCGGCCGCGGCCGGCTGCGCGACGCCGACGAACTCGCGCAGGAACTCGCGCTGCTCGCGCTCGGACAGGTCGTTCCAGTCGATCTTCGGCTCCGGCGGCGCGCGCAGGTCCGTCTGCCACAGCGTCGGCGCGCCGCGGCGGCGCGGCAGGACGTGCGGCAGCGCGTTCGTGGTCTCGCCGCGCGCGAGGTCCACCACCGCGCGGCCGACGTCGGCATTGCCCGGCAGCGAGCCATGGCTCTCCTCGACGTACCAGGTCGGCAGGCCGGGCCAGTGCGCGAGCGCGAGCGGGACGGTGCCGTCGCCGGCCGGGCCGCGGCCGAACTCGAGCTTGCGGTTGCGGCGCCGCAGGCCGAGGGTCGTGTCCTGGCCGAACCCGGCGATCAGCGCGAAGCGCTCGTCCGGCGGCGGCAGCGCGTCGTGCGCCGCGTCGGCGGCGGCGAGCAGGGCGGAGGCCGGCTTCGGCCCCTCGGGCCAGTGCGCGCCGTTGAACGGGTCGAAGTCCTTGCAGGCATCGGCGGCCGGCAGCAGCGCGCAGAGGCCCGGGAACGTCGTCAGCACCTTGCGCGCGAGTTCCTCGGCGTCGTGCTTCAGGTCGAGCAGCGCGAGGCGGCGCACCAGCGGGTAGGTGCCGCGCAGCGCCTGCACGGCGGCGAAAGCCCCGCGATTGGGCGTGCCTAACTGGATCACGCGCGCGACGCGCTCGGCGCCCTTGTGCGCGAGCGCAGCGCGGGCGACGAGGCCGCCCATGCTGTGGCCGACCAGCACGACGTCCTGGCGCCGCTCGCGCAGCAGGCGGTCCGCCAGCTCGCGGCCGTTCCAGGCGAGATCGCGGCGCCAGTCGTAGGGATGAAACGCGGCGTCGAAGCCGGCGATGCGCAGCACGAGCCGCAGCCGTTCGTAGGCGAAGCGCAGCACGCCGAGCGCCCAGTAGCGGCTGCCGCCGGGCAGGGCGAGCTTGACCAGCTGGCCCTGCGCGATTTCCAGCGGATCGAACCAGGTGATGTCCTCGCCGCCGTTCTTGCGCAGCCGGCCGATGGTCGAACCCATGATGCCGGGCAGGATCAGCGCGCGCGGGCCGCCGCGCATGCCCGCCGCGCGCCGCGCCAGTCGCGCCAGCTCCTGCTCGGTCTCGAGGAAAGCCGCCATCGCCCGATTCTACCGGCGCGCATGCAAAAGGGGACGCACCCCTTTCGCGAAGAAGCGAAGGCAAAAGGGGTGCGTCCCCTTTTTGGCGGGCGTCATTACAATCACCGGATGGACAGCTTCGCCCGGGACCGGCTGCCGCCGCAGGACCAGTGGCCGCGGCTGCACTTCGACCTGCCGGAGCTGCGCTACCCGGCGCGGGTCAATTGCGCGACCGTGCTGCTCGACGACGCCCTGCCCGAGGGTCACGGCGACCGGCCGGCGCTCCTGACCGACGCGGGCCCGGTCAGCTACGCCGAGTTGCTGGCGCAGGCCAACCGCATCGCCAACGTGCTGATGGACGCCGGCGTCGTGCCCGGCAACCGCGTACTGCTGCGCGGCTACAACGGCACGATGCTGTACGCCGCCTGGCTCGCGGTGATGAAGGCGGGCGCGATTGCGGTGACGACGATGCCGATGCTGCGCGCGCCGGAACTGTCGGCGATCATCGCCAAGGCGCGCCCCTCGATCGCGCTGTGCGACCACCGGCTGCTGATGGAGCTGCGCCAGGTCGCGGCGCAGGGCGGCGTCGGCACGATCGTCGCCTGGGGCGACGGCGACCTCGAGGGCCGCATGGAGAGGGCGGCGGACGAATTCACCAACGCGAACACCGCGGCCGACGACGTGTGCCTGCTGGCGTTCACGTCCGGCACCACCGGCAAGCCGAAGGCCTGCGCCCATTTCCATCGCGACGTGCTGGCGATGGCGGACGTGGTCGGGCGCCACCTGCTCGGCACCGCGCCCGGCGACGTCTATGCGGGCAGCCCGCCGCTCGGCTTCACCTTCGGCCTCGGCGCGCTGCTGGTCTTCCCGCTGCGCTTCCGCGCGGCGACCGTGCCGATCGAGGCCCCGGCGCCGGCGGCGATCCTGGCTGCGATCGAGCGGCATCGCGTGACCTGCCTGTTCACCGCGCCCTTCGCCTATCGCGCGCTCACCGCCGAGCTCGCCGGGCGCGACCTCTCGTCCCTGCAGCGCTGCGTGTCGGCCGGCGAGTTCCTGCCGAAGGCGGTGTCGGACGCCTGGCACGAGAAGACCGGCATCCGCATCATCGACGGCATCGGCGCCACCGAGATGATCCACATCTTCATCTCCGCGAGCGGCGACGCGATCCGCCCCGGCGCGACCGGCAAGCCGCTGCCCGGCTACACGGCCTGCGTCCTGGACGAGCAGGGCAAGCCGCTGCCGCCGGGCAGCACCGGCCGGCTCGCGGTCACCGGCCCGACCGGTTGCCGCTACCTCGACGACGAGCGCCAGCGCGACTACGTGCAGGGCGGCTGGAACGTCACCGGCGACATCTATCGCGTGGACGAGGACGGCTACTTCTGGTTCGTCGCGCGCGCCGACGACATGATCGTCTCGGCCGGCTACAACATCGCCGGTCCCGAGGTCGAGTGGGCGTTGCTCGCCCACCCGGCCGTGCGCGAGTGCGCGGTGATCGGCGCTCCGGATCCGGAGCGCGGCACGGTCGTGAAGGCCTGCATCGTGCTGGCCCCCGGGCGGGCAGGGGACGCCGCGCTGACCCGCGAGCTGCAGGACTTCGTCAAGGGCCGCATCGCGCCCTACAAGTACCCGCGGGTGATCGAGTACCTCGAGTCCCTGCCCAAGACCGCCACCGGCAAGCTGCAGCGCAAGTCGCTGAGACAGTGACGCGAAGGCGGGGACTGTCCCCTTTCCAGGGGCGCCCGGCGCCCCTGGAAAGGCGGACTGTCCCCTCTTCCTGTGACTCACCGCGCACTTCCCGTCAAATAGTTGACAGTTAAATTATTGACGTCTCTAATGATGCAGCCATGAACCGCATCGTCTGCCTCGGCGGCGGCCCCGCCGGCCTGTACGCCGCAATCCTGTTCCGCAAGGCCCTGCCGCGGGCCCAGGTCGAGGTCTACGAGCGCAACCGCCCGGACGATACCTTCGGCTGGGGCGTGGTGTTCTCCGACCGCACGATGGAGGGCTTCGAGGCCGCCGACCAGCCCACCCACGCGGCGATCACCGGCGACTTCCACCACTGGGACGACATCGACGTCCACTACCGCGGCACGGTGACGACCACCGGCGGCCACGGCTTCTGCGGCATCGAGCGCAAGCGGCTGCTGCAGATCCTGCAGGAGCGGGGCGCCGCGCTCGGCGTGCGGCACGCGTTCCAGCACGAGGTCGAGGACGACGCGGCCTTCGCCGACGCCGACCTGATCGTCGCCGCCGACGGCGTCAACAGCCGCACGCGCCGGCGCCACGAGGCGGTGTTCCAGCCGGACCTCGACACCCGCGAGTGCCGCTACATCTGGCTCGGCACGACGAAGCCGTTCCCGGCCTTCACCTTCGCCTTCGAGGAGACGGAGCACGGCTGGTTCCAGGTCCACGCCTACCAGTTCAGCCGCACGCTCTCGACCGTGATCGTCGAGACGCGCGAGGAGACCTGGCGCGCGCACGGCCTCGACCACGCCGATCACGCGCAGTCGATCGCGTTCTGCGAGGCGCTGTTCGCGAAATACCTCGACGGCCACCGGCTGATGAGCAATGCCGCGCACCTGCGCGGCTCGGCCTGGCTCAACTTCCAGCGCGTGCTGTGCCGGCGCTGGCACCACGGCAAGCGCGTGCTGATCGGCGACGCCGCGCACACGGCGCATTTCTCGATCGGTTCCGGCACCAAGCTGGCGATGGAGGACGCGATCGCCCTGGTCGCTCGCACCGCCGGAAGCACGGACGTGCCGGCGGCGCTCGCCGCCTACCAGGAAGAGCGCGAGACCGAGGCGCTCAGGCTGCAAAGCGCGGCGCGCAACCGCATGCGCTGGTTCGAGAGCGTGGCGCGCTACACGCGCCTGGAGCCGTGGCAGTTCACCTACAGCCTGCTGACCGGCAGCCAGCGCATCGGCCACGCCAACCTGAAGCTGCGCGACCCGGCGTTCGTGGCCGGTGTCGAGGCGAAGCTCGCGGCCCGCGCCGGCGGCGCCAGCCCGCGGCCGCCGATGTTCCTGCCCTTCGAGTCGCGCGGCATGAGGCTGGAGAACCGCATCGTCGTCTCGCCGATGGCGCAGTACTCCGCGCTCGATGGCCTGCCGAACGACTGGCACCTGGTCCACCTCGGCGCCCGCGCCACCGGCGGCGCCGGCCTGGTGTTCACCGAGATGACCTGCCCCTCGCCGCAGGCGCGCATCTCGCCCGGCTGCACCGGTCTGTGGAACGAGGCGCAGCGCGACGCCTGGCAGCGCATCGTCGGATTCGTGCACGGCCACAGCCCCGCGAAAATCTGCATCCAGCTCGGGCACTCGGGCCGCAAGGGCTCGACCCAGCTCGGCTGGGAAAAGGACGACCACCCGCTGCCGGCCGGCAACTGGGAGACGATCGCGCCGTCGCCGCTGCCGTACCTCGACGGCATCAGCGCGCCGCCGCGCGAGATGACGCGCGCCGACATGGATGCAGTGATTGCGCAGTTCGTCGCCAGCACGCGCTACGCCGCCGACGCCGGCTTCGACATGCTCGAACTGCACATGGCGCACGGCTACCTGCTGGCGAGCTTCCTGTCGCCGCTCACCAACCGGCGCCAGGACCAGTACGGCGGCGCAGTCGAGAACCGCCTGCGTTTCCCGCTCGAGATGCTGGCCGCCGTGCGCGCGGCCTGGCCGCAGGACCGGCCGCTGTCGGTGCGGTTGTCGTCGGCCGACTGGGCGCCCGGCGGGTTGACCGAGCCGGAGCTCATCGAGATCGCGCGCGCCATGAAGTCCGGCGGCGCCGACCTGCTAGACCTGTCGAGCGGCCAGACCGTGCCCTGGCAGAAACCGGTGTACGGGCGCATGTGGCAGACGCCGTTCTCCGACCTGGTGCGCAACGTGGTCGGCATCCCGACCATTGCCGTCGGCAACATCTACGAGGCGGACCACGCGAACTCGATCATCGCCTCCGGCCGCGCCGACCTCTGCGCGCTGGCGCGCCCGCACCTCGCCGATCCCGCCTGGACGCTGCGCGCGGCGGCGGAGCAGCATTGGCGGGAGCAGTGGTGGCCGAAGCAGTACGAATCGGCGCGGCGCCAGCTGGAGCGCAACCTCGAGCGCGCGGCGCAGGCCGCCGGGCCGGTATGAGGAGGGCGGCATGAGCGGGCCATTGGCAGGGCGGCACGCGCTGGTCACCGGCGCCGGCCGCGGCATCGGCGCCGTGATCGCGCGGGCGCTCGCCGCCGACGGCGCGCGCGTGACGCTGCTCGCGCGCACGGCGGCGCAACTCGACGAGACCGCGATCGGCATGCCGGGCAGCACGGTCACCGTGACCGCGGACGTCACCGACCCGCAGCAGGTCGCGCGCGCCTTCGCCGAGGCGCGCGACGCGGCCGGGGAGGTGTCGATCCTGGTCAACAACGCCGGCCGCCCGGCGAGCCGGGCGCTGGCGAAGAGCGACGCGGCGTTCTGGCGCGAGGTCGTCGACGTCAACCTGGCGGGCACCTTCCACTGCACGCGCGCCGCGATCACGGCGATGCTGGCGGCCGGCTGGGGCCGCATCGTCAACGTTTCGAGCACCGCCGGCCTGCGCGGCTACGCCTACTGCACGGCCTACTGCGCGGCCAAGCACGGCGTCATCGGCCTGACGCGCGCGCTGGCGCTCGAGGTCGCGAAGACCGGCATCACCGTCAACGCCGTCTGCCCGGGCTACACCGACACCGGCGTCGTGCAGGACGCGATCCGCAACATCAGCGAGAAGACCGCGCGCAGCGAGGCCGAGGCGCGCGAGACGCTGGTGTCGTTCAACCCGCAGCAGCGGCTGGTGACGCCGGCCGAGGTCGCCAACGCCGTGCTGTGGCTGTGCCGGCCGGGCAGCGAGAGCGTCACCGGCCAGGCGATCGCGGTCGCGGGCGGCGAGGTCACGTGACGGCCGTCCGCGCCATGGATGCCGAGACCCGCGCGGTCCGCGACGACCACGGCGCGATCCGGCTGTGGCTGCGCATGCTCGCGACCCAGCGCCTGGTCGAGACGCGCACGCGGCGGCTGCTGCAGGAGCGCTATGGCACGACGCTGCCGCGCTTCGACCTGATGGCGCAGCTCGAGCGCGCGCCGGCGGGGCTGCGCATGAACGAGCTGTCGAAGCGCATGATGGTGACCGGCGGCAACGTCACCGGCATCACCGACGGGCTGGCGCGCGAGGGACTGGTCGAGCGCGTGGCGGACCCGGACGACCGCCGCGCGTGGCTGGTGCGCCTGACGCGCGCGGGCCGCCGTGCTTTCGCGGCGATGGCGGCCGAGCACGAGCGCTGGGTGGTCGAGGCCTTCGCGCCGCTGACCGCGCGCGAGATGGCGGCGATGGCGGCGCTGCTGGCACGATTGAAGACGCACGTCCGCTCGCTGGAAGGGCAGCAACCATGAGCAACGAGATCCGCAACCCGTCGGCCTATGCCGCGCGACATTTCCTGTGGCGCGTCGAGGGCCGCGTCGGGCGCATCACGCTGAACCGGCCGGAGAAGCGCAATCCGCTGACCTTCGAGTCGTACGCGGAGTTGCGCGACCTGTTCCGGGCGCTGACCACCGACACTGCCGTGCGCGCGGTCGTGATCGACGGCGCCGGCGGCAACTTCTGCTCGGGCGGCGACGTGCACGAGATCATCGGCCCGCTGACGAAGATGGAGAAGCCGGGGCTGCTCGAGTTCACGCGCATGACCGGCGACCTGGTGCGGGCGATGCGCGCCTGCCCGCAGCCGGTGATTGCGGCGGTGGACGGCACCTGCGCCGGCGCCGGCGCCATCCTGGCGATGGCCTCCGACATCCGCCTGGCGACGCCCGGCGCCAGGACCGCGTTCCTGTTCGTGCGCGTCGGCCTCGCCGGCTGCGACATGGGCGCCTGCGCGATGCTGCCGCGGCTGGTCGGGCAGGGGCGGGCGGCGGAACTGCTCTATACCGGGCGTGCGTTCAGCGCGGAGGAAGGCGAGCGCTGGGGGTTCTACAATGCGGTCGTGGCGCCCGAGGCGCTGGCGGGCGAGGCGCTGCGGCTGGCCGGCGAGATCGCGGCGGGCCCGACCTTCGCCCACGCGATGACCAAGAAGATGCTGCACCGGGAGTGGAACATGGGCATTGACGAGGCGCTCGACGCCGAGGCGAAGGCGCAGGCCGTGTGCATGCAGACCAACGACTTCCGGCGCGCGTACCGGGCCTTCGTCGAGAAGCGCAAGCCCGCATTCGAGGGCGACTGATGGCCATGCGTGACGACCGCCTGCACTGGCCGTTCTTCGACGATGCGCACCGGCAGCTCGCGGAGGAAGTGCAGGCCTGGGCCGCCGAGCAGCTGTCCAGCGGCCAGCATCCGTCCGAGCGCGGGGCCGTGGATGCGCGCTGCCGGGCGCTGGTCTCGGGCCTCGGCAAGGCCGGGTTCCTGAAGCACTGCCTGCGCGCCGCCGACGGCGGCGTGGCGCCCGATTTCGACGCGCGCTCGATCTGCCTGCTGCGCGAGACGCTCGCCTACCACGACGGGCTCGCCGATTTCGCCTTCGCGATGCAGGGGCTCGGCAGCGCGCCGGTGTCGATCGCGGGCGACGCGCAGATGCGCGGCCTGTGGCTGCCGCGGGTCGCGGCCGGGAGCTCGATCGCCGCGTTCGCGCTGTCGGAGCCGGAGGCCGGCTCCGACGTCGCGGCGATGCGCACCACCGCGCGCCACGAGGGCGGGCAATGGATCCTGGACGGCGAGAAGACCTGGATCAGCAACGGCGGCATCGCCGATTTCTACTGCGTGTTCGCGCGCACCGCGCCGGCCGTGCGCCGCCCCGACGGCAGCGCCTCGGCCGAGGGCATCAGCGCCTTCGTGGTCAAGCCCGGCGACGACGGCTTCACGATCGCCGAGCGCATCGACACGATCGCCCCGCACCCGCTCGCGCGGCTCGCCTTCCGCGAATGCCGCATCCCGGCGGCGCGGCTGGTGGGCGCGCAGGGCGAGGGCTTCCGCCTGGCGATGCGCACGCTCGACATCTTCCGCACCTCGGTGGCGGCCGCCGCCTGCGGCTTCGCGCGCCGGGCGCTTGACGAGGCGCTCGCGCATGCGCGCGAGCGCGCCATGTTCGGCCGCCGGCTCGCCGACTTCCAGCTGACGCAGGCGGCGCTCGCCGACATGGCGACGATGGCCGACGCCGCGGAACTGCTGACCTACCGCGCCGCGTGGCTGCGCGACCGCGGCCAGCCGTTCACCGCGGCGGCGGCGATGGCCAAGCTCGCGGCGACCGAGAATGCGCAGGCGGTGATCGACCGCGCGCTGCAGATGTTCGGCGGGCGCGGCGTGGTGCAGGGCGAGGTGGTCGAGCGGCTGTACCGCGAGATCCGGGCGCTGCGCATCTACGAGGGCGCCAGCGAAGTGCAGCGGCTGATCATCGGCCGCGAGCTGCTGAAATGAGCCGGGCGATCCTGCAGCCCGCGGGCTGGGCGCGCCCGCGCGGCTATGCGAACGGCGTCGCCGCCGAGGGCCGGCAGGTGTTCGTCTCCGGGCAGATCGGCTGGGACGCCGAGCAGCGCATCGTCAGCGACGACTTCGCCGCGCAGGCGCGCCAGGCGCTGGCCAACATCGTCGCCGTGCTGGCCGAGGCGGGCGCGAAGCCGGAGCACCTCGTGCGGCTCACCTGGTACGTCACCAGCCGCGACGAGTACAACGCCGCGCTCGCAGCGACCGGCGCCGGCTACCGCGAGCTGATCGGCCGCCATTACCCGGCGATGTCGGTGGTCGTGGTCGCGGCGCTGCTCGAACCGCGCGCCAAGGTCGAAATCGAAGCCACCGCCGTCCTGCAATAAATGGGACAGACACTATTTTGGCAGTGCCAAAATAGTGTCTGTCCCATTTATTGGAGAGCGCGCAGCATGCGGTGCACGGCCGCGAGCTGCAGGCCGTTGCGGGTCGCGTACTGGCTGCCTGAATAGCCCCACCAGTCCCAGCAGCCCTGCGGGTTGAAGGGCCAGATCAGGCTCTTCGCGGCCTGGGGATAGAGCACGACGATGCGGTTTGCCGCCGCCCAGCGGTTGTAGCCGGCGTCTTCGACGAAGGCCCGGCCGACGAAACCGCTGCCCTGGCGGCAGCCATGGAAGGCGACATGCAGCCGGCAGGGCTTGCCGGCCGCGCAATCGTCCGGCACGAACAGCCATCCGTCGTCCTCGAGCGACGCCAGCATCGCGTCGCCGCCGTACCGTTTCTGGTCGAACGCGAGCAATTTGCCGGCGACCGCGGCACCCGCCGGCTCGTAAACCTCGTCATACAGGTGGCGGAGAATCTCGCCGGCCGCGTCGTAGCCGCAGTCGACGATGTACGGCGGCCGCTCGCTGGCGCAGTCGCCGCCGCGGCCGTCGGCCGGGAAACCGTGGGCCGCAGAGATCTGCGTCTCGTAGCGGATGCGCTCGGGCGGCACGACTGAGCGATAGAAGCGCACCAGTGAGTCCGTCACGGCCGGGCCGACGACTGCATCCTTTGCGCCATGGAAGACCCAGATGCGGTCCGGCGCGAGCCAGGACGGATCGTCCACCAGGCCGCTGCGTGCGCTGGCGCGCAGCGCCGCCACGAGCGGGGCGACGTCCGGGCCTGCGGGCTCGCCCTCGAGGCACTCGTCGAGCGCGCGGGTGAGCAGGCCCTGGGCGCAGTACCAGGGCCCGGCGGCGAGGATCGCAGCGCCGCTCACGTCCTTCGAGAACGCGACCTGGTACTGCGTTGCCATGTAGCCGCCCGCGGAGAACCCGGAGACGGTCAGGCTCCCCGGCAGGATGTTGAGCTGCGGCAACGGTCCCGCGGCCTGCGCGGCGATCGCCGTGCAGGCGGTGAGCGCTGCCAGCCAGTACCGGGCGCCGTCCATGGCGCCGGAGATTAGCGCAGGAGCACAGGCCGGCGCTGGCGCAGGGCCGGCAATGAAATCCGCAAGATGCCGTTCAGCCGGATTTCCGGATCACGTCGCACACCGCCGCGATCGCCTCGCCCCGCGTCGTCGAGCGCCGCCAGGCGGCGCCGATCACGCGCGAGGGGGAGGGCGGCGAGAACGGCCGCACGACCAGGCCGCGCGCCGAGGCGAACGGCCCCTCGGCCGCGAGCCGCGGCAGCAGCGTGATGCCGAGGCCGGCGGCGACCATCTGGCGCAGCGTCTCCAGGCTGGTGGCGCGGAAAGCCTGCTCCCCGGTGCCGGCGCGCTCGCAGACCTCGAGCGCCTGGTCGCGCAGGCAATGCCCCTCCTCGAGCAGCAGCAGCGACTCACCGGCGAGGTCGCCCGGCCGCAGGCGCCGGCGCGCCGCCAGCCGGTGACGCTCGGGCATCGCGACCAGGAAGGCCTCGGCGAACAGCGAGCGCGTGACCAGTCCCTTCGTGTCGGCCGGCAGCGCCAGAACCGCGAGGTCGAGCTCGCCCTGCAGCACGCGCTCGATGAGCGGGGCGGTCTGGTACTCGTGCAGCAACAGCTGCAGCTTCGGCAGCGCCCTGACGATGCGCGGCGCGACCCGCGGCAGCAGGTACGGGCCGAGCGTCGGGATCAGGCCGACCTTGAGCGGGCCGGCGAGGGGATCCTGGCCCGCGCGGGCGATCGTGCGGATGTCCTCGGCGTCCTGCAGGATGCGGCGCGCGCGCGCGACCACCGCCTCGCCCGCCGGCGTCAGCGCCAGGCGCCGCGGCCGGCGCTCGATCAGCGGCGCGCCGAGGAAGGCCTCCAGCTTCTTGAGCTGCGCCGACAGCGTCGGCTGGCTGACATGGCAGCGCTCGGCGGCGCGGCCGAAATGCCGGGTCTCGGCCAGCGCCACGAGGTACTGCAGGTCGCGGAGGTTCATAGATACAGTCTATCAGAGTTATCGCATCAATCGATTGTACTAATCACGCTCCGGCCGGCATCCTGCGCCCCGACACAGAGGAGACCCATCATGCTCGGCATCGGCCACCAGTTCCCCGCCTTCCAGCTGACCGGCGTGGTCAGCAACGACCCCGCACACGCATTCCAGGAAATCGACAACGCGACCCATGCCGGCAAGTGGCTGGTCGTGTTCTTCTGGCCCAAGGACTTCACCTTCGTCTGCCCGACCGAGATCGCCGGCTTCGGCAGGCTGAACCGCGAGTTCGCTGACCGCGACGCGCAGCTGCTGGGCGTCAGCACGGACTCCGACTTCGTGCACCTGGCCTGGCGCAAGTCGCACCCGGACCTCAAGGCGCTGCCGTTCCCGATGCTCTCCGACATCAAGCGCGAGCTCAGCACGGCGCTCGGCATCCTCGATCCCGCCGCCGGCGTCGCCCAGCGTGCGACCTACATCGTCGACCCGCAGGGCGTGATCCGCTTCGTCTACGTCACCGACCTGAACGTCGGCCGCAGCCCGGAGGAAGTGCTGCGCGTGCTGGACGGCCTGCAGACCGACGAGCTGTGCCCCTGCAACTGGCAGAAGGGCGAAGACACCCTGAAGGCGGCCTGAGCATGGATGCCATCAGGGACCGCATCCCGGACTACGCCCGCGATCTGCGGCTCAACCTCTCGTCGGTGTTGACGCCGCAGGGCGCGCCGGGCCTGAGCGACGCGCAGTTGTGGATGACGGCGCTGGCCTCGGCGATCGCCGCGCGCAGCCCCGCGCTGGTGCACGCGATCGAGGCCGAGGCCGCCGCGAAGCTGCAGCCCGCCGAGCTCGAGGCGGCGCGCGCCGCCGCCGCGATCATGGGCATGAACAACGTGTACTACCGCTTCCTGCACCTGGTGGAGGACGAGGAGTACGCGCGCCTGCCGGCGAAGCTGCGCATGAACGTCATCGGCAACCCGGGCATCGCCAAGGCGGACTTCGAGCTGGTGTCGCTTGCGGTCTCGGCGGTCAACGGCTGCGGCAAGTGCGTCGCCGCGCATGAGCGCATACTGCGCCAGCATGACGTCGGCCGCGAGGCCGTGCAGTCGGCGGTGCGCATTGCGTCCGTGATCCACGCCGTCGCCGGCGTGCTCGACTACGAAGGAACGCGCGCTGCCTAGGGGACTGTCCCCTTTTTCGCGAAGCGAAAAAGGTGGACTGTCCCCTCCGAAGCGAACGAGGCGGAATTCCCCTTTTTC
>CAYXUJ010000046.1:0-19692 GCA_964468395.1 uncultured Steroidobacteraceae bacterium
GCTGACCGCGCGGCCCTGACGCGGGATCCAGCCTATCTCGCTGCCGGCAGCGCGCGCCAGCACCACGAGATACAAGGGCAACTCCCGGCCGCCGCTATTTCGGCACGAACTTGAGCGGGCCGTCGTAGTCGTCCCAGGCGATCGAGGCGGGCGTCCGGTCGTTGATCACGGCCTCGTGCTTGATGGCGGCGTCGTCTACGACCTTCATCAGCAGCTGCGGCGTGTAAAACTTGAGCAGGAACGTCGTCTCCGATTCGATGGTCGGAAAGACCTCGATGGTCGTCGTCTCACCCGCAACGACGTCGAAGCTCAGCACGTCGAGATTGAAATAGGCGCCTTTCGACAGCGCCTTCTCGACGCTGAATCCGCCCTCCGGCAGGAAGCCGGCGCAACTGACCTGGTACGTCCCCGGCGCCAGCGAGATCGTCTTGCTCTCGCCGTAGCGCGTCATGTGCGGCAGGTCGAACGCGATGAACCGCTTGTTGACCAGGGTCACGACGAGCTGGCCCTCTGCCGTGCCCCACTCGATGCCGCCGGACTTGAGCCGTTCCTCGATCTTCTCCTTGAGCTTCACCTTGGACGTGAATGGCTTCACGTCGAACACCAGCGTCCCGTTCTCTTCCTGGGCTGCGAGCGGCAAGGACCAGAGTCCCGCCAGCAGGGCTACCGCAATCGCCCGCATTGAGTTGCGCATGTCAGTCGCCTCCTGTGATGCCGGCCTCGGCCCGGATCGCCGCGATGTCGAGGTCGTGAATCCACTCCGGCAGATTGGTCCAGACGCGGTGAAAGCCGAACTTGTCGCTGGTCATCTCCTGGACGGCGGCCTCCTTCGACCAGCCCTGGACTGCGATGCGATACACGGCGGTCATCGCCCCGGTGCGGTCCGATCCGTGCTGGCAGTGCACCAGGACCGGGGTTCGCCGCGGGTCCGTGACGATCTGCAGGAACCGGACGATTTCCTTGCGCTCCGGATGCCAGGCTTTCATGTAGATGTGCTCGTAGGCGAGCCCGGTCGAGCCGATCGCCCGGCGGTCGGAATGAAACGAACGCAGGTTGACCACCGTGACGATGCCGAGCTCCTTGAGGCTCCTGAAGCCTTTGGCCGTCGGCTGCGCGCTGCGGTACAGCGCCTCGCTCACCTTGTAGAAATTGCTGGTGCCGGCCGCGGCAATCGGCTGCGGCGACGCGGAAGTGTGCTCGGCCGCGAACCCGGGCGCGGAATGCAGAAGTGCGGCCGCCAGGACGATGACAGCGCGCATCGCTATGGCGCCGCCGACCGTTCCAGCAGCGCTGCCAGCCGGTCCAGCCATTCGCGCTCCTCCGGTTTCATCAGCACGCTCCGCAGGCAGACGACGGTCGCGTCGGGATCCGGCGACTGGCTGAGGCCATGGAAGAATCGCGCCGGCAGTTCCGCCAGCGCAAGATGCAGTCCCTGCGACGCCGCGGCAGCGAACAGGCGCCGTGCCGCTGCCGACGACTCGGCGAGGCTCGCGGCGCGGATCGCCCAGACGACGATGTCGAGTTCCGGCCCGGGCCCGACGGCATACCGCGCATCCGCCGCCAGCCGCCGGTGCAGTTCCAGTGCCGCCGCGCGGCAGGCATCGAGCATGCCGGCGAACTCGCCGCCGCGCACCAGCGGCAGCAGGCGCTGGGTCGCCCACAGTGCGACGGCCGAGGCGCCCGCGCGCGAACACTCGAGGCTGATCTCGCCGAGGTGCAGCTCGCTGGAAGTGAAATACGTGTACGGCGAATCGTGCTTGTAGAGCCGCCCGACGGATGCATCCCGGAACAGCACGCAGCCGCAGCCGTAGGGTTGCAGCCCGTGCTTGTGCGGATCGATGACGATGGAATCGGCTTCGCCCAGCCGGTCGAATGCGGCACGCGCCGGCGGCGCCAGGTTCGACGCGAGCGTGTAGTAACCGCCGTAGGCACAGTCCGCGTGCAGCCGGAATCCATGGCGCTCACGCAGCGCCAGGATCGCCGGCAGCGGGTCCACCGATCCCGTCGCCGTCGTGCCGAGCGTCGCGACCACGACGCCGACGCCGCCACGCTTCAGGCGCTCCTCCAGCGCGGCGACGTCCATGCGCGCCGAGTCGTCGCAGGCGATCGCCTCGAACGGCAGCTTGAGCACGCCGCTGATGCGTGCATGCGTGTAGTGCGCCTGGCTGGAGGCGAGGATCGCCTCACCGGGACGCAGCTGCCCCGCGACCCACAGCGCCTCGAGGTTCGCCATCGTCCCGCCGCCGGCCAGGTGACCGAGGTGAGTCTCCCAGCCGAACATGCGTGCAATCTCGCCGACCGCCTCTTTCTCCATCGGCGAGCTGGCGCGGCTGCCGTCGAGCGCGTGGTTGTTGGGATTGATGTACAGCGCGAGCGAGTAGGCGAGCCGCGCGATCGCGTGCGGCGGCTTCAGCATCTGCCCGGCATAGGCCGGGTGGAAATACGGATAGTTGTCCTGCAGGCGGGTGGCCGTCTCCAGGAGCACGCGGCGCAGGGCCGCCGGATCCGCAGGCGGCGCGTCCCAGGGCGGCAGGTCCCTGAAACCCTGCTCGAGCCGTTCCACCGCCTCGCGCAGCAGCGGCAGCGTCTCCTTGTCGAGCGGTCCGCTCATCGCCGGCCGCCGGGGGACGGCCCGGCGTGGTCGCGGTCGTGCTGGGTGTGCATACTGGACTCTCGATGCCGGCCGACATTCTATAGCGATGCCCACCGTACTCGTCACCGGCGCCAACCGCGGCCTCGGCCTCGAGTTCGCGCGCCAGTACGCGGCCGACGGCTGGCAGGTGATCGCCGCCTGCCGCGACCCGGATTCCGCGCGGGAACTCCGGAAGCTCGCGGACGGCAGCGGCGGGCGCATCCGCATCCTGGCCATGAACGTCGCGGATGCCGCCAGCGTCAGGACGGCCGCCGCCGCGCTGGCGGGCGAGGCCATCGACCTGCTGCTGAACAACGCCGGCGTCGGCGGCCCGCCGGGCCAGAAGCTCGGCAGCCTGGACTACCCGGCCTGGCTCAAGGTGCTCGACGTCAATGCGCTGGGGCCAATGCGCGTGGTCGAGGCGCTGCTCGACAACGTCGCGCAGAGCGAGCGCCGGCTGGTCGTCACGATCACGAGCGCCATGGGCTCGATCGCCGACAATCGCTCCGGCGGCTCCTACGCCTACCGCAGCTCGAAGGCGGCCGTGAACATGGTGATGAAGAGCCTGGCGCTGGACCTGGCGCCGCGCGGCATCAGCTGCGTCGTGATGCACCCGGGCTGGGTGCGCACCGACATGGGCGGCGCGGGCGGCAAGCTGTCGCCGCCCGAGAGCGTCGCCGCCGTGCGCAAGGTGATCGCGGGACTCGGGCCGCAGGACTCAGGAACGTTCCTGAACTACGACGGCCAGCCGTATCCCTGGTGACGCGGCGCCCGCCGCTGCGCGGGCCTCAGCCGTTCATGCCTCCGCCCGGCATCGCGCCACCGCCTGCCTGCCCGGCGAGGATGTCCTTCCAGGTCAGTTCCAGGCCGTTGCGCTTGCCTTTCGGCACGAGCTTCAAGCCTTCCGGCGAGATGGTGAGCATGTACGGCGCGTCATTCAGGTTGATTTCGCGCTTCAGGGGTTTTTCGAGTTTGGTCGCCATGGCTCCTCCAGATAGTCCAGTGGCCGGGGTCGCCGGCCGGTCACTTGGCCGACAGGATACCGCGTCCGGCGAGGAGTTCGCTCACTTCGCCGAATCCGGCCGATTCCCGGGTGTACTCGAAGGTCCCGCGGTCCTTCATTTCCCGCGCGCCGCGCAGGAAGGCGCCGAGCGCCGCGGTGGCGAGCGCGCTGCCGACGCTGACGCGGCGCACGCCCATCGCCTCGAGCTCCGCCAGGCTGTGGCGGACCGGCTGCGTGCCCATCAGGAAGTTCACCGGCCGGTCCACGGCGCCGACGATGGCCGTGATCTCCTCGCGCGTGGTGATGCAGGGCGCGTAGAGCACGTCCGCGCCCGCCTCCTGGTAGGCCTGCAGGCGGCGGATCGTGTCCTTCAGGTCGGCGATGCCGAGCAGGAAATTCTCGGCGCGCGCCGTCAGCGTGAACGGGAAGGGCAGCGCGCGCGCAGCCTCCGCGGCGGCGCGCACCCGCTCGGTCGCGTGACCGATGTCGTAGACGGTCTCGCCCGCGCGATTGACCGAATCCTCGATCGAGCAGCCGCAGGCGCCGGCGGCGGCCGCCAGCTGGATGGTCTCGGCGACGGTGCCGGGATCGTCGCCATAGCCGTTCTCGAGGTCGGCGCTGACCGGCAGGTCGGTCGCCGCCGCGATCTGCGCCACGTGCGCGAGCATGGCATCGCGCCCGACGCGGTTGTCCTGCACGCCGGACGAGAACGCGAAGCCCGCGCTCGTGGTCGCCAGCGCCTCGAAGCCGAGCTTCTCGAGGATGCGGGCCGTGCCCACGTCCCAGGGATTCGGGATGATGAAGGCCCGCTCGCGCTCGTGCAGCGCGCGGAAGGCCTGTGCTTTCTGCAATTGTGTCTTCATGGGTTCCTAGGGCGCCTGGCCTGCGCGCTCGATGCCGCGCAGGCTGTTGAGCCGGTTCGGGTACAGTTCGAGCGCGCGTTGGTAGGCGGCAAGGGCTTCGGCCGGTCGCCCCAGCTCCAGCAACAGGTCGCCCAGCAGTTCGTGCGCCGGGATCGTCGGCGCCGGCGTCACTGCATGCTTCGGCGTCGCGACTTCGAGCGCCGCGGCTTCCTGCATCAGTTCGATGCTCGCCTCCTGCCGGCCGTCCATGTGAGCAAGCCAGGCGGCGAGTTCGAGCCGTAGCAGGCGGATATTGCGCGCAAAGAGTTCCTCGCCGGCGCGCTGGGCGGCAGTCTCGAGTGCGCCGAGCCGCTCGATGACCGACTCCGTCGAATCGAGCCGGCCGAGGTGTGCTTCGCCGAGGCCCCGCGCGAACTGCACGATCGCCTCCGGCCACGGGAACCGGTCCCAGTCGAGCGTTGCGGGTTCGCGCGGCCGTAACTCCGACGCTTCCCGCCAGGCATGGCGCTCGAGCACGTATCGCGCCTGCGTCGAGGCCAGGTGAAAGGCCGTCTTGAAGGTCGGCTCCAGCCGCGCCGTGCCGAGCAGCCGCGCGAGCTGCGCGGATGCCTGTTCGTAGTCTCCGGTCTGGAGACAGGCATAGATGAGGTATTCGATCGCATGAGGAAACTCGTCCCAGACGTACTCGCCGTGCTCGCCTGCGGGGTAGCGGAGTGCCGCATCCGCAGCGCGCAGGTTGCCGCGGATCACGCCGTCCCAGTCGCCGAGCCGCGTGTAAATGTGGGTCGGCATGTGCAGCGCGTGCGGATTGTCCGGGGCCGCGACCTCGTATTTGCGCGTGATTTCCAGTAACTCGCGCTCGCGTCCCGGCATGTCATTGGCGTGCACCAGGTAGTGCATGGCGCCCGGGTGGTCGGGATTCCGCTCGTAGACGCGCAGCAGGATCTGAGCGGCGCGATCGGCATGCTCGCGCGAGACCGCGTCCGATGGTGCCGTCGCCAGCAGCGCGAGCGCATGAAAGGCAGCAGCCTCGGTGTCGTCCGGGAAGGTGGCGTGCAGACGATCCATGGCTTCCGCCCAGCGGCGGATCCTTGACCAGTAATCCGGTGACTCCGGCTCGAAATAAAATGCTTCGACCGCAGCAATGAAGAGCCGCTCGCGGTCGGCAGGCGGAGCAAGCGCGCGAGCCTCACGAGCCAGCTCGAATCCGCGCACGAGATCGGCGGGCGATGGCCGCGTTGGCCACAGCGGCTGGAACAGCGTCATGGCGACGCCCCAGCGCGCCATCGCGCAGCCCGGGTCGATGGCGGCCGTCTTCTCGAAGGCTTCGCGCGCCTGCGGATAAGTCATGTGGTGCAGAAGCGCGGCCGCGCGATTGAACTCCGCCTGCGCCGGTTCCGTGCAGCTCACCGGAAAATCGACCGTGCCAGGCGCGTGGTCATCGTGCCCCTGGCTGTGCCCGGCCGCCGTGCCGCTCATCAGCAGTGCGGAAGCGCAGGCGAGGGCCAGCGCCAGGGCGCGGCCATCGGCCGTTGCGCGCGACGGGTTTTCGCTCATCCTCGGCCCCAGGCTGCGTACTCTCAGCATAGAATACAGGGCAATCCGCCTGCGGGCCCGAGCGAAGGAGTGCCGGGATGAAGGGGATCATTTTCAACCTGCTCGAAGAAGTCGTCACGACGGAGATGGGTGAGGAATCCTGGGATGGGATCCTGGAGCAGGCGGGGGCCGACGGCGCGTATACGTCGCTCGGCAATTATGCCGACCAGGAGTTCGTGGCCCTGCTGCAGGCGACGGCCGGGCTCGCCGGCAAGGGCGCGAACGAGACGCTCAAATGGTTCGGGCGCCGGTCCATGCCGGTGCTGGCGCGGCGCTACCCGGAATTCTTCGTCAAGCACGGCGGCCTGCGGTCGTTCCTGCTGTCCCTGAACGACGTGATCCATGCCGAGGTGCGCAAGCTCTACCCCGGCGCCGACGTGCCCGTGTTCCAGTTCGAGACGCCGGCCGGTGAGGCCGCGCACGACACGCTCATCATCCACTACCGCTCGAAACGGCAGCTGTGCATGCTGGCCGAGGGATTCATCGAGGGCGCCGCCGACCACTTCACGGAGCGCGTGGCGATCCGCCAGTCGGCCTGCATGCTCGAGGGCGCGCCGGCCTGCGTGATCGGCTGCAGTTTCCAGGGGCAGGCGTGACCGTGGAGGATGAAGCGCAACAGGAAATCGAGCGCTGGCGCCGCAAGTTCGAGCGCGAGCGCAAGGCGCGCATGGAGGCGGAGGAGATCGCCGAGCGCTTCACGCGCGACGCGTTGCACGACCCGCTGACCGGGCTCGCCAACCGCGCCCTGTTCCTCGACCGCCTGCAGCATGCGCTCGGCGCCACCGGCCGGCACCGGGCGCCGCTCGCGACCGTGCTGCTGGACCTGGACGGCTTCAAGGAGATCAACGACAGCTACGGGCATGCCGTCGGCGACGAACTGCTGTGTGCGGTCGCCCGGCGGCTGACCGAGGCGGTGCGCTCGGTCGACACGGTCGCCCGCCTCGGCGGCGACGAGTTCGCGCTCGTGATCGAGGACGTGGACGATGACGGCCGCGAGATGGTGCTGGAGCGGATCAAGCGCGCGCTGGCGGCGCCGTTCCTGCTGCAAGGGCAGCCAAGGCACATCGGCGGCAGCGTCGGGCTCGCGCTCAGCCGCGGCAACATTGACACGCCGAACGACCTGCTGCGCCGCGCCGACATGGCCATGTACGCCGCCAAGCGCGAGGGCAAGACCGGCAGCGCCGTGTTCGAGACCGGCATGCACACGGCCATGCTGTTCCGGCTGGAGATGAAGTCGGACCTGCAGCGCGCGCTCGCCGAGCGCGAGTTCACGCTGCACTACCAGCCGGTCGTGGACCTGCCCGGCGGCCGCATCACCGGCATGGAAGCGCTCGTGCGATGGACCCGGCCGGGCGGCGGGCTGGTGGGGCCGGGCGAGTTCATCCCGCTGGCGGAGGAAACCGGCCTGATCGTGCCGCTCGGCTGGTGGGTGCTCGAGGAGAGCTGCCGCCAGTTCCGCCAGTGGCAGGCCGGCCGGCACCAGGGCATGGTGCTGCACGTCAACCTGTCCGCGCGGCAGCTGCACGACCCGCAGGCGCCAGCCAGGGTGCTCGATGCCCTGAGCGCGTCCGGCCTGCTGGCGGACCGCGTGGTGCTCGAGCTCACCGAGAGCAGCATCATGCAGGACGTCGAGGCGTCGCTGGTGGCGATGCAGAAGCTCACTGCGCTCGGCGTGCGCATGGGCATCGACGATTTCGGCACCGGCTACTCGTCGCTGAGCTACCTGCAGAAGCTGCCGGTCTCGGTGCTGAAGATCGACAAGTCGTTCGTGGACGACGTCGCCGCGAGCAAGCAGGGTGCGGCGCTGGTGCGCGCGATCATCGGCGTCGGCGCGGCGCTCGAACTGCAGCTGGTCGCCGAGGGCGTCGAGCGCATCGAGCAGGTCGGGCGCCTGCAGGCGCTCAACTGCCACTACGCGCAGGGCTACTACTTCAGCAAGCCGCTCGACGCCGAGGCGATGACTGCGTATCTTTCGCGGGGAAAATGAGCGGCGATGACGTGAGCGCAGCAGCGATCGGGCCGGGCGACGCCCTGGTGGTGGTGGATGTGCAGCGCGACTTCCTGCCGGGCGGCGCGCTCGGCGTGCCGGCGGGCGACGAGGTCGTCGAGCCGCTGAATCGCGCCATCCAGGCTTTCGAGCGCGCCGGATTGCCGGTTTTCTATTCGCGCGACTGGCACCCGCCGGATCACTGCTCATTCCGCGCGCAGGGCGACCCCTGGCCGCCGCACTGCGTCGCCGGCACCGCGGGCGCCGGCTTCGCGCCGGGTCTGCGCCTGCCGCTGGAACCCGAGGTGATCTCGAAGGCGACCACGCGCGAGCGCGACGCGTACTCGGCATTCCAGGGCACGACGCTGGCGCAGCGGTTGAAGTCCGCCGGCGTGCGCCGCCTGTTCGTCGGCGGGCTTGCCACCGACTATTGCGTGAAGGCCACGGTGCTCGACGCCCGCGCCGGCGGATTCGACGTCGAGCTGCTCGGCGACGCCGTGCGCGCAGTCGAAGTGAACGCCGGCGACGGCGAGCGGGCCCTGCAGGAGATGCAGTCATCCGGCGCGAAACTCACGACGACGCGCTTCTGACCGACCTCTACCAGCTGACCATGCTGCAGGCCTACGACGCCCGCGGCATGGACGGGACCGCCGTGTTCGAGTTCTTCGTGCGGCGCCTGCCGGCCCGGCGGAACTTCCTGCTGACGGCCGGGCTCGAGCAGGTCGTGGAGTTCCTCGAGAGCCTGCGCTTCGACGAGGCGACGATCGGCTGGCTCGGGTCCACCGGGCGTTTTTCATCCGCGTTCCTGGAACGGCTTGCGCAGCTGCGCTTCACCGGCGACCTGGATGCGATGCCCGAGGGCACCGTGTGCTTCGCCAACGAGCCGCTCCTGCGCGTCACGGCGCGCCTGCCCGAGGCGCAGCTCGTCGAGTCGCGGCTCATCAACCTCGTGCACTTCCAGACCGTGATCGCGAGCAAGGCGGCGCGCTGCGTGCTCGCGGCCGGCCCGCGCCAGCTGGTGGATTTCGGCTTCCGCCGCTCGCACGGGGCCGAGGCCGGCGTGCTGGCCGCGCGCGCGGCCTGGCTCGCGGGATTCGCCGGCACGGCGACGGTCGAGGCGGGCCGCCGCTTCGGCATCCCGCTCTACGGCACGATGGCGCATTCCTTCGTGCAGGCGCACGGCAGCGAGGCGGATGCCTTCCGCCATTTCGTCGAGTGCTTCCGCGACAACAACACGCTGCTGATCGACACCTACGACACGCTCGAGGGCGCGCGGCGGGTGGTGGCGCTGGCGCAGGAACTGCGGCCGTCCGGCGTGACGATCGGCGCCGTGCGCATCGACAGCGGCGGGCTCGGCGACGTGAGCCGCGCCGTGCGCCGCATCCTGGACGAGGGCGGCTGCCGGGAGACGAAGATCTTCGCCAGCGGCAGCCTCGACGAGGCCATCGTCGCCTCGCTGGTGGACGGCGGCGCGCCGATCGACGGCTTCGGCGTCGGCACGAGCCTCGACGTGTCGCTGGATGAGCCGGTGCTCGATTGCGCCTACAAGCTGCAGGAATACGCCGGGCGCGCGACGCGCAAGCTGTCGGTCGGCAAGGAGACCTGGCCGGGCCGCAAGCAGGTCGAGCGCCAGCGCGACCGCGACGGCCGCCTGCGCCGGGACGACGTCGTGCTCGAGGGCGACGCGATCGGCGGCGAACGCCTGCTGGTGCCGGTGATGCGCGGCGGCCGGCGGGTCGGCGCACTGCCGGCGTTGGCGGAATCGCGCGAGCGCGCGCGGCGCGAGCTCGCGGCGCTGCCGGTGGCGCTGCGCTCGGTCACGCGCCAGGCCCAGTACGAGGTGCGGATCTCGCCGTCGATCCGCGAGCTGGCGGCGCAGATCCGGCGTTAGCGCGCCCGGAAATGCTATCGTGACGTGGCGAATCCAGCTGTGGGAGCGCCTCGCATGCCGTCGCTATTCCGTACTTTCGCCGTGATCGTCCTGGCCGCAGCGGCGCTCGGCGGCTGCCGCTACTACACGGAGACGATCCCGGACGATCCGAAGGACGAGCCCATCTACGGAGGCTGGCAGCTGGTCGCGATGCAGGCGGCCGGCGCGGCGGAATTGCCGGTGGCGACGCAGGGTGCGTATACGGTCGAGTTTGCGACCAACAACCGGCTCGCCGGCCGCGCGGACTGCAACCGATTCTACGGCGGCTACGAGCATGCGAAGAACGGCCAGATCCAGGTGCTCGCGCTCGGCGTGACGCAGGCCGCCTGCCCGCCGGAGTCACTGTCCGGCGACTACCTCAAGTTCCTCGGCGCCGCGACCCGCTACGAGATCCGCGCCGGCCGCCTGCGGCTCACCACCGCCGACGGCAGCACCCTCAGCTTCGCCCGCTGAAAGGGACGCACCCCTTTGAAAGGGACGCACCCCTTCGAGAGGGTGCGTCCCTTTAGCAGGTAAAGCGGCAGTAGACGAAACGCTGCTCGGACTGCCACGGGGTCCGGTGGATCTCGTGCCGGGTCTCAAGCAGCTCGAAACCGGCGCCCAGCTCGTCGGCCAGCATGCGCTCGTCGAAGCGCCGGACGTCGAGGCCGCTGCATTTCGGCGGACCGTCGAGCGCGAATCCCGCGATGATGACGGTGCCGCCCGGTTCCAGCGATTTCCTCAGCGTCGCCACGTACCGGCGCCGGTCCTCGCTGTCCGTCAGGAAATGGAACAGCGCCCGGTCGTGCCACAGCGCGTAGCGCCGCGGCGGGTCGAATGCCGTGACATCCGCCTCGTGCCATTCCACCTGCGAGGCCCGGGCACCGAGCCGCGCGCGGCTCGCCGCGAGTGCCGCCGCCGACAGGTCCAGCACCGCGAGGCGCGTGTGGCCGGCATCGAGCAGGCAGTCCACCAGCACGGACGCGCCGCCGCCGACGTCGATGATGGCGGCGTCCTTGGCGATGCCGGACGCGGCGATCAACTCGAGCGACAGGACCGGTCGCGCCTGGAACCAGCTGACGGCATCCGGCGCCTTGTCCCGGTAGACCTGTTCCCAATGAGCACGGCGGCTCATCGCCTCACCCGGCCGCGGCGGTCAGGCTCTTCGTGTAAACGAAAAAATGCTCGTCGCGCTGCCAGCCGAGCGACTCGTACAGCGACTGCCCGACCTTGTTGGTCTTCGCAGTGGATAGCTCCATGCGTGCCGCGCCGGCCTGCCGCGCATGCGCTTCCGCCGCCAGCATCAGTGCGCGCCCGGCGCCGGTGCCGCGCGCCGCGGGCGTGACGAACAGGTCGTACAGCACGAACGTGCGCGCGGCGAGCACCGAGCAGAAGAACGGATAGAGCTGCGTGAAGCCGACGATCGCGCCGCTGCCGTCTTCGGCGACGAACACGACGGACTCGTCATTCTCCAGCCGCTCCTTCAGGAAGGCTCGCGCACGCCCGAGATCCGCCGGCTTTTCGTAGAACTGGCGATAGGCATCGTAGAGCGCCGCCACCGGCTCGAGATCGGCGAGCGTCGCGCGGCGAGTCGCGACCTTCTTCATGGCGCGGCCGCCGCGGCTTCGATCGCAAACCGCACCCACACCTCGGCCTCCACCTCCACGTCGCGAGGTGTGAACAGCAGCACGCCGTAGGACCGGACGCGGCTGCCGGTCACCACGATCTCGCCGTAATCGTTGGCCGGGGCGAGCTGGACCAGGACCTTGTCGTACCAGAGACGCTTCTCGCCGATTTCGATCGGCAGGCCGATGCGGATCCCGAGCGCCTCGCTGACGGCCAGCGCCTTGGAGCGCGCATCGCGCGCGGCGGCGGCGAGCGCGGGATTGCGCAGCTTCGACTCGTCGTCCACGCCGACCTCGATCTTCGACACTTCCTCCACGCCCGCATCCACGAGCGCCTGCGCGAGCAATTCGTAGTCGGCCACCCGGCGCAACCTGATCTCCATGTCCCGGGACACCGAGTACCCCTTGAATACGTCGTTGTCGTTGCGGTCGGTCTGGAACTCGCGGCTCACGCGGACACCGCTGGACTTGACGTCGGCAGCGGCGATCTTGACCGTGGCCGCCGCCTCCAGCAGTCGCGCGGCCTTGGCATCGACTTCCTGCTTCAGCCGATCGACTGCGGCGCCCTCGGCCACGACCTCGAGCGAGAGGACGACGAAATCAGGCGGCACCAAGACCCTGGCCTCACCCTTGACCGTGACCTGGCGCTCGATCGGATCCGCAGCGAGCGCGGTCGTCGCGAGCAGCATCAGGCAGCCGGCAGCGATGGTCTTCATGGCAGTACCCCAGGTGGCTGACGCCGCCAATTCACCGCAGATCGAGCATCTTGTCCAGCAGTTCATAGCCCGAGCGCTCCGTGTAGCCGCGCTCGCGGTAGAAAGCCCGCGCCGACTCGTTGCCGCGGCCGAGTTGCAGCGACACGTTGGTGCAGCGCCGGCGCCCGAACTCCGCCTCGGCCGCCTGCAGCAGTGCCGAGCCGGCGCCATGGCCGCGCTGCGACGGCAGCACGAAGAACTCGTCGATTTCAGCCGTCAGCCCGAGATGCTCGAGGCTGAACACGAAGACCGCCAGCAGGTAGCCGGCCGGCTTGCCGCCGACCTCCGCGATCCAGCCGGCGCCGAGCCGCGGGTCGGCGCACAGCCGCCGCAACTGCTCCCCGACCGGCACCGGGTCGAATCCGGCGAGGTCCTCGAACGCCCAGTATTCCTCGACCAGCGGCAGCAACGCCGGAACGTCGGCGGCGACGATCGGCCGCACCGTCACGGTCATGTGCGCTCCCACGGCTCGACCGGCCCGCGCACGCGCCGGAACAGCGGATGGCAGGCCGGCGCCTTGGTCGCGCGCCAGCGCCGGTAGAATGCAGGATCGCGCCGGCGCAGCTTGCGCATCAGGTGCCGCCACTCGTAAGCGACTTGGCCGCCGGTCGCCGGGATCGGCGCGACGCGTCGTAGCGGGCCAATTTTGCGGCGGTCGAACTCGTAGCCCCGGGATGCGGCCTCGGCATGCACCGCCGCGAGGTAGGCATTGATCGCCGAGCGGGGCCGCGGGTGCGCGCGAAAGCGCACGAGCTGCGGATGATGCCGGTAGCCGCGCGTCCTGCCGCCGAGCACGGCCTTCGCCAGCAGCGTCTCGCGCCAGAGCGCGACCAGGCCCTGCGGGTCGAGATAACGCGGGTGCAGGGTCCAGATGCGCATGCGCCGGCTTCCGTCCTAACGCGCCCTCCCGTAGCGGGCGAGCAGCCTGGGCCGATTGTGCGCGAGCACGATGGCGCCCGCCATGATGATGACGGCCGAGCTCACGATCACGGCCCACCAGAAGCGACTCTCGGGAATGCGCACCGCCGCCTCGGAAGCAGCCGCGGCCAGCAGGCCGATGTAGGACCAGGCCATGAACTGCAGGTGCATGTCGAGCCAGCCGTGCGCCGGCCGGCGCAGGTACACCGGCACGAAGCCGGCGATCACGGTCGCGAGGCTGAGGAAAGCCGCGACGTGGAACGGGCTGAACTCGCCGGTCAGCTTGAAGATGAAGAACGACGAGACGTTCATCGTCACCATGGACGTGACGTACACGTAGCCGACCAGCCGGTGCCGGCGCGTGCCCTTGGTGCCGAGCAGGACCGAGAGGCCGGTGCCGATCGCGACCAGCGCCGCCAGGATGTGAAGCGTCGAGAGGGGCGGGTAACTCATGTGCTCACTTCGTCGTGCCGATGCGCTTCCAGTACACCATCGTCGCGGTCAGGCCGCCGTGCGGCTTCAACGCATAGTCCGGGATGCGGCCCGCGAGCGTGAAGCCCATTCTTTCATAGAATCCGGACGCACCGTCCTCGGCGGCCGTGTCGAGCACCAGCAGCGTGCGGCCGCGCGCGACCGCCACGCGCTCCAGCTCGCGCATCAGCGCGCTCGCGACGCCCCGCCCGCGGCGGCTGGCGCGCGTCATCATCTTCGAGACTTCGGCGCGGTGCGGCTGGTTCGGCGGCAGCTTCAGCTGCAGCGTCGCAGTGCCGGCGAGCAGCTCGCCGTCCCAGGCGCCGAGCACGATCCGCTCGCCGCGCGCGGCAGCGGCGAGGGATTCGTCCCAGAAAGCCCGCGCCGTCCCGCGATCGAGCGGATGCATGAAGCTGACCGAGCCGCCGCCGGCGACGGTCTCGATCAGCATGTCGCACAGCGCCTCGCAGACGGCTGGCGCCGCGGCGAGCGGTGCCACGCGAATGGGTGACGCGGCTACGGGCAAGCGGCTGCTCGCATCAGGGATGACGCCGCCGGGTTTCCGCGGTGGAAGCGGCGACGAGCTGCTCGAGCACCTTCATGTCGAGGTCGGCGAGCCGCTTGAAGTACAGGCAGCACTTGCTCATCTTGTGCTTGCCGAGTTTCTTCAGGAGCGGACGCGCGCCGGCCCAGTCCGGCTCCAGGTACAGCACGATCTCCCGGCCGCGGATCGCGAAACCGGCCAGCGGCGCGGTGCCGGTCCTGCCGCTCTCGTAGGTGTAGCGATACTCGCCATGGCCGACGATGCTGGGACCCCACATCTTCGGGCCCTGTTTCGTGATCTTGCGGAGCAGCGCCATCAGCCGCTTGCAATCCGCGGCCTGTTCCTCGCTCGCCCGCGAAGCGATGTAGTCGCTGACGCTCGCGGCGGTCGGCTTGGTCTTGTTCTCTGCCACTACCGTGTACTCCGGCGGTGTTGCACTCAGGTCTTGTCCGTAAAGTCGAGGGTCATGGCGTGCTGGCAGGCCTGGTCGCGGGCCGGGAACCTGGATCCGCGGATATAGGCCCTCGCATAATCCGACACACAGTAGTCCGCGCGCCGGTGCCCGCCCGCGCGAAACGACTCGATGACGATGTTGGTCGTGCGGCCATTCGCCTTGACGGTGAAGGATACCGTCACCTGTCCCTCGAGCCGGCAGTCGCGCGACAGCTCGATGGTGCCCTTGAATTCGGTCGGCCTGAGCGTCGGTTCGCAGGGCGGCAACTCCTCGGCAGCCGCGATCGGCGCTACGCAGGCGGCGCCGACGAGCACGCCCGTCGCCAGTAACTGGAAATGACGCATGGTCAATCTTCTCCCGTTGGAGTGTCCGTTAGGTTCTTGCTGAGCGACACTTGCGCGGTCTGGTCGGTTTCTTCGTCGCCTTGTATTCCCAGGCCTTCCTGAGCAGGTCATGCACGAACGCTGCGCGGGCCTTGGGCAAGTGTACGCGCAGGCGGACCGCCTTGGCTCCCCAGAAAAGCTTTTCGGCGACGGCCGGCTCGAGTACGAGCGCGCGTTCGCGGGCCTCCTCCGGGATGAAGACGTGCAGGAAGCTGCCGTCAGGATGGGCGGTGGCAAAGATCCGACCGCCGGCCCGGAACGAGGTGTAGCGGAAATGCGGCTCCTCGCTGGTCTGCGGCAGCGACAGGGCGAAGCGGCGGGCCTGTTCGAGTGTCACTGGCGTACCCCTGCATCGTTGTCACCTGGGGGATGCAGGCTGACTTCTGCGAGTAGCAAATTGATCTCGTCCGCTGCCTGGTCAACGGTCAGTCCGCGGTCACTCGCCATTTGCGTCGCGAGCATCACGACGTAAAGTCCATCGCGCATCTGCCGCTCAGCAAGGCTCGACGGTTCTGGCAATGCCAGCGCTCCTTCGATCTGCTGGAGTACGCGTGCCAGCTGTTGCGGGTCATCTGACTTGAGAGCAATCAAGTCGGCGGCGCTCTGCAACCCGAATTGCTGTGCGGCGCCGCTGAGCAAGCCGCCAAGATCGACGTTCGTCATCAGTTCCAGGGCGCGCCTTTCCACGAGGTATGCCTGGTATTCCTCCTGTTTCGGAGTGGCCCCGGTCTTGTACAGATCGATGTAGGCATGCAGCAGCTCGTGCACGAGAAAGATGCCCGCCATTTCCGCCGAGATCGCATCCGGCCGCACGAGGATCGTCAACATGCCATCCAGTTCCGTTGTCGTCAGCGTCGGTGACGGCTGCCCGAGCCAGGGATGGCGCTCATCGAGCACCATGATCCAGCACCCTTCCTTGATCCCGTCGGAGACGGCGAACATGTCGCCGGCGGCGTCGATGTGCCCCCATCCAAGCACCGGGGCAACGCTGCTCTTGAGAACGCTCAGGACGTAATACTTGTCCTGCTTGTCGGCAATGCGATCGGGAATCCGGTCCAGCAGCGCGTTGAGCGAGCGCTGATGCGCCGATATCAGGGCGGCTGTGCCTGCCGGGACCTGGCTGTCGGCAGCACCGGTGACGGGCAACGCGCAGGCGATGGCCAGGCTCAGGAATGCGCCCGCCAGGAAGACGAGCCGATTACGGGCCTTGCAGGCGATCATCACTGGCCGGCCGAAGTTCTTCCATCGTACGCTGCTGGCGGTTGGCGACGTAGAAGCAGCCAATCCCGAGTGTCAGCGCACCGAAGATCGGCCCAAATCTGCTCGTGAAGTAGGCTGCGGCTCCGCCGCCCACCAGGAAAACGATTCCCAGCAGCCGTAGCAGCCAAGGCGCGAAAAGGCCTCCGTCACTCTTCCTGCCGCGGCCGGCCACAAGCCGATACCCTGTGACCACGCTCAGAAGTCCGAGCGGCCCCATGACGAGGGCGACGACGTGCGCACCCGAAAAGCCCGGGTTCCGTACGATCGCCTGATATGCCGCGAATGCCGCGAGCAGGCAGAAGATAATTCCCAGTGCGCCGAGAACGCAGCCCGCTGCAATCCCGCTGAATCGGGAAATTGGCGTGCTCGCATACTTGCGAATGGGCAGCACGGTGACGGCACCTACCGACCTCTGCATCGCATGGTCCGTCACTGTTCCTTGCTCAATGCCTCAGTGATCTTGACGCTATCAATGTACTGCTCGAATGCGCTCAAGGCGGCAACCAGCTCCTGGTTCGACATGAGCTCCTGCATGGCGAGCCGGCCGAGTGTTTCGAATGCGACCTGCACACCAGGGGTTCCACGCGCCTTGTAGGCCGCATTCGCCTGCGCCGCGCATTGTTCGGTGATGAGAAGCTCGAACAGGGCCGCCGTAGCCTTGTCGGCTGGCACTCTCGCGGCGTCAACCTCGGGAGAGGTGTACTGCTTCAGGTCTGGATGAGCTGCCATGGCGAGAAAGATCCAGCGCGCCAGCTCCTTCCGCTGCTTTCCCGAAGTGCTTTCGGCAACACAGGAGGAAAGATCCGCAACCGGGTCGGCAACCGCGACACCGGAAACCTGCATGAAGATCGCTACGAGGAGAAGCCGAAGCATCTGGAACTCCCTATATCCGTTGAAACTGGCCAACTGCATCTGGCGGAGCCACGAATGACGACCGACGATCGCCGCATCGCATAGTCTGGCCTACAGACGACTCCATGAAAGAATCGCCTTGATCCAGGACGCAGGATCACCCGAACTGGAAATGACCCAGCGTTCCTGTACTTTACCGCCACGCATCTCGTATGACATGGTCGTCACATTGGGCGGGCTTGGAATAGGTTCCTTAGTAACCGTGATCGCCACCGAAGCGGGCGGGAGCCACGACTCGACGGCGGCAATTATCTGCGCTGGCTCGCCCTCGTGCACGAAGACGGAACACAAGCCGTTACTCAGGAGAGATACAGCGTACGGATGCGACGCGATGATGCCTCGCCACGCGCGCCCGGAGTGACCTGCCAGGTATTGATCGGCATCCGCATCCTTGATTTCCGCCAGGCCAAACCGGGCAACAGCGATCTCGACAAGGTGTTCGTGCGCATATGTTGCCGCACAGGTTTGCAAGAACAGCTGGACCGAAGGATCTTCGGACCCCTTCTCCTCGGCGAAAGCGAGCGGTGCAATCAATAGGACACAGACGCCAATTGCAAGGCCGGTACCGCAGCGTTTCATCGATTGGCCTGATGATTGCTGCATCGCTTAGTTAGATTGCACGCCATAACTCCACCGACCCAGTGCCATAGTCATCGACCACGAGCCAGCGCAATGGCCGGTTCGGGAGGCGGGCGGCCAGGTTCGAGGATTGAAGGGCACGCGCGGCATTCTCAACCAGCACGTTGTACTCCTCTTCGCACCTCGGTGTGAATGATGCTGGAACTGCTACGGCACACTCGATGTGGGTACGGCTGGGCCAGAGGGTTGCGACCCCATCCAAGACAACCGCACAGCGACACGACTCCAGTAGCTCCTGCGCAAGAGCAAGGCGTTGATCCGATGAGGAGTCGTCAACTACGAGCCTGTCCATGGGCAAGCGTGCGATCTAACGTCCGCGATCAGCGTTGCACTTCAAAATTGATGTCACGCGGCATCGTCAGTGTTCACTAATTGCTACTCTAGAATCTTGAAGTTGCACTTTGCCGTGTAGATCGCCCCCATTGGACCAGAAGAAAGCCCTCCTTCTTCCAAACGAACCCTCGTGAAAATAGCAGTGCCAGCGTCAAGATAGAGCGTCGTCGACCAAGAGTCCCTACCTTGCTTGGATAGGGCATGTATTACGGACTCTGAGCGAAAGAGAATTGCGGACCTGGATACTGACGGGGGCACGATATCGTCAACGCGCTCGCGCGTGATGAGGTCGGGAAATGGCAGTGCGGCTTGCCAACTTTCGATCAGTACATCGGGATCCTTCGTGCTGTAGAAGAACGTGGGATTCGAGTTCGAGAAACCATCATCACTCTCTTGCCTCTTACCCCCAGCATAGTGAAATTGCTTTCCAGCCGGGCTGTAACAAGTTGCAGTCACTGTTTCCGCAAACGCATTGCTACCGCTAAGTAACAAAGCGAAGTTGGTCGCTGCAATCACAACTCGGGATGCTTGAGCCATTAGGCCCTCCACATGCTTTGTTCCGAAGCCACTCAGATACCAAGTAGCGCCGCCAAATCTTTAATTTCGCGGAGCTTAAGGGTAGTCACAATCGCTTCAATGCCGCCTAACGTCCGCGATCAGCGGCGGCGCGCGCCCGGCGCGCCGCTTGCTGATCGCAACCTATACGCGCTGGGACGCATCCCTGCAAGCGGCGTGCCGACGCGCGACGACCGCTGCATCGCATAGTTAGGCGGCATTCCCATCGAGCTCAACGAAGAATTGTGCACTTGCGTCGATTCCATAGTCAGACATGAGTAGTTGACCGAGCTTCTTGAGTCCCTCGTCTATCGTCGCACGGATTTTTCCATCGCGGAGTTTTGCCCGAAACGCCACCCTGTCCGGGCTAGGTAAGGACGCAGTCTGTGCTTCGGTGATGGAGAGGCGGTTGTTGAACTCCGCCAATAGCTCCGCCAAGTTCACAAGGCGGGTGAAAAGTAGACGATCTTGAGGCGCAAGAAATTGACCGCTCGCTATGGCAGCCTCCAACGCGATGGTTTGGGTTCGTGGGAAGACTACGTATTCCTGCAACCTAGCGGCATCGGTTTCTGTGAACTTAGGATCTGACACCACCTGGATGTTGACCATCAGTTCTGCTGCCACGGCTTGAATAAGCCCTTTGCGTTGAAGGGCATTGGTGCGTTCATTCCATCCGTGAGTGGCGATGATGCCGCCACCTGCAATGAGGAGCGTGCCGACGACGATCAATGTGTTGGGCCAAAACATGTAGGCAACCTCGAATGCCGCCTAACGTCTAATTGGATGTAATGAATGACTGCATGTTTTACGTCATTTCGGACGTCCAATCACCCGCCACGACGTAAGTGCCTGA
>CAYXUJ010000047.1:0-7190 GCA_964468395.1 uncultured Steroidobacteraceae bacterium
GGTCACGACCATGGCGAACGCCTGGCTGCCGCGATCGTAGGTCCAGGTCTCGATCGTGGACTTGCCGACCCAGTTGCGGCCGCCGGCCGGCGTCGCCGCGTACACGTCGATGACCTCCACCGACTTGCTGGTCGGCTCGCCGCACTTGTCGAGGAGTTCCTCGACCGACATGTCCTTCGACGCGATCCACTGGCCGCAGCGGAAAGTCTCGGCGTGCGCGGGCTGCGAGGCGCCGCCCGCGCAGGCGAGCAGCAGTGCCGGGAGAACGTGCTGGCGGATCATTCGCTGCACTCCTCGTGGAAATGGCGCGCCCGGCGGGAGTCGAACCCACGACCTACGGCTTCGGAGACCGTCACTCTATCCAGCTGAGCTACGGGCGCGTAAAGGGCCGGCCTGAACCGGAGCGCGATTTTAGCGGCCCCGGCGCCCGAGCGTCCAATGCCGGCCTATCGCCGGCGGAATCGGCCCCGGTATAATTCCGGGCTCCGCAACTGCAATCGCGAGCACCCGAGCATGGCCAAGCCCGACCGGCATTTCATGAACGTTTTCAGCGCCGTGCTCGGCATCCTGATCGCCATAGCGCTGGCGCTGATCGGCGTGTCGCGACTCGTGGACAGCGGCCCGAAAGGCGCCCGCGACACGCAGGATCCCCTGATGCAGGAACAGGCGCACGAGCGCACCAAGCCCTTCGGCGAGGTGGCCGTCGCCGGCCAGGACAACACGGCGCTCGCCATTGCAGCGTCCACGCCCGCGCCCGAGCCCGCCGCGCCTGCATCGGGCGGCGGCGACGCCGCCGCACCGGCCGTGGACGGCAAATCCGTCTATGAGAACGCCTGCGTCGCCTGCCACGCCGCCGGGCTCGCGGGCGCGCCGAAAGTCGGCGACAAGGCCGCCTGGTCGGCGCGCATCGCCCAGGGCAACGCCACGCTCGAAAAGCATGCCATCGCCGGCTTCCAGGGCGCGGCGGGCTTCATGCCGGCCAAGGGCGGGCGCATGGACCTGTCCGACGACGCTGTGAAGGCCGCCGTCGAATACATGGTTTCGCAGAGCCGCTAGCACGCCGCCGCCTGCGGCTCGCGGTCGAGCCGCCGGTAACCGATCGCCTCCGACAGTTCCGCGACGCCAACCTGCGGCAGCCCGCCGAGGTCGGCGATCGTGCGCGCCACGCGCAATACGCGGTGACAGGCGCGCGCCGACAGGCCCAGCCGCCGCGACGCGGTTTCGAGCACGGCGTGCTCGCGGATGCCGAGGCCGCAGGCCGACGCCAGCGCGGCGGGATCCAGCAGGGCATTGGCCGCGCCGCGCCGGCGCTGCCGATCGCGCGCCTGCGCCACGCGCTCCGCCACGGCCGCGCTGTTTTCGCCCGCAGCGGCCGCCGGACCGAGCGCGGAATACTCCAGGCGCGGCACCTCGACGTGCAGGTCGATGCGGTCCAGCAACGGCCCGGAAATCCGCGCGAGATAGCGCTGCACCAGCGGCGGCGTGCAGCGGCAGCGGCCGGTGCCGTCGCCCGCGTGCCCGCAGGGACAGGGGTTCATCGCCGCAACGAGCTGGAATCGGGACGGGAACTGGCCGCGCCAGACCGCGCGCGCGATGCTGACGGTCCCGGTCTCGAGCGGCTCGCGCAGCGCCTCCAGGACGTCGCGGCGGTACTCCGGCAGCTCGTCCAGGAACAGCACGCCGTGATGCGCGAGCGAGATCTCGCCGGGCCGCAGCCGCCCGCCGCCGCCGATCACCGCCGCCGCCGAAGCGCCGTGGTGCGGCGCGCGGAAAGGCCGCCGCCGCCACTCCGCGAGCGGCGGCAGCGCCCGCACGAGCGAATGCAGCATGGCGCACTCGAGCGCCTCGTCGTCGTCGAGCGGCGGCAGCAGGCCCGGCAGGCGCTGCGCGAGCATGCTCTTGCCGGCGCCTGGCGGGCCGATCAGCAGCAGGCTGTGGCCGCCGGCCGCGGCGACCTCGAGCGCCCGGCGGGCCGCCGCCTGTCCGCGCACGTCGGCGAGATCCGGCGCCGCAGCGGCGCAGGCCGGCAGCTCGCCGCCTGCCGCAAATTCGAGGCCGGCGCCGCCGCGCAACCCATGACAGGCGGCGGTCAAGGTGTCGGCGCCGGCGACCAGTGCCCCGCGGGCGATGCGCGCCTCGCCCGCGTTCGCGGCGGGCACGACCAGGCGGCGGCCCTCGCCTCGGGCGTGCACTGCGGCCGCCAGGGCGCCACGCACCGGGCGCAGTTCCCCGGACAGCGACAGCTCGCCGTAGAACTCGGTGCGATCGAATGAAGTCGTGGTGAGCTGCTCCGACGCCGCCAGGATGCCGAGCGCGATCGCCAGGTCGAAGCGCCCGCCCTCCTTCGGCAGGTCCGCCGGCGCCATGTTGACCGTGACCCGGCCGGCCGGGAACTCGAAGCCGCAGTGGGCGAGCGCCGCACGCACGCGCTCGCGGCTCTCGCGCACTGCCGTCTCGGCGAGCCCGACCACGGAAAACTGCGGCAGGCCGGCGCCGCAATGCACCTCGACGCGCACCGGCGGCGCTTCGAGCCCGAACTGGGCCCGGGTGTGGACGGTCGCGAGCGTCACGGGCCCGCGCCCGCGGCGATTATTTCTTCGCGGCCTGCTCGAGCGCCGCCAGACGCCGCTCGAGTTCCTCGAGCCGCTCGCGGCTGCGGCGCAGGACGCCGGACTGGATGTCGAATTCCTGGCGGGTCACCAGGTCGAGTTTCGCGAGCCCGCCCTGCAGCACGGCCTTGAAGTTCTGCTCGAGGTCGTTCCGGAGTGCGGTCAGGCCGGGCGGGACGGCGTCCGCGAGCTTGCGGGCGAGTTCGTCGAGTGACTTGGGATCGAATGCCATGCGGGTCCTCCGGTGAACCGCAATCTTGCAGCACCCGGTCCCGCTTGCGCCACGAATGCTCCAAGCAGTTGATTATCAAGCGTTACCCCCGCAGGCACCCCTGCCGCCATGCCACCGGGAACGCTAGCCGCAACCGGCTGCCTGCGCGCGCCGAGAAACTGGCGCCTGCCGGCATTTATCCGCATCACCGGAGGCGCGCCGTAGAGCCGGGCCAGACAGCGATCGACGGCGACGGCATCGCAGTCCGGTAAACTGCCCGCCGGGGACCAGGGCCCCAATGTGACGGAGATCAAAGGTTTGGGGCCCGGGAAGGGCCAAACTGCGCCATCAGCCGGAGGTCGAGATGTTGCACAAGATCCTGATGGGCGTGCTGATGGCGGGCCTTGCGGCGATCGCCACGGCCGAGACCGTCTACAAGTGGGTCGACAGCAGCGGCCAGATCCACTACACCGACCTGCCGCCGAAACAGGCGGACGCGAAGATCCTGAGCGTCTCTCATGGACCGAGCGCCTATGCCGACGACGAGGGCGCGGACGGCGAGGACTACAGCGACGACGGTGACGACGGCGACGACACGACGGCATCGTCGGGCCCGACGACGCCGGAGCCGCCGGTCTCGCGCACCGCGATGGCGGCCGCCCAGGACGACGCCGCCAAGGCCAAGGTCGAGCAGTGCAAGCAGGCGCAGGACCGCTACCAGCGCTACATCGAATCGCGCCGGCTGTTCCGCGAGGAGAACGGCCAGCGCGTCTACCTGACGGACCAGGAACTGACCGAAGCCCGCGCCCGCGCCAAGCAGGCCGTGGACGACTACTGCAGCTAGGCCGGCAAAGCGGGCACAATGGGGCCCGCCATGAAAACCGGATTCATCGGCCTTGGCGCCATGGGCCAGCACATGGCCCGCAGCCTGCACCGCGCAGGCCTTCTCGAAGGCGTCTGGAACCGCACCGCCGCGAAGGCTGAGGCGCTGGCCGCCGAAACCGGCTGCCGCGCATACGCTTCCCCCGCCGAGCTCGCCGCCGCCTGCGACTGCATCGTCACCTGCGTGTCCGCGGACGACGACCTGCAAGCAGTCGTCGCAGCGCTGTTGCCGGGCCTGCGGCGCGGCGCCATCGTCGTCGACTGCTCGACGGTTGCCGCGGACACGGCCCGCGCAGCCGCCGCGCGACTTGCCGGCGCCGGCGCCGCCCTGCTCGACTGCCCGGTCAGCGGCGGGGTCGAGGGCGCGAAGAACGCGACGCTGGCGATCATGTGCGGCGGCGAGCCGGAGGCATTCGAGCGTGCGCGGCCGGTGCTGGCGGCGCTCGGCAAGACCGCGGCGTTGATGGGCGGCAGCGGCGCCGGCCAGGCGACCAAGGCAACCAACCAGATCCTCTGCGCCGGCGCCATCCAGGCCGCGGCGGAAGCGATGGCTTTCGCGCAGGCCGAAGGCCTGCCGCTCGCGCGGGTCATCGAGATCCTGAGCGGCGGCGCGGGCTCTTCCTGGTACTTCGCCAATCGCGCCCCATTCATGGCGCGCGGCGCCTACCCCGCCGGATTCCGCGTGCGCCTGCACGACAAGGACCTGCGCATCTGCCGCGAGATGGCGGCCCGCCACGGCGCGACGCTGCCGGTGGTCGAGACTACGCTCGCGGACTATGCCCGCCTGCTCGCGGCCGGCCACGGCGAGGAGGACATCTCCACGATCTTCCGGCTCAAGGCGCCGCTGTTCTCCGTGCCGGACAATGGCTGAGCGGCCGGGCTTCTACCTGCCGGACTTCTGCCGCGCGCGCAGCGTGCTCGCGGTGATCCTGATCGCGGAGCTGGTAGCGCTGCTGCTCACGCTCGCGCGCCACGGCATCTCGGCGAACTTCTGGCCGCAACTGGCGCAGGCTTCGCTGTTCCTGCTGTGGGCGGCACTCGGCACCGCTGCCGTCTTCTGCATCACGCGCGGCCTGCTATCGCGCCTCGACGTCGTCAAGGGCTCGCTGGTCGCGATGATCCTGATGCTCGTGGTCACGGCACTGGTGACGGAGGGGGCCTGGTGGCTGTCCGATTACTCGGACCGCCTGCTCGGCCTCGCCGACCGCGCCTTGCTCGCCGACCACCTGCGCTTCCTGCTTCGCAACCTCGCAGTCTGCGCGATCGCCGGCGGGCTGGCCCTGCGCTACTTCTACGTCTCGCACCAGTGGCGCACCAACGTCGAGGCCGAGGCGCTGAGCCGCGTGCGCGCCCTGCAGGCGCGCATCCGGCCGCACTTCCTGTTCAACAGCATGAACACGATCGCCTCGCTGACGCGCAGCAACCCGCGCGTCGCCGAGCAGGCGATCGCGGACCTCTCCGACCTGTTCCGCGCCTCGCTGCGCGAGCACCGCGAGCGCATCCCGCTCGCGCACGAGATCGAGATCGCGCGCGCCTACGAGCGCGTCGAGCGCCTGCGCCTCGGCGACCGGCTGCGCGTCGAGTGGCAGCTGGAGGGGCTGTCGGTGGATACGCCGGTGCCGGCGCTGATCCTGCAGCCGCTGCTGGAGAATGCCGTCTACCACGGCATCGAGCCGCTCGACAAAGGCGGCACCATCCGGGTCACGGGGCGGATGGACGGGGACTTCGCGGTGCTCACGATCGGCAACCCGGTCGAGCCGCGCCTGGTCGCGCGCCGCCCCGGACACCAGATCGGGCTCGACAACGTCCGCCAGCGGCTCGAGCTGATGTTCCACGGCGAGGCCGACCTCGAGGTGATCGAGACGCCCGAGCACTTCCTCGTCACGCTGCGATTCCCGGCAAGCGGGAAACCTGAATGAAGCTGCGCGTGCTGGTCGTCGACGACGAGCCGCTGGCGCGCGAGCGGCTTTCGCACCTGGTCGAGGAACTGCCGGATTTCGACCTGGCCGGCGTCGCCGCGAGCGGCGAGGAAGCGCTGCTGCTCGCCGGCCGCCTGAAGCCCGAGATCGTGCTGCTCGACATCCGCATGCCGGGCATGGACGGGCTCGAGGCCGCGCACCACCTCGCGCGCATGCCGGAACCGCCGGCGGTGATCTTCACGACCGCCTTCGACCAGCACGCGCTCGCCGCCTTCGATGCGCAGGCCGCCGGTTACCTGCTGAAACCGGTGCGGCCGGAAAAGCTGCAGGAAGCGCTCGAGCGGGCGCGCCGCCCGACGCGCGCGCAGCTGACCCGCATCGCCGAGGGCACCGGCGGCCCGCGCAGCCGCATCGCCGTGCGGGCGCGCGACGAGCTGCGGCTGATCCCGGTCGAGAACATCCTGTGCTTCATCGCCGAGCAGAAATACACGACGCTCCGGCACACCGGCGGCGAGGAGCTGATCGAGGAATCGCTGAAGGCGCTCGAGGAGGAATTCGCATCGCAGTTCGTGCGCGTGCACCGCAACGCGCTCGTCGCGGTTGCGCACGTCGAGAGCCTCGAGCGCGGCGCCGACGGGCACCAGGCCGTGCGCCTGCGGCACGGCGCCGGCGCGCTGCCGGTCAGCCGCCGGCTGGCGGCCGACGTCGCGCGGCGGCTCAGGAGCTGAGCCGGAATCCCTGCCAGCTGCGTATCGTGAAGGCGCCGATGCCGGCGACGAACAGCGCCGCCGCGGCCAGCCCGCCGAGGAACGGCAGCTGCTTCACGACCGCGATGGCGACCAGCGCCAGGAACATGAACAGCACGCGCCACCAGGCCGAGCCGAGCTTGTCCTTGCCGACGCGCTCGAGCGCCAGGTCGCCGACGAAGATCGCCGCGACCAGGTAGCCGAGCAGCATCAGCGCCACGTAGCCGACCACCAGCAGCAGCGCGAGCGGGATGCCGATCACCGTCACCAGCAGCACGACGGCCGCGCACGGCACGCCGATCAGCATCAGCACGCCGACGCCGGCGCTCTGCCAGGGACGGCGCCGGATCGTCGCGCCGGCCTCGCGGCTGAACACCGGCATCGCCAGGATCATCAGCGCGCCGACCAGCACCATGCCGAACGAAACGGTCACGCCGCCGAAGATCGCCGCCTCGCGCCCGACCTCGCGCAGCCAGCGGCGGTCCTGCCGGATCTCGCGGACGACACCTTCGACCTGCGCCGCCGGGTCCACGACGATGTCGCGCCTGCTGCGGTACTCGACGGATCCCGTGATCCGGGCGTCGGGCCCGATGCGGATGTCGTCGCCCGCGAGCTCCACGTCGCCGCCGATGCTGCCGTTGATGAAGATCGTGTCGCCATAGGCGCGCAGCCGCCGGCCGACGGCGCCTTCGACCTCGATCGTGCCGCCGGCCAGCGACGCATTGCCGCCGATGCTGGCGCCGGGCGCGAGCCGGATCTTGCCGCCCGCGGCGCGCGCCTTGCCGTCCACCTTGCCCTCGATGAGCACTTCGCCGCCGGCCGC
>CAYXUJ010000047.1:7290-12234 GCA_964468395.1 uncultured Steroidobacteraceae bacterium
CAGGTTGCGGCCGACGGAGCCCGCGACCGTCACCGTGCCGCCGCTGACGAAGACACTGCGCTCGACCCGTTCTCTCACTTCGACCCGGCCGCCGGCCGCAAAAGCGTTGCCTGCCACAGGCTCGTCCAGGTAAACGTCGTCGCCGGCGGTCAGTCGCGAATCGCCGATCGAGGCCCGCGCGGAGTCCCCCGCCATGGCGATGCCGGCGGAGCCCGACAGGATCAGGAGGCAGATTGCAGCCGACGGTTTCATGGCCCGATCCTAACCCCTGCACGGTTTTCCTGCAGCTTTCGGGCAGAATGCCGGGATGACCCGGGCTGTCCGCATCGCGACACGCCGCAGCCGGCTCGCCCTGTGGCAGGCCGAGCACGTCGCCGCGCGCCTGGTCGCCGCCCACCCCGGACTGGCGGTCAGCCTCGTGCCGATCGTGACCGAGGGCGACCGCATCCTGGACCGGACGCTGGCCGCGGTCGGCGGCAAGGGACTGTTCATCAAGGAGCTCGAGACCGCGCTGCTGGCGGGCGACGCCGACTTTGCCGTGCACTCGATGAAGGACATGCCGGCAGACCTGCCCGACGGCCTGGTCATCGGCGCGGCACTGGAGCGCGCCGACCCGCGCGATGCCTTCGTCTGCCGCGACCATGACGCGCTCGCATCGCTGCCCCGCGGCGCGCGCGTCGGCACCTCGAGCTTGCGCCGCCAATGCCAGCTGCGCCACGCGCGGCCGGACCTCGAGATCGTGGTGCTGCGCGGCAACGTCGAGACCCGCCTGCGCAAGCTGGACGCCGGCGAGTTCGAGGCGACCGTGCTGGCGACGGCGGGCCTCGAGCGGCTGGGCCTCGGCGAGCGCATCCGCGAGCGCCTCGCGCCCGAGCAGATGCTCCCCGCCGTCGGCCAGGGCGTGATCGGCGTCGAGTGCCCCGAGGGGAATCGCGAGGTCCGGGCACTGCTCGACACGCTGGAGCATGCCGCGACGCGCATCCGCCTCGATGCGGAGCGCGCTTTCGCCGCCCGCCTCGGCGGCAGCTGCCAGTCGCCGATCGCGGCGTACGCGGAGCTGCGCAACGGCGAACTCAGCCTGCGCGGCCTGGTCGGCTCGCCGGATGGCCGCCAGGTTTTCGCCGACGCCATCGCCGGTCCGGCGCGCGACGCGGCGGCACTCGGCACCGCGCTCGCCGATCGCGTGCTGGCGGCCGGGGCGGCGCCCCTGCTCGCAGCGCTCGCGGCAGGCGCCCACTGACATGGCGCGGCTCACCGGCATCGGCGTGCTCGTGACGCGCCCGGAACACCAGGCGCATCACCTGTGCCAGCTGATCGAAGCCGAGGGCGGCGCCCCGGTGCGCTATCCCGCGCTCGTCATCAAGCCGCGGCCGGACCGGGCTGCCGTGCGCGCGGCGATCGGGCCGGCGGACCGCTACGACCTGATCATCTTCGTCAGCGCCAATTCGGTGCGCTTCGGCGCCGATTTCCTCGACCAGCGGCGCGACGTCGCGATCGCCGCCGTCGGCCAGCCGACCGCAGCCGCATTGAATGCCGCCGGTTATCGCGTCTCGCTGATGCCAGCGGAGGGCGCCGGCAGCGAAGAGCTGCTGGCGATGCCGCAGCTCGTGCACATGGCCGGGCAACGGGTGCTGATCATGCGCGGCTCCGGCGGCCGCGAGCTGCTGGCCGAAACCCTGACCGCGCGCGGCGCGCAGGTGCAGTACGCCGAGGTCTATACGCGCGAGCCGGCCAAGCCGTCGGCGGACCTGCAGGCCGAGATCGAGTTGCTCTGGCGCCAGGGCGGCTTGCGCGCCTACGCGGCGACCAGCGTCGAGCTGCTGGAGGCGCTGGTAGGCATCGTCACGCCGCGTTGCCGCGAACTGATGGACTCGACCGCGCTGCTGACCGGGTCGCGCCGCGTCGCCGAGGCCGCCGCGCGCCTGGGCCTCGGCTCGCCGGTCGTGCTGGCGGACTCGCCCGACGACGCGGCGCTGACCGGCGCGCTGATCCGCTGGCGCGAGGCGAACGTCAAGTAACCGCGATCCTGATATTCTGTGCCCGATCCACCGGGGAGAATCGCCATGCGGACAGCAACAGGCCTGACGGCCATCTGCCTCTCGGCGCTGGCCAGCGCCGCGCTAGCCCAGGACCAGCCGCCGCAGGCGCCGCCGTCGCCGCAGCAGCGGGTGGCGATGCTGAAGCAGTGGCTGGCCGCGAGCCAGGCGCAGATGCGCACCTACGAATGGATCGAGACGACCGTGATCTCCAAGGATGGCGAGGAAAAGCACCGCACCGAGAAGCGTTGCTATTACGGCGTGGACGGTGCGCTGCAGAAGGTCGCGGTCTCCGATACCAGTACCGGCAAGTCTGGCGGCCCGCCCGGACTGCTGCTGCCGGGCAAGCTCATCAAGAAAGCCGGCGAGCACAAGGCGGAGGAGCTGGAGGAATACATGAAGAGCGCGGCCGAGCTCATCCAGCAGTACGTGCCGCCGGACCCGCAGCGCATCCAGCAGTCGGTCAATGCCGGCCAGATGTCGATGAACATGATCCAGCCCGGCCGCATGGACCAGTTGCAGTTCGGCGATTACCTGAAGTCAGGCGACTCGCTGTCCGTCGACATCGAGGTGCCGACCAACCGCCTGGCGGGCCTGCACGTCGCCAGCTACGTGGACAAACCGGAAGACGCGGTCCGGCTCGACGTCACCATGAGCGTCCTGCCCGACGGCACGATCTACGCGCAGCGCTCGACCCTCAACGCCGAATCGAAGGGCGTGACCGTGGTGATCGAGAACACCGGCTACCACAAGCCCTAGTGCGAGGCGTGCCGGTAGCCTGAGTTCTCGGTGACGACCGTAAGGTCCTTGGCGGCCGCGACCAGCGTGGACTTCGCCGTATAGATGGTGCCGTCCGGCAGGACGCCCATCGCCACGTCGAGCTTGATGGCATCGTCGGTGCTCTGGTCGAGGTAGCTCGACACGTGCATGCCGAGCAGCCGGTTCGTGGTGATCTCGATATCGACGCTCAGGGCGTCGCCGGGCTTCAGGTAGTCCCTGAAGACCAGCTGGATCTGCTGGCCGGGCACGAGCATGTTCATGGACATCTTGCCCGCGTCCGTGGACTGCTGGATGCGCTGCGGGTCCGGCGGCACGTACTGGTGGATCAGGTCGGCCGCGCCCTGCATGTAGTCCTGCATGTCTTCCTTCTTCTTCGCCGCGATGCGCTGCTTGAGCCGCCCGCCGCCGCCTGAATCGGAGGCCGCTTCGGCGGCCGGCACCTTCTGCAGCTTGCCGTCGGCGCCGTAGTAGCAGGTGTTCTGCTTGCGCGACTTCTCCTCGCCCTTGAGCGAGATCACGGTCGTCTCGACCCATTCATAGGTGCGCAGCTGCATCTGGCTTGCCTTGAGCCATTCCTTCAGCATCGCCACGCGCTGCTGCGGCGACGGCGGCGGCTGACCCTGCGGCGCCTGCGCCAGGGCAATCGTCGTGGAGAGGGCGAGCGGGAGGAGCCAGGCGGTCCGGTTCATGGTTGTTTCCTGCCAGGTGGACGCGGCGAAGTATAGCGTGCCGGACAGGCAATCCGCGCCGGGTCATTTGGCGGTAATATCCGCAACCAATATTCGCCGAACACAGGCAGTGACTACCCGGGAGACCAGACGTGATGTTGACCCAATCGAGCAAACGCCTCGCGGCAACGGTGCTGTCGCTGGCTGCGGCCGGTTTCTCCGGCCTGGTTGCGGCCCAGGATGCCGCGGCACCGGCCGAGCCCACGGAGTCCCAGAAGCTCGCAGCGGAACTGCTGGCCTCCATGTCCAATTACCTCGCCGGCCTGCCGGGTTACCGCGTGCGGCTGGTGTCCAGCTATGACGCAGTGCAGGACGACGGGCAGAAGATCGAGTTCAACGAGATCCGGCAGCTGGCACTGTCGCGGCCGAACCTGATGCGCGCCGAGCAACGGATGAGCGATGGCGCCACCGACCTGCTGCTGTTCGACGGCAAGGACATCACCATCTACGACAGCGAGACTGGCGTCTACGCGCAGGCCCCGCAGCCGGGCTCGGTGGACGATGCGGTCGTGTACTTCGTTCGCGACCTCGGCATGCGGCTCCCGCTCGCGGCGATGCTGAGCACGCGCCTGCCGGAGGAACTGGAACGGCGCGTGAAGTCGATCGAGTACGTCGAGTACACCGACATCCTCGGCTTCGGAGCGCACCATATCGCCGCACGTACCAGCACGATCGACTTCCAGGTCTGGATCGCGGACGGCGAGCGGCCGCTGCCGGTGCGCATCGTGCTGACCTACAAGAACGATCCGGGCGCCCCGCAGTTCCGTGCGCAGTTCCTCGACTGGGACGAAAAGACGTCCGTCGACCCGGCCATTTTCCGCTTTGACCCTCCGGCCGATGCGCAGAAGATCCTGTTTGCAGTGCAAGGTCCGGCCGAAACGACAGGAAGCAAGCCATGAATTCACGCAACCGGAACACCGTCACGACCCTCTGCACGATCGCGGCCGGCGCCCTGGCGCTGCTCGCGGCCGACATCGCCGAGGCCCAGCATCGCGGCGGAGGCGGTGGCTCGCGCGGCGGCGCCTCCGCCTCCGGCGGCAGCTTCTCGCGCGGCGGCTCCGCCTCGAGCGGCAGTTTCTCCGGACGCAGCGGCGGCCAGGCCTCGTCGCGTCAGGGCAGCTATTCCGGCAGCGGCTCCGCCAGCTCGATGCAGAGCTCGGCGCAATCCGCCCAGTCCAGCCGCCAGTCGACCGCTTCGACCAACCAGGCCAACCGTCAGTCCACTTCTTCCTCCAACCAGGCGCAGCGGCAGGACAGCATTTCGTCTACAACCTCGTCCAACCAGGCGCAGCGCCAGGATTCGCACAGCGAGAACGTGGATACGCGGCAACAGGGGGCGACCGATCGGTCCGACAACCGCACGGACGCCTACGACAACCGGACCGACGCCTACGCGAACC
>CAYXUJ010000047.1:12334-18248 GCA_964468395.1 uncultured Steroidobacteraceae bacterium
CGGTCCGACAACCGCACGGACGCCTACGACAACCGGACCGACGCCTACGCGAACCGCGGCTACTACTATCCGCCGCCGCCGCCGTACGGCGGCTATTACTACGACGACAATGACGACGAGGCCGCCGCCCTCGTCGCCGGCGTCGTGATCGGCGCTGCTGTGGCCTCGTCCAGCCAGAGCAAGAGCTCGACGACGACCACGACCACGACGACGGCCCCGCCGCCGACCAGCAATACCACCGTCGTGTACACGCAGGCGCCGCCGCCGGCCAACGCCCAGCTGCCGTGCAACCCCGATGTCTCGGTGAAGAACGGCGTGACCTACTACCAGTGCGGCACGACCTATTACATGCAGGCCTACGGCAGTTCGGGGCCGATCTACATGCCGGTGCCGCCGCCCGGTTGACGACTCGACCGTAAGGAGTGACGCCATGCCCCGGATCCAGTGGAACGGCGCCGGCAGCGCCGTCGCGTCCGCGCTTCTCGCACTGTTGCTGACGTCGGTCGCCGCGGCGGACGCCGCGACTGAACGGCCGCGCGTCGGCCTGGTGCTCGCCGGCGGCGGCGCCAAGGGCGGCGCCCACGTCGGCGTCCTGAAGGTCCTGGAGGAACTGCGGGTACCCGTCGACTGCATCGCCGGCACCAGCATGGGCGCGCTGATCGGCGCCGGCTACGCTTCCGGCCAGCCCGCCGGCGACATCGAGAAGTTCGTGACCGGCATCGACTGGTCGTTCGTGATCGGCGGCGTCGGCAGCCGGACGCTGCAGCCGGTCGAGCAGAAGCGACTCGCCACCGAGGCCAACACGCCGCTCGTGGTCGGCGTCCGGGGCGGCCACATCATCGCGCCCGGCGGCCTGACAGACACCAGCTCGATCGACGACCTGCTGCGCCGGTTCGTCGCCCGTGCGCGCCTGGTGTCCGACTTCGACCGCCTGCCGATTCCATACCGCGCAGTCTCGACGGACATGCTGACCGGCGGCATGGTCGTGCTGGACCACGGCGACCTCGCGACCGCGATGCGCGCCAGCATGGCGATCCCGGGCGCCTTTTCGCCGGTCATCGCCGACGGCCACATCCTCGCCGATGGCGGCATGGTGCGGAACATCCCGGTGGACGTCGCGCGCGCAACCTGCGCCGACATCGTCATCGTCGTCAATCTGGTCGAGCCGCCGGCAAAGGCCGAGGATCTCGTGCAGGCGACGCAACTGCTGGCGCGCAGCATGGAAGTCATGCTCGAGGCCAACGAGAACATCCAGCTTGCGTCGTTGACCGAGCGCGACATCCGCATCGACGTGCCGATGGGCGACATCGGCACCGCCGACTTCCTGCGCGTGCCAGACACGATCCCGCTTGGCGAGGCCGCGGCGCGCGCAGTTGCCGACCGCCTGTCCGCGCTTGCGGTCGCGGCGCCCGAATACCTGGCCTGGCGGGAGCGCATCACGACGCGCCAGGACATCGAGGGCCGGGTTGCCGACGTGCGCTTCGACGGCCTCGAGTGGGTGAACCCCGAGTACCTGCGGACGATGACGACCATCCGTCCGGGCGACACCGTCGACATCGAGGACGTCAGCGACGATGCCAGGCGCATGTCGGTGCTGGACGACATCGAGTCGGTCGCCTACCGCATCGACGGCCCGCCGGAGAACGCCACCCTCGTCTGGCTGCCGAAGGAGACCTCGGTCGGGCGCAACATCCTGCGGCCGAGCCTCGGCATGTTTGCGGATGGCGGCGGCGACCTGAAATTCCAGCTCGACGTCCAGCACACGAGGAGCTGGCTCAACTCGCGCGGCGCCCAGTGGCGCAATACCGTGCTGCTCGGCTACGAATCGAAGCTGGCGACCAGCCTCTACCAGCCCCTGGACGTCGCCCAGCGCTTCTTCGTCGAGCCCGGCCTGTTCGCAGTCCGCTCGGCCGAGGACCTGTACAACGACCTGCACCGCACGGCGGTGTACCGGTTCATCGACTACGGCGGGCGCGTGGACCTGGGCTGGAACCTGTCGCGCACCGCGCAGCTGCGTGCCGGTTACTGGGCGAGCGAGCGCGACGCCGACGTGCAGACCGGGCCGGCCCTGCTCCCGGAAGCCGATTTCACCGACGCCGGGCTGGTTGCTTCCTTGCGCTACGATTCCCGCGACGCCGCCAGCTTTGCGACGCGCGGCATCGCGGCGGCCGTCGAATTCCAGCAGGCCGACGAATCGCTGGGCTCCGACCGCGACTGGGAGCGGCTGGAGGCCGGATTCCGCACGGCCATCCCGATCGGCAAGAATCTCATGTGGCTCAGCCTGGCCGGCGGCACGAACCTCGACAAGGACCTGCCGGGCGACCGCGCCTTCTCGCTCGGCGGACCGCGGACGATGTCCGCGTACCCGGTCGATGCATTCCGCGTGGACGAGTACTGGCTGGCCGAGACGAGCTTCCTGTGGCGCATCAAGGACATCGTGCCGCTCAAGAACCAGGCGATTTACGCGGGTCTCGGCCTGCAGGCAGCGGGCCTGTATGACCGCATCGACCCGGTCGCGGACGACGAGGTCTACTCCGCCTCCCTCTACTTCGCCGGTCCCACGCCGATCGGCACGCTCACCTTCGGGGTCGGCGCCGCAACCGACGACTGGAGCATCTGGCTGTCCCTTGGCCGGCCGATCGGCAAGGGCTCGATTCTCGACAGCGGCCTGTTCCGCTAGCCCGCGCGGGGCGCGTAATCGAAGGAGTCGAAGTGGATGCGCGCCGGGTCCGCGCCATGCGGCGGCAGCGCGGCGCGCACCGCGTCGATCATCGCCGGCGGACCGGCGGCGTAGATGTCGAATCCGGCGAGGCCGGCCATGCGCCGGACGACGGCCTCGTGGACGAGGCCGGACTCGTGCGGAGCGCCCGCCGCCTGCTCCGACAGCACGGAGAAGTAGCGGAAGCGCGGGTGCCCGGCGGCCTGCCCGCGCAGCCAGGCGTCCTCGTAGAGATCCGCGGCCGTGCGCGCGCCCCAGAACAACGTCATGTCGCGCCGCCCTTCGGTTTCCAGCACGTGCCGGATCATCGCCTTGAGCGGCGCATAACCGGTGCCGCCGCCGATCAGCAGCAGCGGCCGGTCGCCCGGCTGGTAGACGAACTGGCCCAGCGGGCCCTCGATGCGCAGCAACGAGCCCTCGGCCAGTCCCGTGAAAACCTGCTCGCTGAAGGCACCGCCCGGCGCGCGACGCACGTGCAGCTCCAGCAGCGCTGCGTCGTGCGGCGGATTTGCCAGCGAAAAGCTGCGGCGGCGCTCGCCGGGCAGCATGACGTCCACGTACTGGCCGCATTGCCAGGTGAAGGGCTCGACCGCGGGCAGGCGCAGCCACAGCGCCATGACGTCCGGCGCCAGGCGCTGCATGCGCGCGATCCGGCAGGGCAGGCTCCGGATCTCGACGTCGGTGACGTAGCGGATCTCGCGCGTCTCGATGACCAGGTCGTCGAGGGCGCGCGCCTGGCAGATGAGCACGTGGCCCTCGGCCTCCTCCTCCGCGCTGATGCCCGCTGGCCGGCCGTGCGGGTAGGCGGTCCTGCCGGACAGCAGCCGGACCCGGCAGGTGCCGCAGGAACCGCCCTTGCAACTGTGCGGCAGGTTGAGGTGCTGGCGCAGGGCCGCGCCCAGGACCGGCTCGTCGGCCTGCGCCTCGAATTCCTTGCCCGACGGCAGGGTCCTGACTCTCATCCGCGCATTATGAAGTTGAACTCGACCGCGTGAAGGCGATTTCCTATCATTGCGCCTCCACCGAGGGAGACCCATCGTGAGAAATGCCATTGCCGTCGCGGCCGCCCTGCTGGCCGGCCTCGTCCTCGCCCAGGGCGCGTCCGCCCAGGTCAACGAGAAGTTCGCGGACATGACCGATGAGATCGAGCTGCTGCGCAGCGTCGCCCAGACCGAGCGGCAGGCGATCGTCGCCAGGGCCATGATCCTGACGGACGAGGAATCGGCCGCGTTCTGGCCGATCTACGGCGATTACCGCGCCGATGTCGGCAAGGTCACCGACCAGCTCGTCAAGAACATCACGGACTATGCGGCGCAGCGCGACACGCTGACCGACGCCCAGGCGAAGACGCTGCTGAACAACTACATCAAGTTCGAGCAGGACCTGCTGAAGGTCCGCAAGAAGTACATCGGCAAGTTCGCCAAGGCGATGCCGATGACCAAGGTCGCGCGCTTCTACCAGATCGAGAACAAGCTCGACATCCTGCAGAAAATGGGACTGGCGAGCCAGATCCCGCTCGCCCGATGAGCAAGCACGTCCCAATCAACGGAGTCCATCGTGTCATGAGAATCAGCAAGTCCACCCTGACAACGGCCGTCGCAGCAACGCTAGTCGCCGGCGGCATGGCGGGTCCCGCCCAGGCCGCAGAGAAAGAATGGAATTTCGAGGTCATGCCCTACCTGTGGGCGGCCGGCATCAAGGGCGACCTGTTCGTCGCCAACCAGGACATCGAGGTCGACGCCAGCTTCAGCGACCTGATGGAGATGATGGAAATCGGCGGCGGCCTGCTGCTGCGAGCCGAGCGCAACCAGTGGGTGTGGTGGACCCAGGTCGACTACATGGCCATGAATACCGACAAGCTCGACGACCCGCCGGAGCACGCCAGGATCGATTCCAACAGCCTGATCCTGACCGCCGGGCTCGGCCGCAATTTCGGCGGCTCCGGGAACAAGCACTCGATCGACGTGCTGCTCGGCATCCGTTATTTCGAGCTCGAGAACAAGCTGCGCTTCGACACGCTGGGCACGTTCAAGGGCACGAAAGACTACACCGACCCGCTGTTGATCCTGCGGCCCAGCTTCCGGTTGTCCGAGCGCTGGCGCTTCAACCCGACGTTTTCCTACGGCACCGGCGGCGACTCGGAATATACCTACGAGCTGCAGCCGCAGATCCAGTTCCAGATGACCGAGCACACCTCGCTGCGCTTCGGCTACCGCAAGGTCTACTACGACATCGAGAATTCGAGCAATGGCAACGGCTTCGAGGGCTCGTTCGAGGGCGCGCTGATCGGCGTCAGCGGCACCTTCGGCGGCCCGCGCTGACCGGGCCTCCGTAACAACAAAGGCGTGCGATGGCTTCCAGCTTGTCCATGGAACGTCTGAGCGCCGGGCTGCAGAAGCTGATCCTGGTCGCGGTGCAGGTTTTCCTGCTCGTGGTGATCGTGCTGGCCGTGGTGGTGCTCGGCATGCTGGCGTACCAAGGTATCGGCGGCGGGCAGTTCCTGTCGATTCATACCGCTCCGGAATTCCAGATGCGTGTCCAGAACGCATTCGGCGGCGCGTTGCTGGTGCTGCTGGGGCTCGAACTGCTGGAGACCGTGCGGACCTACTTCACCGAGCACCGAATCCGCCTCGAAGTCATCATGATCGTCGCCATGATCGCCGTCAGCCGGCACATCATCGTGATCGACTTCGAGCACGCCGACGGCCTATGGCTGGTCGGCGTGGCCTCCCTCGTCCTCGCACTGTCGGCAGCCTACTATCTGGTCAAGCGATCCCAGGCGGGTACGCAGAAATCATGATGAATGGAGAGTGACGATGATGCCGACGATTGCCGCTCGAGTGCTGGTCCTTTTCGCCGCAACCTTGCTTGCGGCGTGCGCGGCCAGCGGCCCGACGATCCGCTCGCAGACCGAGCCGACCGCCAATTTCGGCGCCTACCAGACTTTCGGCTTCTTCGACGAGCTTCCGGGCCAGCAGACGCCGTACCAGTCGTTTGTCGACCAGCACATCAAGGACGCCATCGCAACGGAGATGCAGGCGCGGGGTTATCGGCGCGAGGTCAACGGCCAGTTGCTGATCAACTATCACCGGCAGCGCACCGACAAGGTCAAGGTCACGCAGACGGCCGAGCCGGTCGGCTTCTACGGCTACCGCCGCGGCTTCTATGCCTGGGGAGGCACGGCCGTCACGACCG
>CAYXUJ010000048.1:0-18192 GCA_964468395.1 uncultured Steroidobacteraceae bacterium
AAGCGGAAAAGGGGACAGTCCCCTCTGCTAGACTCGTTGACGTATGGCGGTCTTCATCGACTCGTCCGGCAGGCTGCACCACGACCAGGAGAGCGGGCTCGCGCTCAACTGCCCGCATTGCCAGGTGCTCGCGCACATCACGCCGGTCTCGGTGCCCGACTTCAACGCCCTGCAGCAGCACAAGCCGGCGCAGGTCGGCCTGGTGTACCGCTGCGAGGCCTGCAATGCGCCGGTCTTCCTGCGCTTCTCGGTCAAGATCTACGGCGGCAGCCGCATCGAGCTGGCGCCGAACTTCGTCGAGCTCGAACGGCCGCGCGAGCGCTTCAACTTCACCTACCTGCCGGAAGATGCTGAACTGCTGCTGAAGGAGGCGTTCGCCTGCTTCTCCGCCGCCTGCTACAACGCCTTCGCGTCGATGTGCCGGCGCGTCGCGCAGTGCGTGTTCGCCGACCTCGGCGAGCACGGCAAGCTGGCGATGTACGACGAGCTCGCCCGCATCCGCGAACTGGCCGAGCTCGACGACGAGTCGTTCGCGGTCGTGAAGAAGATCCTGTTCGATGTCGATGCGCCCGGCCGCGCGGGAATGCCGGTCATCGATGCCTTCCAGGCCGGCGTGCTGGTGGAAGTGGTCAAGGACCTGCTGTACCAGGCCTACGTGCGTCGCGGGCGCCTGCAGCAGGCGATGATGGTGCGGCGCTACTTCGCCGACGACCCGCCGTCGAAGGTCACGCCGCTGCCCGGCGCCCGTTCCTGATCCGCCGGCTCAGCCGAGCCAGACCCGCGCGTTGCGGAAGATGCGCATCCAGCCGCTGTCCTCGCCGGCGCCCGCCGGGTGCCAGGAATTCTGCGCGGTCCGGAACACGCGCTCCGGGTGCGGCATCAGGATCGTGACGCGCCCGTCGGCGGACGCATATCCGGCCGCTCCCTCCGGCGAACCGTTGGGATTCGCCGGGTAACGGGTCGCCACGCCGCCTGCCGCATCGACGAAGCGGATGACGGCCCTGCCCGCGGCGGCACGCAGGTCGGCGGCGCTCGCGAACTCGGCCCGGCCCTCCCCGTGCGCGACCGCGATCGGCAGCCGCGACCCGGCCATGCCGGCGAAGAACGGCGAGCGCGATTCCAGGACTTCGACCAGCGTCAGGCGGCCCTCGAACTGCTCGGAACGGTTGCGGCGAAAACGCGGCCAGCCCTCGGCGCCGGGAATCAGCTCCGCCAGCGCCGCCAGCATCTGGCAGCCGTTGCAGACGCCGAGCGTGAAGCGGTCCGCCCGCGCGAACCATTCCTCGAACTGCGCGCGCGCGCGCGCATTGAACAGGATCGATTTGGCCCAGCCCTCGCCCGCGCCCAGCACGTCGCCATAGCTGAAGCCGCCGCAGGCGACCAGGCCCCGGAAGCCCGCCAGCGTCGCGCCGCTGTCGATCAGGTCGGTCATGTGGACGTCGACTGCGTCGAAGCCGGCACGGTCGAAAGCCGCCGCCATCTCGACCTGGCTGTTGACGCCCTGCTCGCGCAGGATGGCCACGCGCGGGCGCGCCCCGGTCGCGACCAATGGCGCGGCGATGTCGTCGTCGGGGTCGAAGGTCAGCTGCCAGCACAGGCCGGTGTCGTCCTCGTCCACGCGCGCCGCCTGCTCCTCGTCGGCGCAGGCCGGATCGTCGCGCAGGCGCTGCATGCGCCAGCTGGTCTCTGACCAGATGGCGCGCAGGCGCACGCGGTCGTCGTCGATGAGCGTCCTGCCGCCGGCCGCGATCCGCACGTGCCGCCCGGCGCCCGCGGTGCCGACCGGCCGCGCACAGCCGCCGAGCCCATGGCGGGCCAGCACGGCCTGCGCGCGCGCGAGATCCGCCGACCGCAGCTGCAGCACCGCGCCGAGTTCCTCGCTGAACAGGGCGGCGACCGGGTTTGCGACCGTGCCCAGGTCGACATCGAGCGCCGCGCGCCCGGCGAACGCCATCTCGAGGAGCGTGATCGCAAGGCCGCCGTCGGAACGATCGTGGTAGGCGAGCACGAGGCCGGCATCGGCCAGCTCGCGAATCGCGGCGAAGAAGCCGGCCAGCATGCGCGGGTCGTCGAGGTCGGGCGGCAGGTCGCCGACCCGGCCGTGGACCTGCGCCAGACAGGAGCCGCCGATGCGGTCGCGGCCGCCGCCGAGGTCCACGAGCAGGAGCACGGTCGCACCCGCGCCGGTCTCGAGGACCGGCGTCAGCGTGCGCCGCACGTCGGCGACCGGCGCGAAGGCGGAGACCACCAGCGACAGCGGTGCCACGACCGAGCGCTCGGCGCCGTCTGCGCGCCAGTTCGAACGCATGGACAGCGAGTCCTTGCCGACCGGGATTGCGATCCCGAGCGCCGGGCACAGTTCCTCGGCGACCGCGCGCACGGTGTCGAACAGCGCCGCGTCCTCCGCCGGGTCGCCGCAGGCAGCCATCCAGTTGGCCGACAGCTTGACGTCACCGAGCCGGCGCACGTCGGCGGCGGCGATGTTGGTCAGCGCCTCGCCGACCGCGATGCGGCCTGAAGCCGGCGCATCGAGCAGCGCGATCGCAGGCCGCTCGCCGAGCGCCATTGCCTCGCCGGCGTGGCCGCGCAGCCCCGCAAGCGTGACGGCAACGTCGCTGACCGGCACCTGCCAGGGGCCGACCAGCGGGTCGCGGCTTACCAGGCCGCCGACCGAGCGGTCGCCGATCGTCACCAGGAAGCCCTTGTCCGCGACCGCCGGCAGGCGCAGCAGGCGCTCGAGCGCGGCGGCGGGGTCGATCGACGACGCGTCGAAGCCGTCGCCGGCCGCCGGTCGCCGCGCCGCGACCCGGCGCATGCGCGGCGGGCGGCCGAGCAGGTCGGCGACCGGCATGTCGACCGGCCGCTCGCCGGAGCGGCTGTCATCGACCACCAGCATGCCGTCGCCGGTGGCGTGGCCGATGACCGCGAACTGACAGCGCTCGCGCTGGCAGGCGGCGACGACGGCGTCCAGCCGGTCGGGCCGGACGGCCAGCACATAGCGTTCCTGGGCCTCGTTGCACCAGAGTTCGAGCGGCGACATGCCCGGCTCGTCGCTCGGCACCAGCGCCAGGTCGATGCGTCCGCCGCCGCTGCCGGCGGCCACCACCTCGGGCACGGCATTCGACAGCCCGCCGGCGCCGACGTCGTGGATCATCAGGATCGGGTTGTCCTCGCCGAGCGCCCAGCAATCGTCGATGACCTGCTGCGCGCGGCGCTGCATTTCCGGGTTGCCGCGCTGCACCGAGGCGAAGTCGAGCTGCTCGCTGGCCGTGCCGCTGCCTTGCGACGAGGCGGCGCCGCCGCCGAGGCCGATCAGCATCGCCGGCCCGCCGAGCAGCACCAGCGGCGCGCCCGCCGGCACCGCCTGCTTCGCCACGTGCATCCGCCGCACGTTGCCGAGGCCGCCGGCGATCATGATCGGCTTGTGATAGCCGCGCACGATGCCGGCGGGATCGGCCGCGAAGCGCTGCTCGAAGGTGCGGAAGTAGCCGAGGATCCCGGGACGCCCGAACTCGTTGTTGAAGGCGGCGGCGCCGATCGGTCCGTCCAGCATGATGTCGAGCGCCGAGGCGATGCGCGGCGAGCGGCCATGCTCCTGCTCCCAGGGCTGTTCGCAGCCCGGGATGCGCAGGTTCGACACCGTGAACCCGACCAGGCCCGCCTTCGGCTTGGCGCCGGTGCCGGTCGCGCCCTCGTCGCGGATCTCCCCACCCGAGCCGGTGGCGGCGCCGGCGAACGGCGAGATCGCCGTCGGGTGATTGTGGGTCTCGACCTTGATCAGGATGTCGACCGGCTCCTCGTGCCAGCCGTAGGCGCGGCTGCCCGGCGCCGGGAAGAATCGCGCGCCCTGCGCGCCCGCCAGGACTGCCGCATTGTCGCTGTAGGCGGACAGCACGCCGTCCGGGCTGCGCTCGTGCGTGTGCCGGATCGATGCGAACAGGGAGCGCGCGGCCGCGGCGCCATCCACGACCCAGTCGGCGTTGAAAATCTTGTGCCGGCAATGCTCGCTGTTGGCCTGCGCGAACATCATCACCTCGACGTCCGTCGGGTCGCGCCCGAGGCGCGCGAACACGGCGGCGAGATAGGCGATCTCGTCGGCGGACAGCGCCAGCCCGAGCGCGTCGTTGGCGCGCGCGAGCGCGGCGGCGGGATCGCGGCCGAGCGCGATGCGCCCGAGCGGCTTCGGCGCATGGATCTCGAACAGCCGCGCGGCGTCGGCGGGATCATTCATCACCGCCTCGGTCATCGGGTCGTGCAGCGGCGCCGCCAGCGCCGCGAGCTCGGCAGGCGCGAGCGGCGCGTCGGCGGCGATGCGCCAGGCGCGGCCGCGCTCGATGCGATGCACGGCCTCGAGGCCGCAGACCCGCGCGATGTCGGTCGCCTTCGACGACCACGGCGAAATCGTTCCCGGCCTCGGCACCGTCAGCAGCAGCTGGCCCGGCGGCTCGGCCCGCAGCGCGGCCGCGTCGAAGTCGAGCAGGCGCTCGAGCACGGCGGTCTGCGCCGGCGTGAGCGCTCGCTCGAGCGCGACGAAATGCACGTATTCGACGTCGATGGAGCGGACCGCCGGCGCGATGCGCCGCGACGCCGCGAGCAGTCTCTCGATCCGGAACGGGGAAAGTGCCGGCGCGCCCCTGTACCGCAGCATCAAGCCGTCAGCGCTTCACGCCCGGATCGCTGCCGGCGGGATACATGGCGAGCGGAAACTGGGCGACATTGCCGCCTTCGAGCGCGCTGATCTTGCTGACACCCTGCTTGCGCACCTCGTCGACGCGGATCACGGCGTGCATGGGCAGGTAGCTGCGCTTGACGCCGGCGAACTCGGCCTTGATGCGCTCCTCGCCCGGGTCCACGACCACGCTGCTGCGCTCGCCGAACACGAGTTCCTCGACTTCGATGAAGCCGAACAGCGAGCCGTGGCTGACCTTGCGGGCATAGATCTCGTAGACCTTGCCCTGGTTGACGAAGACGATCCTGAAAATGTGACTTGCGGCCATGATCCTGGTGGGGGTGATCCTGCCGTGGGCGCGCTATTATAGCCGTCCAACCAGGCGCGATGCGGGCCGTCGCCGACGGCAGCGGCCAGTTCCGGGGTCTTGCAATGGCGCTCAGGCTGAAGATTGTCAGCGACAACGCGGCGGCGGCCGGCCCGCACCCGCGCTGGACATTCGGCGTCAATGGCGGCCGGATCGGCCGGCATGAGAGCAACGACTGGGTCCTGCGCGATCCTTCCCGCTACGTCTCGGGACGCCATGCCGAGATCGAGCACCGCGCCGGCACCTGGTGGCTGCGCGACACCAGCACCAATGGCACTTTCATCAATGGCTCCGAGGAGGCGCTCGGCCCCGAGCACCCGCACCAGCTCGCGGCGGGCGACCGCTTCCGCGTCGGCGAATACGAGATCGAGGTCGAGATCACCGGCGGCAACGATTTCCTGCCGCAGGAGACGCCGGCCGTGAGCGACGCCGACCTCGACGCTTCGTTCGAGGTGAAGTCCTTCGTCTCGACTGGACGCCGCGAGCGCGAGCCACGCCCGGTTCGGGCGCCGCCGCGCGTGCCGCCGCCGGCTGCCAGCGCGGCGCCGGTTGCATCGGCCCGCGCGCGCGAGGAGCAGGAGCTGTGGCCCGGACTGGTTGCGCTCTGCAAGGGCGCCGGCATCGACCCGCGCGCGCTGCCGCCGGAAGTGCGCACGACCGCGCTGCACCAGGCCGGCCAGCTGCTGCGCGAAACGCTGGTCGGCTTCTCCGAGCTGGCGCGGACCCGCGCCGACTTTGCCGGCGAGTTCAACATTGCCTCCGGCGCGCGCCGCCGCGACGCGACGAGCCCGCTGCTGCAGCTGTCCGCGGTCGAGCAGATCCTCGAGATGCTGCTCGCCGGCCGTGGGCCCGGCGACGCGCGCGCGATCGACGAGGTGCGCGGCCAGTTTGCGCGGGTGCGCAGCCACGAGATCGCCATCGCCGGCGCCCTGCGCGAGGCGCTGGCGGCCGTGTTCGCCAAGCTCAATCCGGAGGCGCTGGAAGAACAGCTCGGTCGCCGTGCGCGCGGGCCGACCGGCGCCGAGATGCAGGCGCTGCTGTGGAGCCGCTACCAGGAACTGTTCCGCGCGACCGTCCAGTCCGGCGACGCCGGCCTGCCGGCCGTGTTCCTGGCGGCGTTTGCGCGCGCCTACGAATCCATCGCTGCCGGCGGCAAGGCACGCGACCCGGGCGACCGGGAGGAATAAGGCAACCTGGCGGAGAGCGTGGGATTGTGCGCGCTGCGCGCGCATCCCTCGCTACGCTCGGGACCGTCGCCGCTGCGCGGCTCCGTCCTTCGGCGCGCTGCGCGCGCCTCGTCGAACCCGGGTGCGTCCGTCCACCCACGCCTTGCCGCCACTAAAAAGGGGACGGTCACCTTTTCCTTCGATCCTTCGGGAAAAGGTGACCGTCCCCTTTTTAGTGGCGGAGAGGGTGGGATTCGAACCCACGAATACCTTGTGGGTATTACTGGAATTCCAGTCCAGCGCCTTCGACCGCTCGGCCACCTCTCCGCGGCCGCGAAGCCTACCGGAGGCCTGCCGGCCGGGCAACCTGACGTGGACGCTCAGCCGCTGCGGGGGCGCGGCGTGCCGTAGCTCGGCGGGTGCTCGAGGCAGGTGCCGGGCTCCGGCGGCAGTTCCGGCGTCCGGATCTCGGGAATCTTCAGCGCATTGCGCGTATCCGGCGTCTCGGCGCCTGCGGGCGCGGCCAGCGGCGGCCGCTCCTGCGCCGACTGGTAGGGCTGCGGCTTGTCGCACTTGCTGTACGCATCCGGCAACAACCCGCAGCCGCCGGCCAGCGCGGCCGCGGCCACGATCCACATTCGTTGCAAGCCCTGTCTCATTCGATCACTCCTGCGCGCCGCATGGCCGCCGTCACCGCCGCCTGCTGCGGCTCCGCCAGCGGCACCAGCGGCAGCCGGATGCCGGGCCCGATCAGGCCGAGCCGCGCCAGCGCCCACTTGACCGGTATCGGGTTCGATTCCACGAATAGCGCAGTGTGCAGACCCGCGAGCCGCTCGTCGAGTTCCCTCGCCGTGGCCGGATCGGCTGCCAGCGCCGCCTCGACCATTTCGTGCATCAGCCGCGGCGCCACGTTGCCGGTCACCGTGACGACGCCCTGGGCGCCGGCGCCGATCAGCTCGCGGCAACTCGCGTCGTCGCCCGACAGCAGCAGGAAGTCGTCGCCGCAGCGCGCCAGGATCTCGGCGCCGCGCTCGATGCTGCCGGTCGCTTCCTTGATGCCGATGACCTGCGGATGGAACGACAATCGCTCGACCGTCTCCGGCAGCAGGTCGCAGGCGGTGCGCGACGGCACGTTGTACAGGATCAGCGGCACGCTGGCGGCGTCGGCCACCAGGCTGAAGTGCCGGTACAGGCCTTCCTGCGGCGGGCGGTTGTAATAAGGTGTCACGACCAGCACGGCGTCCACGCCCAGTTCGCAGGCGGCGCGGGTGCGTTCGACGGATTCCGCGGTCGAATGGCCGCCGGTGCCGGCAATCACCGGCATGCGGTCCCCGACCCGCTGCACGGCGATCCGGAACAGCTCCGCCGCCTCGGCTGCGGACACCGTCGGCGATTCGCCGGTCGTGCCCGCGACCACGACGCCGTCGCTGCCTTCGCGGGCGTGCCAGTCGAGCAGCCGGCCGAAAGCGACGTAATCGATGTCGCCGGCCTCGGTCATCGGCGTCACCAGCGCCACCAGGCTGCCGCGGAACATGCCACCCCCCGGCCGGTCGGCCGCCACAGGAGGCGGGATCGTACTGGCGCGCGGCGCGCCGGCGCAAGCCGCGGGCGCGGCGATATCATCGACCGGCCGATCCCGGTAAACTGCCCAGGACGCCTTTTTCCTCCCCGAATGAAACAATTCATCGCAATCTCGGCCATCGGCGACGATCGCATCGGTCTGGTCCACGACGTGTCGCGGATCGTCGCCGACTGCGGCGGCAGCATCAGCGAGAGCCGCATGGTCGCGCTCGGCTCCGATTTCGCGATGCTGCTGCTGGTGGCCGGAAACTGGCACTCGATCGCGCGCATCGAGACCGACCTGGCAAAGCTCGCCGAAACCGCCAGCGTCACGATCCAGGTGCGGCGCACGACGCAACGTCCGGTGCGCGAGGACATGGTCCCCTACTCGGTCGACGTGGTCTGCATCGACCAGGCCGGCATCGTCTCCGGCCTGTCGGGCTTCTTCGCGGCGCGCGGCATCGACATCGGCGAGCTGTCGACCCGCAACTACGCGGCAGCGCACACCGGCGCGCAGATGTTCTCCGTGTACATGGTCATCAACGTCCCGACGCGGATCCACGTCGGCGCGCTGCGCGAGGAGTTCATGGATTTCTGCGACCAGATGAACCTCGACGCCATCCTCGAGCCGGTCAAGAGCTGAGGGCCATGCCGGGAGTCCAGGTCGGCGCCAGGGTGCCCGCATTCCGGATCCAGACCACGGGCGGCGAGTTCCGCCTGGGGGCGCACAAGGGCCGCAACCTGGTCGTGTATTTCTACCCGCGCGACAACACGCCGGGCTGCACGACCGAAGGCAGCGATTTCCGCGACCGCGCGCCGGCATTTGCCCGCGCCGGGACCACGATCCTCGGCATCTCGACCGACAGCATCGATTCGCATCGGCGGTTCAGGGAGAAGATGAAGTTCCCGTTCGAGCTCGGCGCCGACGAGGACCGCGCGGTCGCCAGGCTGTTCGGCGTGTGGAAGCAGAAGAACATGTACGGAAGGAAGATGATGGGCATAGAGCGAAGCACGTTCCTCATCGACGGCGGCGGCATATTGCGCCAGGAGTGGCGTAAGGTCCGCGTGGCCGGCCACGCCGAGCTGGTCCTGGCCGCGGCCCGCGGGCTCTGAGCCCGCCATGCTGAAGAACCGTCCCGCCAAGGGCGCCCGCCGCGCGTTCGTGCTCGACACGAACGTGCTGATGCACGACCCCGCGGCGATCTTCCGCTTCGAGGAGCACGACATCTACCTTCCGATGGGCGTGCTCGAGGAGCTGGACGCCGGCAAGAAAGGCCTCTCCGAATCGGCGCGGAACGTCCGGCAGGTCAGCCGTTTCCTCGACGAGCTGATGGCCAACGCGACCAAGGAGCAGATCGACCGCGGCCTCGAGCTGCCGGCCGGGCGCTCCGGCAACCACGGCAAGAAGCCGCCGAGCGGCCGGCTCTACTTCCAGACCCGGCGGCTCGCCGCCGGCCTGCCCGACACGCTGCCCGGCCACGGCATCGACAATGCGCTGCTCGGCTACACGCTCGCGCTGCAGATGGAGCTGCCGGGCACGCGCGTGACGCTGGTGTCCAAGGACATCAACCTGCGCATCAAGGCCGCAATCCTGGGCGTGCATGCCGAGGACTACTACAACGACCGCACGATCGAGGACGCCGACCTGCTGTTCACCGGCGTCACCGCCCTGCCGGCGGATTTCTGGGAGACGCACGGCGACAACGTCGAGTCCTGGCAGGACCAGGCGCGCACCTACTACCGCGTGCGCGGCCCGCTGGTGCGCGAGTGGCACCCGAACCAGTTCCTGTTCGACGGCTCCGGCGACGGGTTCGAGGCCATCGTGCGCTCGATCGCGGACGAGGTCGCGACGCTCGAGGTCACCCAGGACTTCCGCAGCGACCGCCACGCGGTCTGGGGCATCAGCGCGCGCAACCGCGAGCAGAACCTGGCGCTGAACCTGCTGCTCGACCCGGAGATCGACTTCGTCACGATCCTCGGGCCAGCCGGCACCGGCAAGACGCTGCTGACGCTGGCAGCCGGCCTGGCGCAGACGCTCGACACCAACCGGTTCAGCGAGATCATCATGACGCGCGTGACGATCCCGCTCGGCGAGGACATCGGCTTCCTGCCCGGCACCGAGGAGGAAAAGATGGAGCCCTGGATGGGCGCGCTGATGGACAACCTCGAGGTCCTGACCCAGGGCCAGGAGGGCGGCAGCTGGGGCCGCGCGGCGACCCAGGACCTGCTGCGACACCGCATCAAGATCCGCTCGCTCAATTTCATGCGCGGCCGGACCTTCCTGAACCGCTACCTGATCCTCGACGAAGCGCAGAACCTGACGTCCAAGCAGATGAAGGCGCTGGTCACGCGCGCCGGGCCCGGCACCAAGCTGGTCTGCCTCGGCAACATCGCCCAGATCGACACGCCCTACCTGACCGAGACGACCTCGGGCCTCACCTACGTCGTCAACCGCTTCCGCGGCTGGGCGCACGCCGGCCACGTGACGCTGGTGCGCGGCGAGCGCTCGCGCCTCGCCGATTTCGCCTCCGAGGCGCTCTGACGCCGCCCGCGGCGAACGATGCCAGCCATGCGCGGTCGAACCGGCAAACCCGCCAGGACCCAGCCGATGCGCCTGCCGACTTTCGCCCTATCGCTGCTGCTGGCGCTGCACGGCGCCGCCGTTCCGGCCCAGGTGCCGGGCGGCGACCTGCCTGACATCGGCACCCCCGCCTCGACCACGCTGTCGCTGATCGACGAGTACAAGATCGGCCTGATGATCGTGCGCGGGCTGCGCGACGCGGGCCAGATCGTCGACGACCCGGAGATCACCGAGTACCTGCAAGCGCTCGGCATGCGGCTCGCCAGCCACGCGCACGAGGGCGCGCACCGCTTCACGTTCTTCGCGATCCGCGACAACAGCATCAACGCCTTCGCGCTGCCGGGCGGGTTCATCGGCGTCAATGCCGGCCTGGTGACGGCGACCCGCGGTGAGGCCGAGCTCGCCGGCGTGCTGGCGCACGAGATCGCGCACGTGACGCAGCGCCACATCGCGCGCTCGATCCAGAATGCCGGCCGCGCCAACCTGGCGTCGGTGGCGGCGATCCTGGCCGCCGTGCTGATCGGCGCCACCACCGGCGTGCCGAGCGACGCGGTGCTCGGCACCGTGACCGCCGCGCAGGGCCTGGCGGCGCAGTCGCAGATCAGCTTCACGCGCTCGAACGAGAGCGAGGCGGACCGGGTCGGGCTCGGCGTCCTGGCGGCGTCCGGCTTCGATCCGGTGGCGATGCCCGAGTTCTTCTGGACCATGCAGCAGCGCTCCGGCGGCGCCGGCCGGAACATCCCGGACCTGCTGCGCACCCACCCGGTGACGACCGAGCGCATCGCCGAGACCCGCGACCGCGCCAACCAGTACGTGCGCCCGCGCACCCCGGACAGCACCAGCTACGCGCTGATCCGCGAGCGCCTGCACGTCAATTCGCTGCCGCCCGAGACCTCCTTCCGGGACCTGTACCCGAATGCCGCGCGCGCCGATTTCCCGTCGACCGACGGCGAGCAGTACGGCCGGGCGCTGGCGCTGATGCGCGCGGGCGCGCCGCAGGAGGCGATCCCGCTGCTGCGCGCGATGCTGGACCGGCGCCCCGACGTGACGCTGCTGTACACGGCGCTCGGCGAGGCCCAGCTCGCGGCCGGCCAGGTCGAGGCGTCGCGCGCCACGCTCGAGCATGCGATGAAGCTGTTCCCGCGCAGCGTGCCGGTGACGATGCGCTATGCCGAGACCCTGATGCGCGACGGCGACCCCAAGCGCGCCCACGTCGTGCTGCTCGACCTGTTCAACAACGTGCCGCCGACCGCCGAGCAGGCGCGCTTCACCGCCCTCGCGGCCAACGCCGCCGGCGACATCGCCGATTCGTACTACTACATGTCGGAGTACCACGTCATCAGCGGCGACCTGATGCTCGCGATCGGCCAGCTGCGCCTGGCACAGGCGGTGCCGGGGATCAACTCGGTGCAGCGCGAGCGCTTCGACGCGCGCATCCGCGAGCTCGAGGAATACCTGCCGAAGGGCCGCCGCGCCCGCGAGGTCGCCGGGCCGACGAATCCGCCACCGGACGGCGGCGCCACCGGCTAGAATCGCCGACCAGAGACCCCCGAGGAGCCAGACGATGGCCGTCGTCCTGCGCGCCGGTGCCGGCGCCCTGTTCATGCTGCTGCTGGCAGGCTGCGCCACCACCGGGCCGGCGACGCCAGGCGACCCGCTCGAGCGCATGAACCGCGGCGTCTACAAGTTCAACGACGCGCTCGACCGCGCCGTGCTGAAGCCCGTCGCCACCGGTTACCGCAAGGGCGTGCCGCGCGTGGTCCGCACCGGCATCGGCAACTTCCTCAGCAACCTCGCCTACCCGACGGTCATCGTCAACAACCTGCTGCAGGGCAAGTTCAAGGACGCGGGCAGCGATCTGGGGCGCTTCGCGCTCAACACGACGCTGGGCATCGGCGGCCTGCTCGACCCGGCCACGCACGTCGGCATCCCGCGCAATGACGAGGACTTCGGCCAGACGCTCGGGCGCTGGGGCGTACCGCCGGGGCCGTACCTGGTGTTGCCGGTGATCGGGCCGTCGACCCTGCGCGACGGGCCATCGCTGCTCGTGGACAAGGAAACCGACCTGCGCACGCGGCTCGACATCAAGCGCAATGAACGGTATGCGCTGATCGCCCTGTCGGTGATCGATGCCCGGTCTGGCCTGCTGTCGCTCGACGCCTCGCTGGCCGAAACCTACGATCCTTACGCGTTCGTGCGCGATGCCTGGCTGCAGCGGCGCGAATACAAGGTCCGGGACGGCGACGTGCCGGATGAGGCGCCACTGGAGGATTTCGAGGACGCCGGGGACATCGAGGATCCCGAGCCGCCGGCGGAGGCGCCGGGTCAGGCGCCGGCCGACCCCAGCAGTTCCGAGACCTCGCTGATGCCGGCGAGCGACGCCAGCGCATCCGGCATGTTGCGGTAGCGGATCGTCCGCCCGGCGCCGCGCGCCGTCAGCGACCATTCGAGCAGCAGCGCGAGCCCCGCGCTGTCCACGCGCCCGACCCCGGCGAGGTCCACCTCGGCCTCGGGCCGGCTGCCGAATGCCGCGTCGCCCGCAGCCAGCAGCTGCGCCGCGCTGTCGAATACCAGGTCGCCGGACAGCGTGTAGCGACCTTCTCCCGCAGCGGCCAGTGACGCGGGTTTCATCGCCGCCTCACCGCGCCGCCGCCGCGCCGTCGCCGCGGGCCTCGCCCTCGAGGCGGGCGATGACGGAGTCGAGGCCGCGCTGGTCGATCTCGGCGCCGACGTCGTTGCGGAAGTTGCGCACGTAGGAAATGCCCTCGATGGTCACGTCCCAGGCCTTCCAGCCGCCCGGGGTCGCGCGCATCGTGTAGTTCACCGGGACGCGCGTGCCGTCGTTGCGCTTGACCTCGGTGCGCACCGTCGCCTGGCCGGTGGACAGGTCGCCGCGGAACGGCAGCACCACCATGCGGTCGGCAGTGAACTCGGCGAGCGCCGAGCCGTAGTTGCGCAGCAGCGACTGGTAGAACGCGTCGACGAAACGCTTGCGCTGCTCGGGCGTCGCCGTTCGCCAGTGCTTGCCGAGCACGAGGCGCGCCGAATAGTCGGTGTCGAAGCTGGGCAGCAGGATCTCGTCCACCAGCCTCTGCACGTGCCGCGGGTCCCGGCGCACCGCCTCGCGGTCGGCATCGAGCGCCTCCAGCATGCGCCGGGCGGCGGTCTCGATCAGTTCCTGCGGGCCCGGACCGGGCACGGCGTCCGCGGCCCAGGCGGCGCCGCTCAGCAGCAGCGGCGCGAGCGCGCCGCACAGGCGGTTGGCGAATCGTCTCGTCATGGGGTGGATGCTCCTGGCGGATCGTCCGCGGGCTGCTCGGCGGCCTTCGAGAACAGGAACTTGCTGATCAGGTTCTCGAGCACGATCGCGGACTGCGTGAACAGGATCTGACCGCCGTCCGCGAAGTAAGTTTCGGAGCTGCCGGGGCCGATGCCGACGTACTGCCCGCCCAGCAGGCCGGCGGTCAGGATGCCGGCGTCGCTGTCGTCGGGGATGCGGTCATAGGCCTTGTCGATGCGCAGCGTCACGCGCGCGCGGTACTCGTCGAAGTCGTAGGCGATCGACTCGACGCGGCCGATCGTCACGCCGGACATCGACACCGGCGCGCCCGGCTTCAGGCCGCCGATCTGCTCGAACGACGCGGTCAGCCGGTAGCCGCTGTCGCCGAAGCCGAATTCCCGGCTGGTGATCTGCGTGATCAGGAAGAAGAGCGCGGCGAAGCCGAGCAGCACGAACAGCCCGGTCCCCAGCTCGATGGCGCGCGTCTGGCGCATGGCAGGTCTCCTTACAACATTACCGCGGTCAGCATGTAGTCGAGCAGCAGCACGACCACGGAAGAAATCACGACGGTCCGCGTCGTCGCCCGGCCGACGCCCTCGGCCGTCGGCACCGAGTGATAGCCCTCAAACACGGCGATCAGGCTGCAGGCGACGCCGAACACGGCGCTCTTCAGCACGCCCTCCATCACGTCGCCGAACTCCACTGCGCCGCGCATCTGCGACCAGAACTGGCCGGCGTCTACGCCCATCAGCTGCACGCCGACCAGCTGCGCGCCGAACAGGCCGATCATGCTGAAAATCGCGGCCAGCAGCGGCATCGAGATCACGCCGCCGAGGAAGCGCGGCACCACGACCCGGCGCACCGGGTCCACGGCCATCATCTCCATGGCCGCGATCTGGTCGGTCGCCCGCATCAGCCCGAGCTCGGAAGCCAGCGCGGTGCCGGCGCGGCCGGCGAACAGCAGCGCCGTGACGACCGGGCCGAGCTCCTTCAGCAGGCCGAGCGCGGCGGCGGTGCCGAGCGACTCCTCCGAGCCGAAGCGCTCGAGCAGGTCGAAGCCCTGCAGGCCGAGGACCATGCCGACGAACAGGCCGGACATCATGATGATCACCAGCGAGTGCGCGCCGGCATTGTGGACCTGCTGCACGACCAGGCCGAAGCGCAGCAGCGCGCGCGGCGTCGCGGCGAACAGGCGCAGCGCGAACAGCGCATAGGCGCCGAGCGCCTCCAGCGCGGCGCGCGCCGACTGCAGCACTTCGCGGGTCAGGGATACGACCACTCAGCCCTCCTGCCGCAGCTGGCTGGCGTAGTCCGGCGCCGGGTAGTGGAACGGCACCGGCCCGTCCGGCAGGCCGTGCATGAACTGGCGCACCTCCTCCGAGCGGCTGTCCGACAGGACCGAGGGCGGGCCATTGGCGATGATGCGGCCGCCCGACAGCAGGTAGCAGACGTCGGCAACCGCGGAGATCTCGCGCACGTCGTGCGACACGACGATGCTGGTCAGGCCGAGCGAGTCGTTCAGCCGGCGGATCAGCCGCAGCACCATGCCCATCGAGATCGGGTCGAGCCCGACGAACGGCTCGTCATAGATCAGCAGCGCCGGGTCCATGACGATCGCGCGGGCCAGCGCCACGCGCCGGCCCATGCCGCCCGACAGCTCCGACGGCATCAGCCGCGCCGCGCCGCGCAGGCCGACTGCGTGCAGCTTGGTCAGCACCACGTGCCGCAGCAGGCGCTCCGGCAGCCGCGTGTGCTCGCGCAGCGGGAAGGCCACGTTCTCGTAGACGTCGAGGTCGGTCAGCAACGCGCCGTTCTGGAACAGCATGCCCATGCGGCGGCGCATGGCATAGGTCTCGGGCCGCGACAGTGTCGCGACGTCGCGTCCCTCCACTTCGACCAGGCCCCGGTCGGCGAGCAGCTGGCCGGTGATCAGCCGCAGCAGCGTCGTCTTGCCGGTGCCGCTCGGGCCCATGATCGCTGTGACCGAGCCGCGGGCGATGTCGATGTCGACGCCGTCGAACAGCTGGCGGCCGCGCACGGCATAGTGCATGCCGCGCACGCGCACGATGACGCTGGATCCGCGGGGCTGGTCGGCGCTCAAGCGGCGGGCCCGGGGACGCGCGGCTTCAGGCCGCGGCCTGTTCCATGGCGGCCTCGTAGCGGCCGTCGCGGGCGAGCCCGTTCAGCTCCGCGCGCCGCAGGAAGACCCGCTGCGCCGCGGCCACGTTGCCGGCCTTGCCGCGCCAGGCGTCGAGCGTGCTCTGCTGCAGCGCCCGGCCGTAGCTGAAGGAGAGCTGCCACGGCAGCGTGGCAGCCTCGCGGTTCATCAGCGACAGGTGCAATGTCGCCTGCGCCTCGCTCTGGCCGCCGGACAGGAAGGCGATGCCCGGTACCGCTGCCGGCACGCGCCGGCGCAGGCAGCGCAGCGTGGCTTCCGCCACCTGCTGCGGGGTCGCCTGCTGCGCGCATTTCTTGCCGGCGATGACCATGTTCGGCTTCAGCACCATGCCCTCGAGCCGCACCCGGTGCCGGAACAGCGCGTCGAAGACGGACTCGAGCGCGGCGTCGGTGACCTCTTCGCAGCGTGCAATCGTGTGGTCGCCGTCCATCAGCACCTCGGGCTCCACGATCGGCACGATCGCGGCTTCCTGGCACAGCGCCGCATAGCGGGCGAGCGCGTGGGCATTGGCCTCGAGCGCAAACGGCGTCGGGATGCCGGCGCCGACGTCGATCACGGCGCGCCACTTGGCGAAGCGCGCCCCGAGGCCGTGGTACTCGGCCAGGCGCTCGCGCAGGCCGTCGAGGCCCTCGGTCACCGTCTCGCCGGGATGCCCGGCCAGCGGCTTGGCGCCGGCGTCCACCTTGATGCCCGGGATGATGCCGCGCGCGGCCAGGACCGCGGGGAACGGTCGGCCGTCCGCCGCCTGCTGGCGCAGCGTCTCGTCGTAGAGGATCACGCCGGAAATGTGGCGCTCGACCTGCGGCGCGGTGAACAGCAGCTCGCGGTAGCTGCGCCGCGACTCGGCGGTCGACTCGAGCGCGATCTTGTCGAAGCGCTTCTTGATCGTGCCGGTCGATTCGTCCGCCGCCAGGATGCCTTTGCCCCGCGCGACCATCGCCGCCGCTATCCGGTCGAGTTCCGCTCTGTCCATGAATCCGGGTCCTCCGCAGGCTACGGGCGTCGGCAGCCGGTCCGCCGCGCCGGGCGCGAAGGATACCAGAGCACCGCGACCCCCTACCGTTGCCGGTGTAATAGTACTAAAATTGTACTGTTTATGGCTACGCCCACGGCGGAGAGTTGCCCATGCTGCGCATCAGCCGGCTGACGGATTACGCGACGGTCATTCTCGCGAGCCTCGGTGGCGGTAGCCTCGCGAGCGCGGCGGACATCGCCGAGCGCACGCACATCGGCCTGCCGACGGTCAGCAAGCTGCTGAAGGAGCTGCAGCACGCCGGCCTGGTGCGCTCGGTGCGCGGCGCGCACGGCGGCTACCAGCTGACCCGCAGCGCCGCCGAGATCAATGCCTCGGAGATCATCGATGCGGTCGAGGGGCCGGTGGCGCTGACCGAATGCGCGAGCGGCAGCGGCAACTGCGGCATCGAGTCGACCTGCCAGGTCGGGCACGGCTGGCAGCGCATCAGCCTGGCGATCCGCCACGCCCTCACCGAGATCAGCCTCGAGGAGCTCGTGCGGCGCGACGCCGCGGCCGGCGCGCAGCCGCTGCTGCGCACGCCGCCCGGCTGGCACCCGCTGGTGCGCGGCTGAGGCAGGAGCGGTCGTGTCGTCCAATACCACGGAACTGGAATCGCTGGTCGCCCGCAAGTACCGGCACGGGTTCGTCACCGACATCGCCAGCGACACCGTGCCGCCGGGCCTCGACGAGGACGTGATCCGGCTGATCTCCGCCAAGAAGGGCGAGCCGGCCTTCATGCTCGACTGGCGGCTCAAGGCCTTTCGCCGCTGGACGCGGATGACCGAGCCTGCCTGGGCACAGGTCCGCTATCCCGCCATCGACTTCCAGGCGATCTCCTACTACTCGGCGCCGAAGGCGCGCACCGACGGCCCGAAGTCGCTCGACGAGGTCGACCCGAAGCTGCTCGAGACCTACGACAAGCTCGGCATCCCGCTGCACGAGCGCGCGCGCCTGGCCGGCGTCGCCGTGGACGCCGTGTTCGACAGCGTCTCGGTCGCGACCACCTTCAAGGAGCGCCTCGCCGAGGCCGGCGTGATCTTCTGCCCGTTCTCGGAGGCGGTGCTGAAACACCCTGAGCTGGTCCAGAAGTACCTGGGCACCGTGGTCCCGGCCGGCGACAACTTCTACGCCGCGCTCAACTCCGCGGTGTTCACCGACGGCTCCTTCGTCTACGTGCCGAAGGGCGTGCGCTGCCCGATGGAGCTGTCCACGTACTTCCGCATCAACGCCTCGAAGACCGGGCAGTTCGAGCGCACGCTGATCATCGCCGACGAGGGCGCGTCGGTTTCGTATCTCGAAGGCTGCACAGCCCCGATGCGCGACGAGAACCAGCTGCACGCGGCGGTGGTCGAGCTGGTCGCGCTGGACGACGCCC
>CAYXUJ010000049.1:0-4335 GCA_964468395.1 uncultured Steroidobacteraceae bacterium
CTGCTCGCGACCCGCACGCGGTGCGGGTGGTAGGGCAGCACCTCGACGACGTCGCCGGCCGTCAGGCGCTCCTGCAGCGCCCGCCACCAGCCGGCCTCGAGGATCTCGCCGTGCTTGTCGAGGAACACCTCGCGCAACCGGCCCTCGAAACCGAGGAACTGCAGGAACGTCTCGGGAAACACGTCGTTGTCGGCGACGTGGAACCAGGGCTCGGCGCGCATCTCGTCCTCGTCCGTCTGCGCCTGCGGCAGGTTCCGGAAGCGGCAGTCGCTCACCTGGCACAGCTCGTCGTAGTCGTAGAAGATCACCCGGCTGTGGCGGGTGACGCCGAAATTCTTCAGCAGCAGGTCGCCGGCGAAGATGTTGGTATAGGCGAGGTCGCGGATGGCCTGGCCGTAGTCGATGACCGCCAGCTCGGCCTGCTCCGGCGTGGCCGTGCGCAGGTAGAGGTTGAGCGGCGCCAGCCGGCGCTCGATGTAGGCGTGTCCCACGATCACGTCGTCGCCGTCCAGTTGCACGTTCTGCGCGCATTCGGCCAGCAGTTCCTCCAGCATGTCGGTCGCGAACCGCGCCTGCGGCAGCCGGATGCGCTTGAATTCCTGCGCGTCGATCAGGCGCCCGGCGCGGTCGTGCTTGAACACGAGGTCGTACTTGGCCATGACCTCCTCGCGGCGGATGTTCTTGACCGCCGGGAAGCGGTCGCGGATGACCTTGAAGATCACGTCGAAGTTCTCGAGCGTGAAGCAGGCCATCACCAGGCCGCGCTCGCCGGGCGCCCGCACGAAGCGGTCGGGCGAGGCATCCAGGTGGCGGAAGATCTCGCGGAAACGCTCGGTCTTGCCCTGCTTGGCGCGCCCCAGCACCGTGAACAGCTCGGAGACCGGCTTCACCGGCATCAGCGAGTGCAGGAACAGCACCGCGTCCGCGACGCGCTCGAGGTCCACGTGGAAGTAGGAGCGGGTGAAGGAGAACAGGATCGAGACGTCGCTTTCGCGCAGCATCACCGCGTCCACCAGGATGCCGCGCGGGCCGTTGCGTATGGCGATGGCGAGCGGCAGCCGCCAGCCGTCGCCGTTGATGCGGCCGACCAGGTAGGCGCGGCTCATCTGGTAGAAGACCGGCTGCACGATCTCGACGTCCAGCAGCGGGCGCCGCTCGGCGATGCGCGCGAGCTCCAGCTCGACGTCGGTCGTGACGTGCGAGACGCTGCCCTCGAAATCGCGCCACGGCGTGCGGAAGCGGCAGTCCGACAGGACCTCCTCGAACAGCAGGCCGAGCGAGCCGCGGTTCGCGTAGCGGCGGGCGACTGCGTCGGTCGTGGCGCCGCGCAGCGGGTCGAGGTCGAGCGCGAAGAACTCGATGGCGGCATTGACGCCGACCGTGCCGAACAGCCGGCGCGTGATCGAGCTGAAGAAGGTCTTCAGGAACTCGGGGTCGGCGAGGGCGGCGATGCGCTCCGCGTATTCGCGCTTGATCGCCTGCCAGAGCGCGACATCGCGGTCGCGCGGCTCGAGCCGCGCGCGAAGCGCGGCCGCGGTCCCGGCGACCACGCGCGCGTAGAGGTCGAGGCGCTCGACGACGTCGGCCTGGCTGCCCTTCCAGTCGCGGCTCTCGAAGCGCTCGGGCGCCCGGCGCGTGATCGCCCGGTACCCGGCGTTGTAGCGCGCGAATGCCGCGACGATCGCGGCGGCGGCGTCCCGGGCGACTTCGTCGCTCAACGCATGTTGCGGATCAGCGCGTCGCCGAACTCGCTGCACTTGACCTCGGTCGCGCCCTCCATCAGGCGCGCGAAGTCGTAGGTGACGACCTTTTCGCCGATGCAGCGGTCCATCGCGCCGAGGATCAGGTCCGCGGCCTCCGTCCAGCCCATGTAGCGCAGCATCATCTCGCCCGACAGGATCACCGAGCTCGGGTTGACCTTGTCGAGGTTTGCGTACTTCGGCGCCGTGCCGTGGGTCGCCTCGAAGACCGCGTGCCCGGTGACGTAGTTGACGTTGCCGCCCGGGGCGATGCCGATGCCGCCGACCTGCGCGGCGAGCGCGTCGGACAGGTAGTCGCCGTTCAGGTTCATCGTCGCGATGACGTCGAAGTCGTCGGGCCGCGTGAGCACCTGCTGCAGCGTGATGTCGGCGATCGCGTCCTTGACCAGCACCCGGCCCGCGGCCAGCGCCTTCTTCTGCTCTTCGTTCGCGGCGGCGTCGCCCTGGTCGGCGCGCGTGCGCTCCCACTGGTCCCAGGTGTAGGTCTGCTGCGCGAATTCGCGCTCGGCGAGCGCATAGCCCCAGTTGCGGAAGGCGCCCTCCGTGAACTTCATGATGTTGCCCTTGTGCACGAAGGTCACGCTCTTGCGCTTGTTGGCAATCGCGTACTCGATGGCCGCCCGCACCAGCCGCTCCGTGCCCTCGCGCGAGACCGGCTTGATGCCGATGCCGGAGGAGTCCGGGAAGCGGATCTTGCCGTAGGACTTCGGGAAGGCTTCCTTCAGCAGCGCCAGGAACTTCGCGTTCTCGGCCGAGCCCTGCTCGAACTCGATGCCGGCGTAGATGTCCTCGGTGTTCTCGCGGAAGATGACCATGTCCACCTTTTCCGGCGCGCGCACCGGCGACGGCACGCCCTTGAACCAGCGCACCGGGCGCAGGCAGACGTACAGGTCGAGCATCTGCCGCAGCGCCACGTTCAGCGAACGGATGCCGCCGCCGATCGGCGTGGTCAGCGGGCCCTTGATCGACACCAGGTATTCGCGGCAGGCGGCGACGGTCTCGTCCGGCAGCCAGGTATTCAGGAGCTTGTTCGCTTTTTCGCCAGCGTAGACTTCCATCCAGGAAATCTTCCGCTTGCCGCCATAGGCCTTCTGCACGGCGGCATCCAGCACGCGCACGCTGGCGCGCCAGATGTCGGGGCCGGTGCCGTCGCCTTCGATGAACGGGATCGTGGGCCGGTCAGGAACCTGCAGCTTGCCGCCTGCAATGCGGATCTTTTCGCTCATCCGCAAATGCTAGCACGCCATCGCGTAGAATCGCCCGCATGAAAACGCCGGCCCGAGACGGTTTCCACATGCCCGCCGAATGGGAGCCGCATGCCGGCACCTGGATGCTGTGGCCAGAGCGTCCCGACAACTGGCGCGACGGCGCACTGCCCGCGCAGCGGGCGTTCGCGGCGGTCGCCGCGGCGATCGCCCGCAGCGAGCCGGTCACGGTCGGGGTGTCGGCGCAGCAGTACGAGCCGGCCCGGGCGGCGCTGCCGGCCGGAGTCAGGGTGGTCGAGATCTCGTCGAACGACGCCTGGATGCGCGACGTCGGCCCGACTTTCGTCGTCGACGGCCGCGGCGGCCTGCGCGGCGTCGATTGGGTCTTCAATGCCTGGGGCGGGCGCTCGGGCGGCGCCTATGCGCCGTGGGACCTCGACGACCAGGTCGCCGGGAAGGTGCTCGAGATCGAGCGCTGCGCGCGCTATCGCGCGCCGTTCGTGCTGGAGGGCGGCGCGGTGCACGTCGACGGCCAGGGCACGCTGCTGACCACCGAGGAATGCCTGCTGAACCCGAACCGCAACCCGAAGCTCGGGCGCGGGCAGATCGAGACGCTGCTGGAACGCTACCTCGGCGTTCGCCAGATCATCTGGCTGCCGCGCGGCGTGTTCAACGACGAAACCGACGGCCATGTCGACAACCTGTGCTGCTTCGTCCGCCCGGGCGAGGTGGTGCTGACCTGGTGCGACGATGCCGACGACCCGCAATACGACATCTCGCGGTCCGCGTACGAAGCGCTGCAGGCGGCCCGGGACAGCCGCGGCCGGCGCCTGAAGATCCATCGCCTGCCGCAACCGGGCCCGCTGTACATGACGGCCGAGGAGGCCGCGGGCGTCGACGACGCGCCGGGCACGCGTCCGCGCCGCGCCGGCGACCGGCTGGCGGCATCGTACGTGAACTTCTACATCGCCAACCGGCAGGTCGTGATGCCGCTGCTCGACCCGCGCCGCGATCGCCAGGCGAAGGCTGCGCTCGCGCGCCTGTTCCCCGGGCGGCGCGTGACCGGCATCGCCTCGCGCGAGATCCTGCTGGGCGGCGGCAACATCCACTGCATCACGCAGCAGCAGCCGCGCCACAGCGCGGCGCAGCTGCGCCTGGTCCAGCCTGCGCGGGCGACGCCGGCCCGCGGGCGCCGGCGGCAGGCGTCCGGCCGCCCGACCAGCGCGCGCCGGCGCCGCGCCGCCCTGGTCTGATCGCGGCCCGTATTCACTCGCGCCGCCAGCCGAGGTCCAGGAAGACGCTGCGGTCGCGGCCAGGAAAGTAGCGGTAATTGCCGAACGCGAAATCGGCGCGATCCGCGTAGTCGGCAT
>CAYXUJ010000049.1:4435-18065 GCA_964468395.1 uncultured Steroidobacteraceae bacterium
GGAAAGTAGCGGTAATTGCCGAACGCGAAATCGGCGCGATCCGCGTAGTCGGCATCCAGCAGGTTCGCCACGCGCAGCGCCAGCGACCATGCCGGCGCCGGCCGCCAGGCGAGGCGCAAGTTGACGAGGTCGTGGCCGGGATAACGCGCGGTGTTCGCCGCGTTCGCCCAGTACTCGTCCACGTGCAGCCATTCGAGTTCCGCGGACAGGGCGCCGGACTCGTGCGCCAGGCGCAGCGCATTGAGCCAGCGCGGCGCGGTGTCGACGTCATTGCCGGCGGTGATCTGCTCGCCCTGCTCGACGGCCGCCGTGAACCGGTACTCGTGCCGGGCGACCGTGCCGGTCGCCGCCAGGGTCCAGTGCTCCGCGAAGCGCCAGTCGAGCGCGTACTCGAGGCCGCGGTGGCGCGTGCTGCCGCCGCTGACCGTGAAGCCCGCGGAGTCGCGCAGGATCACGTCGTCCTTGTCCATGGTCCAGGCCGCGAGGTCGATGCCGCCCGACGCGCCGCGCCAGCGCAGGCCGAGCTCGACCGCGTCGACGCGTTCCGGGTCGAGGTCCGCGACCGACTGCTGGCGCTGCAGGCGGTACAGCTCGGTGGTCTCCGGCACGCGGAACCCGCGCGCGTAGGAGAGGTAGGCGGCGAGCCCGTCGGCGGGGCGCCAGACCACGCCGACGCGCGGCGCGGCATTGGTGAATTCGTCGCTGCGGTCCGCGGGCCGGGAATACAGGCAACCGCCGGGGCAGGGCACGCCCGCGTCGTCCGTATTGCCGTCGATCATGTTGTTGTCGTAGTCGTAGCGCACCCACTCGAGGCGCGCGCCGGTCTCGAGCGACCAGCGCGGCGCGAGCGGACGGCGCCAGGTCGCGTAGGCCGCCAGCATCAGCGAGTCCACGTCGTAGTCGTAGTGCCGGCCGGCCGGCCGGATGGCATTGGCCGCCGGCGAGCCGCCGGTGGTCGGCCCGTCCTGGTGCTGCGACAGGAAGCTGCGCGCGATCTCGGCGTCGGCGCCGAGCGTCAGCTCGCCGCCGCCGACCCCGGCGCGGGACTGCGACAGCAGCAGCGTCGCGCTGTCCTGGCCGTTGTCCTCGACCGGCTGGCCGAGCAGGAAATGCTGGAGGAAGTCCATGCGCGAGCTGCGCAGCATGCCGCGCCATTCGAAGCCATCCGCGCCGCGGTAATGCGCGGCCGCGCGCAGGCTGTGCGCATCGCGCCAGGCGTCCGGGACCGGGTTCGAGCGCGCGAGCGCCTCGTCGCGGTAGGCATCCTCGCCGGTGATGAACCCGGCGGTCTGCTGGTCGAGGTTGGTGGCCGCGAGACGCAGCACCAGTTCTCCGCCGGCGAGCGGGCGCGCCGCTGCGGCATTCAGCTTCTGCTCGGTGAATCCCGACGAATCGCGCCAACCGCCGTCATCGGTCGCGTGCAGGACCAGTCCATAGCCTGGCATGGCGGCCGCCAGCCGGGCGCGGTAGTAATCGTCGCTGCCGGCCTCGAGCGCGGCCGCGAGCGGCGGCAGCTGGCCGGGCAGCGGCGGGATGACGTTGATGATCCCGTGGACGGCGCTCGACCCGTACAGGGCGCTGCCCGGGCCGCGCACGACCTCGATTGCCGCCGCCTGCTCGTAGTTGACCTCGAACATCTCGTTGACGTTGCAGCTGCCGACCGGCCGGATCGGGATGCCGTCCTCGAGCACCAGCACGGCGCCGCAGGCGCCGGCGCCGGTCAGCACCGGCGAGCGCAGCGCGGTGAGCGATTCCTGGCCGCTGCCGCGCTGGATCATCGCGCCGGGCGCGCGGTTCAGCAGCTCCGAGGAGTGCGTGGCGCCGACCAGCTCGATGGCGGCGGCACCGATCCGGGTCGCACTGCCCGGGTAATCGAGCAGCGCCGCGGGGCTGCGCGTGGCGGTGACGATGACCTCGTCGAGCGGCCGGGCCGGCGCCGCGGCCAGCGCGCAGGCGACGCCCAGTGCGGCGGCGGTCACCAGCGGTGGCGGGCCGTGCATCGCGGCTCAGCAGAGGTCGGCGAGGCGGAACGACGCGATGCGGAAGACCTGGCGCAGGGCCTCGTCGAATTCCGCCGCGGCATCGGCGCCGGTCCGCGAGCGCAGGTTTTCGAGGATCGTGCGCAAGTCCGCGCCGCGCACCGCGAGGATGTAGGGGTGGCCGAACTTGCGCTCATACTCGTCATTGAGCGTCGCCAGCTCCGAACGTTCGGCGTCGCCCAGTTGCCGCAGGCCGGCGCCGTCCTGCTCTGCGCGCGAGTGGCCGGTGAGCGCCAGCCGGGTGCCGAGGCGCGGATGCGCCCGCAGCAGCGCAAGCTGGCGGTCGCGGCCGGCGCGCAGCACGGCGTCGCGCATGGCCTGTTCGACCGCGCCGCGGTCCCTGAAGGGACGCGCGAGCCAGGCCTGCTCCGCGACCCAGGGGGACTGTTCGTAGACGGCGCCGAACCGGCCGACGAAGTCGTCGCCATCCAGCGCGTTGACCTCGGCGATCGCAAGACGCATCGCAGCCGTCACCCGGCGGTCGTGCGCGGCGGGTGGCGGGCGATCCAGTGCCTGGCGATGTCCACGCGCCGGCAGACCCAGACGTCCCGGTGCCGCTGCACGTGATCGAGGAAACGCTCGAGCGCGGCGGCGCGCGCCGGCCTGCCGGCCAGGCGGCAGTGCAGCCCGACCGACATCATCCGCGGCGCGCGCTCGCCCTCGCGGTACAGCAGGTCGAAGGCATCGCGCAGGTATGCGAAGAATTCGTCGCCGGTGGCGAAGCCGGCCGGCGTCGCGAAGCGCATGTCGTTGCAATCGAGCGTGTAGGGCACGACCAGGTGGTCGCGGCCTGCGACCCGTTGCCAGTAGGGCAGGTCGTCGGCGTAGGAATCCGAGTCGTACAGGAATCCGCCGTGCTCGACGACCAGGCGGCGCGTATGCGGGCTGTCGCGGCCGGTGTACCAGCCGAGCGGCCGTTCGCCCGTCAGCTTCTCGATCGAGGCAACCGCCGCCGCCATATGCTGCCGCTCGGTTTCCGGGTCCACGAACTGGTAATCGATCCAGCGCCAGCCGTGGGCGGCGATCTCGTGGCCGGCCGCCTGGAACGCGGCGGCCGCTTCAGGATTGCGTTCCAGCGCCATCGCGACCGCGAACACGGTGAGCGGCAGCCGCCGGCGCCCGAAGATGTCGAGCAGGCGCCAGACGCCGGCGCGGCTGCCGTACTCGTACAGCGACTCCATGCTCATGTGGCGGGCGCCCGGGTACGGCCGCGCGCCCGGGATGTCGGACAGGAAGGACTCCGAAGCCGGATCGCCGTGCAGCACGCACTGCTCGGCGCCTTCCTCGTAGTTCAGCACGAATTGCAGCGCGAGGCGCGCGCCGCCGGGCCACTGCGGGTCGGGAGGCCTGGCACCGTAGCCGACCATGTCGCGCGGATAGTCGGTGCTCATGGGTTGGGGCGATCGGGACCGATTAGGCAGCGGGTTCGCGGCAGTTTATATTCATTCGGTGGATCACGACATCCCGGCCGGACTGGTCAACCTGGCGGACGCGTCGCTCGGCGCCGAGGCGCTGTGGGCCAACGACGAGTTCTTCGCCGCCAAGGAACGGATGCTGGATCCGGCGCCGCCGGTGTCGCGTCCCGGCACTTACGACGCGCACGGCCAGTGGATGGACGGCTGGGAGACGCGCCGCCGCCGCGATCCCGGCCACGACAGCTGCATCCTGCGGCTCGCACTGCGCGGCGCCATTCGCGTGCTCGACCTCGACACGAGTTTTTTCACCGGCAATTACCCGCCGCAGGCGTCGGTGGATGCCACCGACGACGCCGATCCGCTGGCGGCCGGCGCGAGCTGGACGCCGCTGCTCGGCAAGACCGACCTCGGCGGCGACCGGCTGAACCGCTTCCCGGTGGACGACGCGCGGCCGTGGCGCGCGCTGCGGCTCAACATCCATCCGGACGGCGGCATTGCCCGCCTGCGTGCCTGGGGCGTCGTGCTGGCGGACTGGACGGCGGTCCGCGACGACGAGACCGTGGACCTGTTCGCCATCGAGCGTGGCGGCGTCGCGCTCATCGCCAACGACCAGCACTACGGCGACATCCGCAACCTCAACCGGCCGGGCCGCGGAATCAACATGGGCGACGGCTGGGAGACGCGCCGGCGCCGCGAGCCCGGCGCCGACTGGGTGATCGTCAGGCTCGGCCATCCGGGCACGATCCGCGAGGTCGAGGTCGATACGGCGCATTTCCGCGGCAACTATCCCGATCGGGTCTCGCTGCGCGCGGCGCTGGTGCGCGGCGTCGCCGACGACGCGCTCGCGCAAGCCAGCGAGCAATGGCCGCTGCTGCTGCCCGAGCAGAAGCTGCAGGCGGATACGCAGCACCGGTTCCGCCGCGAGCTGACGGCGCTCGGCCCGGTCTCGCACCTGCGCATGACCATCCACCCGGACGGCGGCGTGTCGCGGCTGCGGGCATTCGGCACGGTGGCGCGGCCGCGATGAAGGTCGTGCAGGAACTCTTTGCCGAGCCGCTGACCGCCGCGGCCTTCGCGCCGTTCGGCGACGTCGTGCAGGCGGGCGGCGAGTCCCGGACGATCAACGACGGCACCGCGCGGCAGTTCGCCGACCTCGCGCAGATCGACGTCGCGGAGAAAGGCGGGCGGCCCCGCGTCAGCATCTATCACGCGCGGGTGCGCGAACTGCCGCTGCCGGTGCGCCTGCTCGAGCGCCACCCGCTGTCGAGCCAGTTGTTCATGCCGCTCGGGCCGCAGCCCTTCCTGGTCGTCGTCGCGCCCGCGGGCGACCGCATCGAGCCGTTCTCGATCCGCGCTTTCCGGACCGACGGCCGGCAGGGAGTGAACTACCGGCGCGGCACCTGGCACCATCCGCTGATCGCGATCGGCAGCGCCGGCGAGTTCCTGGTCGTCGACCGCGCCGGCACCGGGCGCGACTGCGAGGAATTCTCGTTCGGGGATCGCGAGATCCTGCTGTACGAATCCGGCCGCGCGGCGACCGCCTAGTCGGTGCGGGCGCCGCCCGCGTACCAGCGCCCGATCAGCTCGCGCTCCTCCGCCGTCATGCCCGTCAGGTTCGCCAGCGGCATGGTGCCGGTGACGACCGCGCGCTCGTGGATGCGTGCCGCCCAGGCGCGGATCTCGGCCGGCGTGTCGAGCCTGACGCCGGCGGCCGCGACCGGCGCGGTCGCGTGGGTCGGCGTGGCCGAGTGGCAGCTGATGCAGCGCGCATGGATGACCCGGTGCACTTCGGCATAGTCGACGGCGCCGTCGGCCGTTGCCCCGCGCCCGGCGCCCGGCGGCGCGAGGGCGACGGCCAGCAGCAGGCCGAGCGCGACGGCGGCGGCCGGCCAGGCCAAGCCCTTGCGGCCCTGGTTGCGCAGGTTGAACCAGTGCCGCACCAGCGCGCCGGCGACGAACAGCGTGAACAGGACCAGCCAGTTGTGCTCGTGCGCGTAGGTGAAGGGAAAGTGCGGGCTGATCATTGCGAACACGACCGGCAGCGTCAGGTAGTTGTTGTGCACCGAGCGCTGCTTGGCGCGCGCGGCGAGCCGCGCATCGGGTTCGGCGCCGCCCTGGCGCGCCGCGACCAGCGCCTTCTGCGACGGGATGATCACGCGCCAGACGTTGGCTGCCATCAGCGTGCCCAGCATGACGCCGACCTGCATGAACGCCGCGCGCCCGCTGAACAGCTGGCTGGCGCCGAAGCAGAGCCCCAGCACCAGCAGGGCGCCGATCGCCGCAAAGCCGGGGCCCGCCGGCGCCAGGCGGCACAGGCCGTCGTACAGCAGCCATCCCGCCGGCAGCAGCGCGAGGCTGACGATGACGGCGGCGCTCGCGCCCATGCCGCCGGCGGCGGGGTCGACCAGCAAGGCCTCCGCGTTCAGGTAGTAGACCACCGTCAGGAGCAGGAAGCCGGTCAGCCAGGTCGCATAGGCCTCCCATTTGAACCAGTGCAGCGGCTCGGGCAATTCGGCCGGCGCCAGCCTGTATTTCTGCGAATGGTAGAAGCCGCCGCCGTGCACGGCCCACAGGTCGCCGGCCACGTCGGGTCCCTCGGGATCGCGCGGCGGCACGTTGAGCCGGGCGTCCAGCCAGATGAAGTAGAACGACGAGCCGATCCAGGCGATGCCGGTGATGACGTGCGCCCAGCGCAGCGCCAGGTTGAGCCAGTCGAGCAGGTAGGCGCCGCTGGCCATCGGCCGTCAGGAAGCCTGCCGCGCCGCGTTGCAGGCGCGCAGGGCGTCGATGGCGCCGAGGATCCGCTCCGGCGTCGCGGGAGCGTCGAGCGCCGGCACGCCGCCGCCGGCCGCCGCGGCGATCGCGTCGCGGATCGCGTGGAACACCGAGATGGCGAGCATCAGCGGCGGTTCGCCGACCGCCTTCGAGCGGTAGATGCTGTCCTCGCGGTTGCGGCTCCATGACGCGAGCTCGACGTTGAACACCGGCGGCCAGTCCGAGGCGGCCGGGATCTTGTAGGTCGAGGGCGCGTGGGTCGCGAGCCGGCCGCGCCCGTCCCACCAGAGCTCCTCGCTGGTGAGCCAGCCGACGCCCTGCAGGAAGCCGCCTTCGACCTGCCCGAGGTCGATTGCCGGATTGAGCGAAGCGCCGACGTCGTGCAGGATGTCCACGCGCAGCAGCCGCGACTCGCCGGTCAGCGAGTCGATCGCGACTTCCGACACGGCCGCGCCGTAACAGAAATAGAAGAACGGCCGGCCGGTCAGCGTCTTCGGGTCGTAGCCGATCTTCGGCGTGGCATAGAAGCCGGTCGCCGACAGCGGCACGCGCGCGTGGTAGGCCTCCCACACCAGCTCGTCGAAGGAAATTTCCCGGCGGTCGCCCAGGGCCACGCGGCCCGCGCGGAAGGCGACCGAGTACGCCGGCACGCCGTACTTCGATGCCGCGAACTCCGCGAGCCGCTGGCGGATGGTGCGCGCGGCCGCCTGCGCGGCCTTGCCGTTCAGGTCGCTGCTGGCGGACGCCGCGGTCGCCGAGGTGTTCGGCACCTTGCTGGTGTCGGTCGCCGTGCAGCGGATGCGGCCGATATCCACCTGCAGCTCCTCGGCCACGACCTGCGCGACCTTGGTGTGCAGGCCCTGGCCCATCTCCGTGCCGCCGTGGTTCAGCAGGATGGAGCCGTCCGTGTACACGTGCAGCAGGGCGCCAGCCTGGTTGAGGTAGGTCGCCGTGAACGAGATCCCGAACTTCACCGGGGTGAGGGCGATGCCGCGCTTGACGATCGCGCTCGCGGCGTTGAAGTCTGCGATTGCCCGGCGCCGCCCGGCGTAGTCGGCGCGCGCGACGAGTTCGTCCACGATCCTGCCGATGACGTTGTCTTCGACGGTCATGCCGTAGGGCGTGACGTTGCGGTCGGTGTCGCCGTAGAAATTCGCGCGGCGGATCTCCAGCGGGTCCCGGCCCAGCGACCGCGCGATGTCGTCGATGACGCACTCGATCACCATCATGCCCTGCGGCCCCCCGAAACCGCGGAACGCCGTGTGCGAAGGCTGGTTGGTCTTGCAGCGGTGCGAAACGATCTCGACGTCGGACAGGTAGTAGCAATTGTCGGCGTGGAACAACGCGCGGCCGTTGACCGCATCCGACAGGTCCACCGAGCGGCCGCAACTGGATGCCAGTGTCAGGCGGATGCCGCGGATCACGCCGGTGTCGTCGAAGCCGACCTCGTAGCGGAGGTCGAACGGGTGGCGCTTGCCGGTCAGCAGCATGTCGGCGTCGCGGTCGAGGCGCAGCTTGACCGGCCGGCCGGTCCTGCAGGCGCCGAGCGCGGCGATGCAGGCGAGGAGCGCCGGCTGCGTTTCCTTGCCGCCGAAGCCGCCGCCCATGCGGCGGCACTGCACGACGACGTCCTTGGCGGCCCAGCCCAGGCAATGGGCCACCAGGCGCTGCACCTCGCTCGGGTGCTGGGTCGAGCACAGCACGGTCATGGTGCGGTCCTCGCCGGGCAGCGCGGCGGCGACCTGGCCCTCGAGGTAGAAGTGCTCCTGCCCGCCGACCGCGAGCGCGCCCTGCAGCCGGCGGGGCGCAGAACGGATGGCGGCGCCGGGATCGCCGCGCGCCAGGGTGCGCGTCGGCAGCACGAACGATTCGCGCGCAAGCGCGGTCGCGACGTCGCGGATCGGCTCATTCTCGGCGTACTCGACCCGCGCGAGGCGCGCGGCACGGCGCGCCGCCTCGACCGAGGTCGCGATGACGGCGAACAGCGACTGGCCGGCGTACTCGACGGCGTCGGTCGCGAAGATCGGGTCGTCGTGCACGACCGGCCCGTGGTTGTTCTCGCCGGGAATGTCGGCCGCCGTCAGCACCGCGACGACGCCGGGCGCGGCACGCACGGCATCGAGGTCCAGCCGCAGGATGCGCGCGCTGGCGCATTCGCTCTGGCCGATGGCCGCGTGCAGCGCCCCGTCCGGCAGCGCGACGTCGTCGGTGTAGAGCGCCTCGCCGGTGACGTGCAGCTGCGCGCTCTCATGCGGCTCGGCCGCGCCGACGCCGCCGCGGAGCTCGCGCCCGGCGCCTTCGGGGAGGTCAGCCGGCATGCTGCCACACGCTCGTGGCATCGCCGGGCGCGGCCGTATCGGCGACGCAGCGCAACAGCAGGTTGGCGGCGGCCTGCATCCGGTAAGCGCGCGACGCCCGGCAATCGCTGATCGGCTCGTAGTCCGTCGCCAGCGCCGCGACGGCCGGCCCGACGCCGGCCGCGCTCCAGTCGGCGCCGGCCAGGGCCCGTTCGCAGGCCGGTGCGCGGCGCGGGATGGCCGCCATGCCGCCGTAGCAGACGCGGGCCGCGCGCACGCGGCCGTGGGCCAGTTCGACGGCGAAGGCGCCGCAGACCGCGGAGATGTCCTGGTCGTAGCGCTTGGCGATCTTGTAGCTGCGGAACAGGCGCCCGGCACGCGCGCGCGGCACGCGTATCGCCGCCACGAACTCGCCCGGCCGCAGGTCCTTCTTGCGGTAGTCGAGGTAGAAATCCTCAAGCGCGACGACACGCCTGCCATCGGCGTGCTGCAGCACGACCTCCGCCCCGAGGCTGATGAGCGCCGGCATGGTGTCGCCGATAGGCGAGCCGTTCGCGACATTGCCGCCGAGCGTGCCGGCATTGCAGATCGGTGGCGAGGCGAAGCGGCGGGCGATTTCCTGCAGTTCGGGGTACTCCGCCAGCAATGCCGCGAAGGCGTCGGTCAGGCTCACCGCGGCACCGATTTCGAGCTGCCCGTCGGTTGCCTCGATGGCGACGAGTTCGGCCACGTTGCCGACGTAGACGATTTCCGGCAGGTCGCGATGCTGCTTGGTGACCCACAGCCCGACGTCGGTGCCGCCGGCGAGGATGGTGGCGTCCGGCCGCGACGCCAGCGCCTGGGCGAGGCCCGCGGCCGTCGCCGGCGCGACCCAGGTCTGGCCGGCGGCGCTCAGGCGCTTCTCGCCGGCGGGGCGGATCGCCAGCAGGCGCTCGCGCAACTCGTCTTCGCGCGCGGCATGGCCGTCGTCGGGATACTCAACCATGCGTCGTGCCGCCGCGATGATCGGCCGGTAGCCCGTGCAGCGGCAGAGGTTGCCCGACAGGGCGTGGAGGATCGCCGCGTCGTCGGGGTTGCGGTTGCTACGGTACAGCGCGTAGAGCGACATGACGAAACCCGGCGTGCAGAAGCCGCACTGCGAGCCGTGGCATTCGACAATGGCGCGCTGCACCGGGTGCAGGCTGCCGTCCGGCCCCCTCAGGCTCTCGACCGTGAACAGGGCCTTGCCGTCGAGCGTCGGCAGGAAGCGGATGCAGGCATTGACGGCGCGATACCGCAGGCCGGCTCCGGCGATTTCCGCCAGCACGACCGTGCAGGCCCCGCAATCGCCCTCGGCGCAGCCCTCCTTGGTGCCGCAGCGCCGCAGCCGCTCGCGCAGGTAGTCGAGGACGGTCGTGGTCGGCGCGATGCCGGCGACCGTGTGGACCTCGCCGTCCAGCAGGAAGCGGATCGTGCGTTCGCCGTGCAAGGCCCGGGCCCTCAGCTGCCGCGATACGTGGAATAGCCCCAGGGCGTGACCAGGAGCGGCACGTGGTGGTTCTGCTCCGGCTGCGAGACGCCGAATCGCAGCGTCACGACGTCGAGGAACGGCGGCTCCGGCAAGGCCACGCCGCGCGCGCGGAAATACTGCGCCACGTGGAATTCGAGCTGCCAGGCGCCGGCCGTGAAGGCGGCGCCCTCGGCGAGCGGCGCATCGCAGCGGCCGTCGCGGTTGGTCACCGCGCTGGCGACCGGCCGGGGCCGGCCGTCGACCACCGCGGCGAGCCCGACCGTCATGCCGGCGGCCGGCGTGCCGCTCACCAGGTCGAGTACGTGCGTCGTCAGGCGGCCCATGCGTGGCCCGATTGTACACAGTCGGAATGCGTTTAAGCTTGGCCCATGCGCCAGGCATTCCGCGGACCGCTGCTGCACTTCCTCGACGACCCGGGCGACGGCGCGCGCGCGGACGCCTGGCAGTACTTCGACGACGGCCTGCTGCTGGTGGAGGACGGGCACGTCGCCGCGGTCGGCGAGGCGGGCGAGCTGCTGCCAAGGCTGCCGGCCAGCGCCGTCACGACCGAGTTTCCGGGCAAGCTGATCCTGCCGGGTTTCGTCGATGCGCACGTCCACTTCGTGCAGACCGACGTGATCGCCTCGCGTGGCCGCCGCCTGCTCGAATGGCTGGAGCAATACACGTTCCCGGCCGAGCGCGCCTTCGCCGATGCGGCCCACGCGCGCGAGGTCGCCGGCTTCTTCGTCGAGGAGCTGCTGCGCAACGGCACGACCACGGCGCTCGTGATGGGCAGCGTGCACGCGGCATCGGTGGACGCGGTGTTCGAGGCCGCGCAGGCGCGCGGCATGCGCCTGATCGCCGGCAAGGCGCTGATGGACCGCAACTGCCCGCAGGACCTGCGCGACACGGCGGCGTCCGGCTACGAGGACAGCGCCGCGCTGATCGCGCGCTGGCACGGCCGCGACCGCCTGCTGTACGCGATCACGCCGCGCTTCGCGCCGAGCTCGACGCCGGAGCAGCTGGCGGCTGCCGGCCGGCTCGCCCGCGAGCACCCGGACGCCTACGTGCACACGCACCTGGCCGAGACCGAGGAGGAAGTCGCCTGGGTGCGGCGCCTGTTCCCGGAGCGGCGCAGCTACCTGGACGTCTACGACCATTACGGCCTGCTGCGCCGGCGCACGGTGCTGGCCCACGGCATCTGGCTCGACGATGCCGATTTCGCGCGCATCGCCGCGGCCGGCGCGGCGCTGGCGCACTGCCCGTGCTGCAACCTGTTCCTGGGCAGCGGCCTGTTCGACCTGCAGCGCGCGCTGCGTGCCGGCGCCGCCGTCGCGCTGGGCACGGACGTCGGCGGCGGCACCAGCTTCAGCCTGCTGCGGGTCCTGCACGACGCCTACACGATCGCGCAGCTGCGGGGCGGCGGCCTGTCGCCATGGCGCGCCTTCTACCTGGCGACGCTCGGCGGCGCGCGGGCGCTCGGACTGGAGGACCGCATCGGCAGCTTCCGCACCGGCCGCGAGGCCGATTTCGTGGTGCTGGACCCGGCCGCGACGCCGCTGCTGGCGCGGCGCACGGGCGCGGCGCGCGACCTGGCGGAGAAGCTGTTCCTGCTGCAGATGCTCGGCGACGAGCATGCGGTCGCCGCCAGCTACCTGATGGGCCGCCGCGCCCACGGCCGTGGCCCGGGCGGCTCAGGCGGCAGCGGCCGCGAATGACTCGTCGAGGGCGTCGCGCCAGCGGCGCCGGTCCGCGGCGTCCGCAAAGCTCGCGTCGAAGCTGTTGGCGGCGAGCCGGTACGCCTCGCGCGCGCCGAGCACGGGCAGCGCGGCGAAGGTCTCGGTGAAGTTGCGGCTGACGTAGCCGCCGAAGTAGGCCGGGTCGTCGGAGTTGACCGTGGCGCAGAGCCCGGCCTGCAGCAGCGCCGGCAGGTTGTGGTCGGCAAGCGACCGGAACACGCACAGCCTGACGTTCGACAGCGGGCAGACCGTCAGCGGCACGCGCTCGCGCGCGAGGCGCTGCACCAGGGCGGGATCCTCGAGGCAACGCACGCCGTGGTCGATGCGCTCGACCTGCAGCGCGTCGAGCGCGCCGCGGATGTAGGCGGGCGGCCCTTCCTCGCCGGCGTGGGCGACGCGGCGCAGGCCGAGCGCGCGGCAGCGCTCGAACACGCGCACGAACTTCTCCGGCGGGTGGCCGCGCTCGCTGCTGTCCAGGCCGACGCCGATGAACCGGTCGCGGAACGGCAGCGCCTCCTCGAGCGTGGCCAGCGCCTCGTCCTCGCTCAGGTGGCGCAGGAAGCACAGGATCAGCGCGGCATCGACGCCCAGGCGCGCGCGGGCCCTGCCTATCGCGCGCGACAGGCCGTCGATGACGGTGCGGAACGACACGCCGCGCGCCAGGTGGGTCTGCGGGTCGAAGAAGATCTCGGCGCGCAGCACGCCATCCGCCGCCGCGCGCTCGAGATAGGCCGTCGCCATGTCCTCGAAATCCTGCTCCTTCTGCAGCACGCTCGCGCCCGCGTAATAGATGTCGAGGAAGCTCTGCAGGTCGCTGAACTCGTAGGCGGCCGCGAGCGCGGCGACGTCGGCGTAGGGGAGGGCGATGCCGTTGCGCCGCGCCAGCGCAAAGATCAGCCCCGGCTCGAGCGTGCCCTCGATGTGGACGTGCAGCTCCGCCTTCGGCATGGCGGCGAGCAGCGCCGGCAGCCGCTCGCGCGGGATGGCATGGAACGGAATGTCCATCGCGCCCCTACGATACAGTCCCGCCTGCCGCCGCGGAAACTTCGGCGCCGCCGGGTGCATGCTAGGATTCGTCGGCCCCTATGAAAAACGACCTGCCGCGCCTCGTTGCCTGGGCCTGCGGCTGCCTGCTGGCGGCAGCAGCGGTGGCCGCCGCAGCCGCGGAACCGGCCGGGGAACCGGCGGCGGACCGTGACGGCGACGCGCGCCCGCGCATCGGTCTCGTGCTCTCGGGCGGCGGGGCCCGCGGCCTGGCCCACGTCGGGGTGCTGAAGGTCCTGGAAGAACAGCGCGTGCCGGTGGACGTGATCGCCGGCACCAGCATGGGCGCCGTCATCGGCGGGCTCTACGCCTCCGGCATGACGGCGGCCGAGATCGAGGCGCTGGTCAGCACGCTCGACTGGAACGAAGCCTTCCGCGACCGCTCGCCGCGCAGCGACATGAACTACCGGCGCAAGCAGGATGACCGCGAGTTCCTGGTGCGCTTCCCGCTCGGGGTGAAGGGCGGCGACTTCCGCGTCCCGCGCGGGCTGATCCAGGGCCAGAAGCTGACGCAGATCCTGCGGCGCGAGACCATCGGCGTCGCCGGCATCGACGACTTCGACCGGCTGCCGACCCGGTTCCGTGCCATCGCCACCGACCTCGAGACCGGCGAGCGCCGCGTGCTGGCGGGCGGCGACCTGGCGCAGGCACTGCGCGCCAGCCTGTCGGCGCCCGGCGTGTTCGCGCCGGTCGAGCTCGACGGCCGCCTGCTGGTGGACGGCGGCCTGGTCGAGAACCTGCCGGTGGACGTCGCCAAGGAACTGGGCGTGGACGTCGTGATCGCCGTGGACGTCGGCTTCCAGCCGGTCGGCCGCCGCGATCTCAACTCGGC
>CAYXUJ010000050.1:0-17118 GCA_964468395.1 uncultured Steroidobacteraceae bacterium
GCGCGCGTTACTGGCGCGACTCGCCGCAGGAGCGGCGCGAGGCGCTGATGCCGTTCTTCTGGAAGACGCTCGTGCCGGCGGGCATGGTGCTCGGCAACCCGGCGCTCGGCAGCGCGGTGACGGTGCGCAACCCGTACTGGTTCTCGTACCCTGGCTATTCCGAGATCCTGACCGGCGCACCGCAGCTGGAAGTGGACAGCAACGACTTCGTCCGCTATCCGCACCGGACCGTGCTCGACTTCGCGCACCGCAAGCTCGGCCTGCCGGCCGCCGCGGTCGCGCAGTTCGGGTCCTGGGATGGATTCAAGTACGCCGCCTCGGCACAGGACGGCACGTTCCTGATGAACGGCGCGCGCGACGCCCTGCCGGCGGAGCTCAGCACGCCCGAGATGGACCTGCTGGTCGGGCTGCGCCGCGAGGTGATGCAGCTGTGGGAGGAAAGCAGCAACGACACGCTGACCTTCCGCCTCGCCCTCGCCTACCTGAAACGCCACCAGCCGCGGGTGCTGTGGCTCGGCCTCGGCCAGTCCGACGACTGGGCGCACGCGCGCCGCTACGACCTGCTGCTCGACTACCTGCACCTCGTGGACCGGCAGCTCGGGGAGCTGTGGGACACGCTGCAGTCCATGGACGAATACCGCGGCCGCACCACGCTGATCGTCACGACCGACCACGGCCGCGGGCGCTCGCCGCAGGACTGGGCCGAGCACGATACCGGCATCGAGGGCAGCCAGGACATCTGGATTGCGATCGTCGGGCCGGACACGCCCGCGCGCGGCGAAGTGCAGGGCCAGGCGGGCGTCACGCAGAGCGACATCGCGGCGACGATGTTGCAGTATCTCGGCCTCGACCCGCGCGAATTCAACCCGAAGGCAGGACCGCCGATCCCGGGCAGCCTGAAGACCGGCCACTGAACGCCGCACCCGGCGAGGGTGCGGCTCAGGCGTTGCGCAGGAACACCGGCAGCTTGCGGCCGATGCGATAGAGCTTGCTGCCGATGCGCGGCAAGAGCGCCGGCTTCGCGTCGCCGCGCTGGTCCCAGGCGGCGTTGTGGCGCACGTCGAACTCGGCGAGCGCCGCGTCGAGATCGCCCTCTGCCCCGATCCGGCGCCAGAACTCCGGAAAGCGCTCGCGGCCTTCTTCCAGCCGGAAATCCATCCAGTTCTGCTTGTCGCGCAGGAACAGGCGGATGTTCTCGCCGACGGTGTCGCAGTAGTCGAGCGCGACCGCGTGCGGCGCCGCGTCCTTCGGGCAGTGCCAGAGGATCGCGTAGCGATAAGCGTTCATCATCCCGGTGTAGGAGCGCTTCGCCCAGCTGGCGGCCACGCGCTCGACGTCGCGGGTCAGGTGCACGTAGAAAGCGCGGTCGCCGAAACGGCGATCGAGGCGGCCGAGCAGCCAGGACAGGCGGTTGTCCGACTCGATGTGGTTGGCGGGATAGTCGAAATGCGCCTCGCCGAGCAGGCCGCTGCGCGATTCGTGGGCGCTGGTGTAGTTCGTGATGTGGGCGCAGGCCCGCGCGAAGGTCTTGGACCCGCAGCGGCCGGTACTGAGGATGAAGACATTCATGGATTGGACCGTCCCACGCCCGCGGGGAGTATAATCCACGCCCGCCATGGCCGATGACTTCACCAAGACGGTGCGCATCCAGCGGCCGTCCCGGGTCGCGCAGGACGAGCGCGGCCGCAACGTCTGGGTCGGCCGCGTCGAATCGGTCGAGCTCGAGCTGGTCTCGACCACGGCCCTCGAGAGAATCCTGAAGACGGCCGACGGCGCCACCCGCACCGAGATCCGCAAGCTCGCGTCCGGCCCCAAGGAGGGCGTGCTCGCGCGCGACACCGCGACCGGCATGTTCCAGATCCTGAGCGACGCGGACCTCAAGGCTGCGGTAGAGGTCGTCGCCCCGCAGGACGGGCCGAAGCGCAGCGCCGAAGTCCGGGCGGCGCCGGTCAGCGAGAAAACGCTGCGGGATGCCGAGCGGCTCTCGCTCGCCAGCACGCAGTTCCTGCGCAAGGTCGTGAAAGCCGACGGCAAGGCGGAGTACGAGTCTTCAAAGCCGGCGAAGAGGGACAAGTCCGCCGGCTTCGATCCCTACGACAACAACTGATCGGCCGGACGGCCGCGCTCGCCCATCCAGCGGTGCAGGCGCGCATCCTCCGTGCGGAAGTGCCCGACGAACCAGTCGGCCAGCCGCGCGGAAAGGACGCCGGGATCGTAGCGGCCGCCCTCGACCACCTCGTCCACGATGCCGGAAATCTCGTCCAGCAGCTGCTCGTGCTGGGCCTTGTGCCCGACGAAGCCGTCGTAGCCGAGCGCCGACATGTCCTTCTCCTCCAGCGCGAAGTGGGCGGTGATCGCCGCAACGATGCTGCCGAGCGCATCGGCCACGCTCGCGGGCTCGGCGCCGGCCGCCAGGTCCCGGTGCAGGGCGTTGATCTGCGCGATCAGGGCCTGGTGTTCGGCATCGACCCCGGGCAGGCCGATCCGGAACTCGTCACGCCACTCGATCAGCTTCATCGCCATGCCGCCCTCCGGCGCGCGCCCCGCTCAATGATGGACGAAGCCCGTGCCGGACTGGAACTCGATCACGAAGTTCTGTCCCGGCGCCAGCTCGGCGTCGATCTGCTGTTGATGGTCGAAGCCCTCGCTGCGCCCGCTGTCGCGCAGGCGCGCCGTCAGCACGTGGCGGCCGGCCGGCACGACGATGCGCTCGAGCATCGTCGACGGGCCGTCGTCCCACAGGCCCGCGGGCGCGTGCTCGCCGCGATAGAGGAGCCGGCCACCCTGGAGCAGTTCGACGTACACGGGCCAGCGCTCGCGCGGGCAGCCCACCTGGCGACGCATGTTCGGCTTCAGCGCCATCATCTCCTGCGCGGTCAGCGGCGTGCACTCGACGCGCGTCTTCGCGGCATGGCGCAACGACAGGCTGATGACCGCCTGCTGCGGCTCGAGCAGCCGCCAGGCCGGCCCGCTGGCGAGCGCGCCGGTCAGCGCCGCCAGGCCGGCCATGAGCGCGATGCTTGTGCCCCAGCGCACGGGCGCCGGCCAGGACCGCCGCGGCATCGCCGCCGCCGGCGCGTACTGGCTGCCCGCACGGCGGCTCGCGGCCGGCAGCTTGCGCAGGCTCACGCGGAACTGCGCGATGTCGGACGCGCGTTGCCGGCGGTCGCCCCGCGCCGCCCATGAGACCGCGACGCGCTCGCGCGGCACGCGCGCGCGCAACCACGGGTCGCGCTGCCCTGCGATCCGTTCCGCAGTCCAGCGGTCGCCCAGCCGATGGTAGCAATCGCCCGCCGCACAGCCGGCGAGCAATACGCCATCGGCCAGCCGGCGGCTCAGGACGTAATCGATGAAGGGCGGCGGCAGCATGCCGACGCAGGGCAGGCGCACTTCCGCGACCTGCGCCGGATCGACGCGATCGACCGCCGCGCCGTGGCCGCAGCTGAACACCAGTACGCGCGCCTCGCCCTGCAGCCGCGCCGCGGCCGCCTGCACTTCCGGGCGCAGCTCGCGCAGCAGCCGGTCCGGCAACTCGATGCCGGCGACGAAGTCCTCAGCGGAGCGCATCGGCGTCGCCGTCGGGCAGGCGCCCACGCACAGCCCGCAGGCCATGCACTGGTCCGGGTTGACGGCCGCCTGCTGAGCGTAGGCGCGCCCGTCGCTGCGCGGCGTCATCGCGATCGCGCCGAACGGGCAGTCGGCGAAGCAGCGCGCGCAGCCGTTGCAGTTGGCGAGGTCGACCTGCGCCGCCGCCGGCGTGCGCCGCCGCGGCAGCCACGGCAGGGCGAGCAGCAGCAGGAACAGCGCCGCGAGCGCCAGCCACAGGGCCGCCCCGCCCCAGCGGTCCAGCAGCGGATACGCCGCCAGGTAGAACCAGTCGATCGCGACGGTCGCGGGCACGCGATCGAGGTCGGCCGGCGGATCGGACAGCGCCGGGTGCGCGAGCGACAGCGCCACCAGCGCCGCCAGCAGCAGCAGACCCAGGCCGCGGGCCGGCTGGACCTTCGCCCGCGCGTGGCGCGCGATGTGGATCCACATGAACAGCAGCATGAGGAGCGGCGCGGCGATGTGGATGAACGCCATCAGCGTGAAGAACCGGTCCGACACCGACGCCTGGTCGAGAAAGTTGCGCCCGATCGCCTGGCCGAAGATGGGCAGCACGTCGAGCCAGGCCGTGGTCCCGACCGCCACGTACTGCGCGCGCGCGTCCCAGACCAGCCAGTAGCCGGTGATGCCGCAGACGTAGATGAACAGCAGCAGCGGCACGCCGGTGGCCCAGGCGAACCAGTGGTTGCCGCGCATCCGGTCCATGGCCCACTCGCGCAGCAGGTGCAGCAGCGCCATCACGACCAGCGCGTCGGAGGCATAGCGATGGAGGCTCCGCATCACGCCGCCCGCCCACCACTGGTCGTGCGTGATCGCGTCCACCGAGCGCCAGGTGCCGGCGACGCCGGTGTCGAAGAAGACGTACAGGTAGACGCCGCTGACGGCGACGATCCAGAACAGGAACCAGCCGATCGCGCCGAGCTGCGCCATCGGGTTCCAGGCGGCGGGAAAGACGCGGGCGCACAGGCGGTCGAGGCCGTCGAACGGCGTGCGCAGCAGGCCGCGCAGGCTCACGCCGGGCGGTCCGGCGGCAGTTCGCGCCACGAGCGCCAGATGAAGGCGGCGATGCCGCCGAGGCAGGCGGCGCCGATCAACATCGCCAGCACGATCGAGTAGTCGAAGCGGTAACGCCCGGTCTTCGGGTCGAACACGGTGCAGATGAGGCGCGCGGTCTCCACCAGCGCGGGCAGCGACGATTCCGCCGCGCGCTGCCCCAGCACCAGCCGCTTGAGGCCGTCCACCAGCAGCGGCGGCTCGAACTCCTGCCCATAGACCTGGCGGTACACCCGCCCGTCCGGGCCCACGATCGTGGCCTGCACCATGTGGTCGAAGCCGCCGGCCGCGGGCGCGAAGCGGAAGCCGATGTCATCGACCAGGCGCGCGAGCGTTTCCGCATCGGCGCTCGCAAAGACCCACTGCGGCGAGTCGATGCCGCGGGCCCGCGCATAGGCCTGCATCCGCCCGGGCGTGTCGTGCGCGGTGTCGAAACCGACCGTCAGCACGGCGAACGCGCCCTCGCCCAGCACCTCGCTCGCCATCGCGGCGATCCGCGCCAGGTAGGCCGTCGTCGTCGGGCAGACGTGGTAACAGGACGTATAGACCGGGCTGATCACGAGCGGCCGGCCGCGGAATTCCGAGATCGCGACGCGACGCCCGTCAGCCGCCGTCAGCGCATGGTCGCCGAGCTCGCGCCCGATCGCCGCCTGGCTCGCAGCCAGCGCGCTGCCGGCGTCGAAGGCCGGCGCGACGGGATCGGGCGCGGCCGCGGGCGGCGATCCGCTCACGACCCCGCCGAGCAGCAGCAAGGCAACCAGGAAGCCGGCCTTCATCTCGGGTCCGCGTCAGCGCATCGGCCAGATGTCTGACAGGTACTTCCAGTTGACGAAGTAATACAGCACGAAGGCGATGAAGAATACGCCGACCAGCATCGCCGTGCCCGGGATGCGCAGGGACTCCGCGCTGCCGTAGGTCGCGACCGCCGGCGGGCCGGCGGGCGCGGCCAGGTCCAGCTTGCGCTCGACCTTGCGGCCGAAGAACACCGAGCCGACCACGACCACGATGTACAGGACGCCGCCCAGCGCCGCGGCGATCGCCGACAGGCCGTTCAGCGCCAGCATCAGGAAGGCGGCCTCGGGGTAGCTGAAGTCGAGCGGCGCATCCGCGAACGTGATGTCCCAGTGACGGCGCGACACGCCGAGCGTGCCGGCGCCCATCATGAACAGCGAGATGCCCGCGACGCCCAGCCCGAACAGGTAGGGCTGCCATTTCGCGAGCCGCGGGAAGCGGATCTCGCGCTGGAAGACCAGCGGGATCAGCAGGTAGGTGACCGCCATGAACGCCAGCGTCGTGCCCGCGACCACGGTGCCGTGGAAATGCCCCGGCACGTAGAGCGTGTTGTGCATGATGATGTTGATCTGCTCGGTGCCCATCACCACGCCGGAGATGCCGCCGAGGAAGCCGAACATCACCAGCGACAGGAACATGCCCGAGAACGCCGGGTTGCCCCACGGCGCCTTGCGCAGCCACTCGAAGAAGCCCTTGTCGAACCCGCGCTTGCGCTGCGCCGCCTCGATCGAGCCCGGCACGGTCAGGCCGTGGACCATGCTGCCGAGCACGGCCAGGTACATGGCGTAGCTGGTGTTGAACACCTTCCACTCCGAGCTGAGGCCCGGCTCGACCAGCAGGTGGTGCGCGCTCGCCAGCTGCAGGAACAGGATGTACAGCAGGAAGGCGCCGCGGCTGACTTTCTCCGACAGCGGCTTGGCCCCGAACAGGATTGCGGCGATCGCGTACCACACCGCGACGTGCGCGGAGACGTTGATCTGCTGCGAGGAGTGGCCCATCGCCCACCAGACCAGCTTGTACATCAGCGGGTCGATGGTCGAGATGATGCCGAGGCTCCACAGCCAGGTCGGAATCAGGATGATCGCGCCGGAGGCGAGCGTGAACACGGCGATGATCGCCGCGGTCAGCGCGCCGAAGGTCACCAGCGGGATCGAGCCCTGGTAGGTGCGCTCCTCGCGGGCGATGACGAGCGTGCCGAAGAAGATGCCGACGGCGATCAGCGCGCCGACTGCAAACAGGATCAGGCCCAGGTAGAAATGCTGCGCCGCCATCATCGGCGGGTAGGACGTGAACATCACCGTGGACTGGCCCTGCAGCACCGAGACGTTGGTGATCAGGCCGCCGCCCAGCATCAGCGCGAAAGCGGCCCAGCCGAGGCGCGGCGCCGCCAGCCGGCAGTTCAGCAATATCGCCGACGCGAAGTAGAGCACGGCGATCTCGAAGAAGATGATCCACAGCAGCAGCACGTCGAGGCCGTGCGCGGTCAGCGCCAGGTAGAACCAGTCGGCCGGCAGCAGGTGCACGGCGGGCCAGCGGGTCAGCGCGACCGACAGGCCGAACAGGCCGCCGATCGCCAGGAACACGACCGCGGCGACGGCATTGGCCTTGATCAGCGCCTGCGCCTTCAGGTCCACCTGCAGGCCGGTGGTCAGGCAGGTGCGGAAGCCCGCGGCGCTCATGGCGCCGCCCCGCCGGCGGTCACGTAGATCTTGCCGAGCATCGTGTGGTGGCCGAGCCCGCAGTACTCATTGCAGACGATCGAGTACTCGCCGGCCTGGTCGGGCGTAATCGTCAGCACGTGCTCATAGCCCGGGTGCACCTGCACGTTGATGTTGATCGGCTGCAGCGAGAACCCATGCTGCAGGTCGAGCGCCGACAGGTGCAGGCGGTAGGTCTGGCCCTGCTGCAGCTCGAGCGCGGGATACCAGAGCCACATGCGGCCGACCAGGTAGACGTCGGCGCCGGCCGGCGGCCGGACGACCGGCACGCCATTGACGTCGCGCACCCGGTACTGGGCGATCATCGCCTCGGTCTTGGCGTAGAACGCGCCCGGCGTCGTGCGGTAGGTCTCGGTGGCGAGGTTCTGCTCGCCGAAGGCGTGCCACCAGATCATCATGAAGAACATCACCAGCCCCCACAGGAAGGCGATGACGATCCAGACGAGCTCGGGCCGGTGGACCGGCGATTTCCACCAGAGCCTTTCGGTCGGGGGGCTGATGGCCATGCTGCGCTCCGGCTGCGGTCAGGGCGCGACGGGGATCTGCGTCAGTTCCATGACGCCCCAGAGGATGTAGAGCACGGTCGGCACGACCACGCCCAGGAACAGCAGCAGGAACGGGTTGTCGAGCACCCGCTGCATGAACGGGATGCGTTCCTTCTTCGGGTCCGGCCGGTCGTCGCTCATGCCCCACCCTCGCCGCGCAGGATCGACGGGGCCATTAGGCGCGCGGCCGGCGGCCGGCCGCATTGATCCAGGTCAATTGGGCGCGAGGAAGGCCCGGATGGCCGCGAATGCCGATAGCGACAGGGTCGCCAGCAGCCCGAAGAAGACCAGGGTCCGGTGCTCGAAGACCCGGCCGGCGCGCGCTTCGAGCTGCCGGAGGATCCAGTCCGCCAGCAGGTACAGGACGATGCCGGCGGCGGTGTACCAGACCAGCATCATGGCTGCGCTCCGCGGGCACGGCCGCGGTCCCAGAGCACGCGCAGCAGGTGCCAGAAGTTGTTCGCGGTCCAGTACAGGACCATCGCCGCCGGGAACGTGTAGAGCAGCAGCAGGAAGGCGATCGCCATCGCGTAGAGGCGCAGCCGCTGGCCCGCGCGCAGTTCCGGCGCCAGCGACGCATCCTCCTGCAGGCGCGCGGCGAGCACGGTGAGCGCCGTCATGACGAGCGGCAGCAGGTTGAGGTAAGCGCCGAAGAACGGCAGCGCGAACGGCAGGCCCGCGGCCTGGTCCGGCAGCGCCAGGTCCTCGATCCACAGGAAGCCCTGCCCGGCCAGCCGGAAGTTCTCGCCCAGCATGTCGAAGGCCGCGATGAAGACCGGGATCTGGATCAGCACGCCGGCGAGGCTCTTGAAGGTGTAGAAGTGGCTCACGCCGTGCTTGCGGTAGACCGCGAGCGTGCGGTTGTGGGCCTCCTCGCCGCGGCACTCGCGGCGGATCGCCGCGAGCTCGGGCTCGAGCCGGCTGCGGATGCGGTTGACGTCCGCCTGCCAGCGCTCGGCGACCACGATCAACGGCGTCATCAGCAGCTTGACCGACAGCGACAGCAGCAGGATCGCGAGCCAGGCATGGCCGACCAGGTCCTGCCAGCGGTCCAGCAGCCATTGCAGGCCGAACGACAGCTGGCGCAGCGGCTCCCACAGCACGGCATACAGCAGGCCGGTGAGCGGCGGCGCGGCGGCGGCCAGTTCCGGCTTCGCCACCGGGCCGCCGTAGAACGTCAGGCGCAGCGCCGCGGCGCCGGCATCGGCGCCGCCGAGCACCAGCACCGGCACGTCGCGCGCGCTCTCGGCCGCGTCGAGCACGAGCGGATCGGCGCCCTGCGCCAGCAAGGCCCAGAACCGGCCGCGCACGCCCGCCCAGTCGCCGGCGGCGAGCGCGCGGCCGGTCACGGCCGGCTCGCCCTCCTCGGCCAGGCGTTCCTGCTCGCCGTCCACCACCGCGACCGCGCGTGCGTCGCTGTAGATGCCGCCCAGGCCCGGCAGGCGCGCGGGCACGAGGTCGGTGCCGCCGGCGATCGCGAGCCGCGCGCCGGGCGGCGGCTCGAGCACTGCCTCCAGCAGGCGGCCGCGCGGATCGAGCGCATAGCGTTGCGTCAGCGTGCGCCCGCCGACCGGGCGCAGCGAGGTGAGCGTCAGCTCGGCGCGATCCGCGCGCTGCGACCACGAGGCCGCGTAGCCGATCGCGTTGACGGCGACGGTCGCGGCCGAATCGTTCGGCACCAGGAAGCGCATCCGCGTGCCGCCGGCGCCGTCGCGCATCAGCGGGAATGTCCCCCCGTCGCCGCAGGCCGCGGCGCAGGACTGCCAGGTCACGGGCAGGCCGCTCGCCAGGCTCAGCTCGACGCGGCCGCGCTCGCCCTCGAGCGCCGCCGTCGCCGGGACCGCGGCTGCCGCCGACAGCAGGATCGTCGCCAGCATCAGCGGTACCAGCGGCGCATCGCGGCGATGGCCTCCTCGATGCGCGCGGCGTCGAAGCCCGCGCCTTTCAGCTCGCGGTAGTCGGGCCCGAGCAGCTCGGCGAGGCCGCCTGGCGACGAGACCATGATGCGCTCCGGCTCGACGATCGCGAACGAGTGATAGCTGCCGGCGATCAGCCAGTCCCAGGACTCGCCGGCGAACAGGCTGCGGCCCATCGCATAGTCGCCGGCGGGATTGCGGCAGCCGAACAATTCCTCGAGCAGGGTCACCGGCAGGTCGAGGTGCGAGGTCCTGTGCCCGTACGCCTGCGGCTCGCGCCCGGGCCAGCGCAGCCAGAGCGGCGTGCGCAGCTGCCAGCGCGCGTAGTTGCTGGCGTGGCCGTAGTAGCCGAGGCCGAGGTCGTCGAACTCGAAGCCATGGTCGCCCATGGCGACGACCAGCGTGCGGCCGTCGAGCCCCGCCGTGCCGAGGGCGGCGAGCACGCCGCCGACCTGGCCGTCGATGATGCGCAGGCCGCGCCGGTAAAGGTCCCAGCGCCGCTGCGCCTCGGGATTTGCGGCGTAGCGCGCGTCCGGCGGCAGCTCCGGGCTGCCGGCGCCGACGTCGAGGTCGGAGTGGTCGAGCCACAGCAGCGCGAAGAACGGCCGGTCCGTGGCGGTGGACGCGAGCCAACCCGCGGTATCGCTGGCCACGCGCTCGTTGCCCGCGACCCGGCCGAGGGTCTCGGCGGAGACGAGGTCGGCGACGCCGGCGAACACCGTGCGATCGAGCTGCATCGGGCTGCCGAAGCCCTTGGAGCTGGCGGCGCGGATCGCGTAGCCGGCGGCGCGGAAGCGGTCCATCAGCAGCGGCGCGCGCTCGGCCACGTAGAAGGAGTCGAAGTAGGTGCTCGGCAGCCCGTAGAACATGCCGAAGGCCGCCATGCGCGAGGAGTTGCCCGAACTCCAGTGATCCTCGAACGACAGCGCCGATGCGCGCAGTCCCGCGAGCACCGGCGTCAGCCCCGGGTCCACGGCGTCGGGCCGCAGGCCGTCCACGACGATCCACAGCACGTTCAGCCTGGCCTCCGGCGGCGCGCAGTCGAGCGGCGCGAGCGGATAGCGCAGTTCGCCCTGCTCCGCCGCCGTGCCGCGGCGCATCAGGCTCGCCTCGCGCACGCGCGCCGGGTCCACGAGCCCGAGGCGCGCGAGCTGGCGCTTGGCGGTCTGCGGGTAGTACAGCGGGATCATCTGCGTGAAGCGCGTGACCGGCGCATAGCCGGTGGCGTCGGCCCAGATGTGCAGCGCCTGGCTCGCGATCCAGCTCGCAGCCAGCGCCAGCGCCAGCCAGCGCCCGCCGGCCGCCGGCCGCGCCGCCAGCCAGCGCCACAGCTGGGCGGCGAGCATCGCCTCGAATGCGAGCGCGATCGCGAAGATCAGCGCCGCCGCGTACCAGGTGACGGGCTCGAACAGCACCGCGACCAGCAGCGACAGGTGCAGGCGCCGCTCGGCGAAGACGTTGCTGTCCAGCACCAGGAGCGTGAGCGCCGCCGCCGCCACGACGACCGCGACGATCGTCACCGCGCGGCGGCGCGGCACGAGCGCGACCAGCGGCCCGAGCGCGAGCGCCATCGCCAGCGCCAGCAGCAGCGTGAAATTGCCGAGCATCGCCAGCGGCGGGTAGGCGATGCCGAGCATCGTGTCCGGCCACTGGTACAGGAACAGGTAGCGCAGTCCGACCAGGCAGCACAGGCCGGCGTTGGCCGCGGTGAACCAGCCGGCGAAACGCAGCAGCGCGCGGCGGCTCACGGGCGCAGCTCCCGCGCGATCGCGGCGATCGCCGCGGCGCCGGCGGCGCCGCTCGCGCCGACGTTGTAGACCCACTCGGCGCGCAGCCGGGCGACATTGCCGCGGAAGCGGTCGCGGTCGCCGACCAGCTCGCGCACCAGCGCCGGCAGGCGCGCAAGGTCCGTGGGCGGCAGCAGCGCGCCCAGCTTGTCGCGCACGAAGGACTCGAGCGGCTCGATGCCGAGCGCGCGCCAGCCGTCGTTGCGCGATTTCGGCGGCAGGTCGAGGTAGATCACCGGCTTCTCGAGCCCGAGCCCGTAGTCCATCCCGGCGCCGGACCAGTCGGTGATCATCACCTGCGAGTCGAACAGCGAGTCGCTCTCGGCCATGCGCTCGACCAGCGCAAAGCGTGGATTGCCGCCATGCCTGGCGACGATGCGGTCGATGACTTCCGGCATCTTCCAGCGGGTCTGGAAGTGCGGGCGCAACGTCAGGCGGAAGCCGGCCTCGAGCAGGCGGTCCGCAACTTCCAGGCCGCAGGCGGGCAGGATGGTCTGCGGCCCCCAGGACGGCGCCAGCAGCACGTGGATGTCGGCGTCGCCGCGCACGGGCGGCGGCTCGCGCCGGGCCGCCATCAGCTCATCGAGCCGGCCATAGCCGTGCGGCAGCAGGCGCTTGGCGGGCAGTCCCTGCAACTCCTCGCGCCGGCGGATCTCGCGCACGAAGTGCGGGCCCGGGCACAGGATCGTGTCGTAGTGGTCGTAGGAGTCCGCGCGGTCCGCCATGTGCGTGCTGACCAGCGAATGCGCCATGAACACGTAGTGCACCGGGTGCACGGAGCGCTTCAGCTCGAGGTTGCCGAGGTCGAGGATCTGCGTGACCAGGACGTCGGCCTCGACGTGCTGGCAGAACCAGATGCGCCAGAAGCCGCGGCCGAGGCAGAACGCGCGGATGCGCGGCCAGGCCCGGCGCATCGCCGGGTCGTCGTCATCGGCGCAGACGTACAGCACGTCCTGCCCGAGCGGGCCGGTCAGCTGCTCGAGCACCGGGCGAAAGTGGTGCCAGTCCTGCGCGCTCTCGGCGAGGAACACGATGCGGCGCCGGTCGCGCGGCAGGGCGCGAAACGCGCGGTACGCCCGCCATTCGCGCAGGAAGCTCAATCCGGCCGTGACTGCCGGGTGCCGCCGTCGCCCGGCGCCGGCTTGCGGCGGAACAGGGCCTTGAGCTTGTACCACCAGGTCTTGACCGCGAACCCGATGGTGGCGAGCAGCCCGACGATCGCCGAGATGATCAGGCTGCCGGTGCTCGGGTCGAGGTAGGCCTCGGCGCGGGGTGCGAGCGCGAGCAGCAGGGCCAGGGCCAGGATGCGCATGGGCAATGATAGTCCGTCAGCGCGGCGGTCGCGCAAGCGGGGCCCCGCACAGGCTCCGGACCTGCGGCCAGATGCGCTCGCGCACGCGCGCCAGGTGCGACGGATCGTCGATCTCGCCCCATACCAGGTCGCGCACCAGCGTGCAGGCGATCGGCCGCTCGCGCGCGGCGGCGACCAGGCAGCCGGTCTCGTAGTCGAAATGCAGCGTGTTGCGGAAGGCGCGCTCGGCGAGCGTGCACATGAGCGCGAACAGCGGCGCCGAGATGCGGGCGATGCCGACCAGCTCGCCGGCGATGCCGGCCGGCAGGTCGGCGCGGCGCTTGGACATGTCCACCAGCAGGCCGTCCTTTGCCTGCACCCAGACCTCGTCGCCGGCGCCGGTCGGCCCGGAGACCAGGATCGCGTCCTCGGCCGGGCCGGCGAGCAGCGTCGTGAGCGCGCGCGGCTCGTAGACCAGGTCGGACTCGAGCAACAGGAAGGGACCGCGCGCCAGCTCGCGCGCGCACCACAGCGAGTACATGCTGCCGGACCCGGCGAAGCGCGGGTTGTGCACCGTGCGCACGGCGCCGCCCGAGCGCGCCGCCAGCGCCTCGTAGCGCTCCGCGAGGTGGCCGGTCACGACGATCACGTCGCGGACGCCCGCCTGCTGCAGCAGGCCGATGGACTCCTCGACGATCGGCCGCTCGCCGAACTGGATGAAGCCCTTGGGCCGGTCGGCGAGCTCGCCGGCGAGGCGCAGGCCGCGGCCGGCGGCGAGGATCACGGCGGTCGTCACCGCGCTCATGCGCCGCCGCCGACGATGCGGGTGAGCGCCGCGCACAGGCGGTCGAGCTCGGCGGGCGGGATCTCGCCCATGTGCGCGATGCGGAAGATCTCGGGCCCGAGCCTGCCCTGGCCGGCGTAGATCACGAAACCCTCCGCCTTCAGCGCGTCGTGCAGCGCCGCGTAGCTGCGGCCGGCGGGCAGGCGCCAGGACCACAGCACCGATGAATACGCGGCCGGATCGAGCAGCGGCACGGCGCCGCCGGCCTCGAGCGCCGCGCGGATGCGCGCGGCGCGGGCGCGGTACAAGGCCAGCCGCGCCGGCGCCCCGCCCTGCTCCGCGTGCTCGGCCAGCGCCTCGGCGAGCGCGAATGCGACCTGCACCGGCAGCGTGAACGGGGAATAGCCATCGCCCTGCTGGGCGGCGTGGGCGGCGCGCAGGTCGAGGTAGACGCTGGCCGCGGGCGCGGGCTTGCGCGCCCAGGCCTCGCGCGAGGCCAGCACGAACGACAGCCCCGGCACGCCGTGCAGGCACTTGTTGGCGGTGCCGGCGAGCGCGCCCAGTTGCCAGCCGGCGGCCTCGATGCGCTCGGCGCCGAAACTGCTGACCGCATCGAGCAGCAGGGTCGCGCCGTGCCGGCGGCAGGCGGCGCCGATCGCGTCGAGGTCGTTGAGTCGGCCGGTGGTCGTCTCGTGGTGGACGACGGCCACGTGCGTGATCGCCGCTTCGCGCGCGAGCGCCTGCTCGAGCGCCGCCGAGTCCACCGGCGCGGTCCAGTCCTGCGCCAGCACGCGGTGCGGCCGGCCGAGAGCCGCGAGCATGCGCGCCATGCGCTCGCCATAGACGCCGTTCGCCGCCACCAGCGTCGTCGCATCCGCCGGCGCGAAAGCCGCGAGCATGGCCTCGACCGCGCCGGTGCCCGACGCAGCGAGCGTCGCTGCCTGGAATCCCGCCAGCGCCGGGTAGACCGCCTCGAGCCCGGCATTGATGCCGCGCGTGAGCGCGGCGAATTCCGGCTCGCGGTGGCACCAGTCGCCGCGGCCGAGCGCCGCGCGCACGCGGGGCGACAGCGTCACCGGGCCGGGATTCAGCAGGATCACGACGCGAGCCAGGACGACAGGCGGGCCGCGACCTCGGCCGGCGCGATGGACGGGCGCGGCAGGCCGGCCGGCACGCCCGGCAGGATCGGCGCGTGCAGGAAGCGCGGGCCCGGCGCGGGCGCCGCCAGCGCCGCCGCCAGCGCGGCCGGCTCGGCGATCGAGGCCGTGTCCGGGTAGCCGGCGGCCGCCGCGAGCGCGCGGAAGTCCACGGCCGGGCCGGCCGTCGCCTGGCCGCCGGTGGATTCGTGCAGGCCGTTGTCGAGCAATACGTGCACGAGGTTCGGCGGGCGCTCGACGCCAACCGTCGCCAGCACGCCGAGCCGCATCAGGAGCGCGCCGTCGCCGTCGATCGCGATCACCCGCCGCTCCGGCCGCGCGAGGGCCAGCCCGAGCGCGAGGCTCGCGGCGCAGCCCATCGAGCCGACCATGTACAGCTGGTTCGGCGCGTCGCCGAGCGCGTAGAGTTCGCGGCCCGTGTAGCCGGTGGTCGCGACCAGCACGTCCGTCGCTCCTGCCGCCTGGCGGATCGCGGCCAGCATCGAGCGCCGCGCATGGCGGGCAGCCGGCGGCGGCGCCGCTGCCGCCGGCGCCGCGCGCGGCGGCACCGGCGCGGCGGCGAGCGCCGACTCCGCGACCGCGCCTTTCTGCATCAGCAGCGCATACGGCCGGCGCTCGGCGCGGAAATGCGCGAAGGCCGCGTCCAGCGCCGGCGCGATCGCCGGCTCGTCGCCCGGGAACGGCGCCCAGGGGATCTCCATGGTCTCGAGCAGCCGCGGCGTGATGCGCCCCATCAGCTCGTGCTGCGGCTCGTCGGCCGCGCCGCCCGGTTCGCCGCGCCAGGTGACGATCAGCAGCACGGGAATGCGGAAGGTGTGGGTCAGCGAGGTCAGCGGGCTGACGGCGTTGCCGAGGCCGGAGTTCTGGAACATCGCCGCGGCCGGGCGCCCGCCGAGGCTCGCGCCCGCGGCGATCGCGACCGCGTCGCCCTCGTTCGCCGCGCCGACGTAGCGCATGCGCGCCGACCCGATCGCGTGGTTGATGAACGGCGTCAGGTAGGAACAGGGCACGCCGGAGTACAGGCCGAGGCCCCGCTCCGCGGCGGCGGCGACGAACGACCCCGCCCGGATCATCCGAACTCGCTCGCCGCCAGCACGTCCTCGAGGCTGTCCACGTCGAGCCAGTGCCCGGTCGTGTAGATGACGCGCACGCGCTCGCCGCGGCGCATCAACTCGGCCAGCACGGCCTGCATCTTGGCCTGCCGGTTGGCGGGGTCGGCCGCGAGCTCGGCGACGGCGGCGCGGAACTTCGGCAGCGCCGCGGCCGCCACCTTGAGGAATCCCATCCACTCGCCGTGCACGCGGTCCTCCGGCAGGTCCTCGCCCGCCGACTCGAGGTACACCTGCTGGTAGAAGTTGCGGCGCGAGTGCGGCTGGCTGCAGCGCACGTAGTCCGCTGCGCGGCCGCGGTTCGCCGACTCGCGCCAGTCGGTGTCCACCGCGATCGCGAACTCGTCGCCGGTCTCGGCCAGCGCGTCGAGGATGTAGTGGTGGAAGATCACGTCGCCGTAGGAGACGTACAGGTCCATCGCGTCGTCCGGCTCGGCAGCCAGGCCGCAGGCCAGCGACAGCAGCTCGCCCGAGTCCGCGTATTCGCGATTGTCGGCGTAGCTGAGCGACGGCAGGTCCACGGCCTCGGCGCGCCAGCCGCGCACCACCTGGATGCGCTTGATGCCGGCGGCGTTGTAGGCCGAGACGATGTGCGACAGGAGCGGCTTGCCGCGCACCTTCACCATCGTCTTCGGCCGCTGCTCGGTCAGCTCGCCGAGCTCCGAACCGCGCGAGGCGGCGAGGATCAGCGCGCGCGAGCGCACGTCGCGGCGCGGCAGGTAGCGCTCCTCGGCCTCCTGCAGCTCGGAGGCGCCCTGCAGCCGGAACAGCTCCTTGACCGGCGCGATGCGGTCCTCGACCGAGCGCAGGTTCTGCTCGCGGGCGATGGTGGCCGCCGTCTCCTGCATCGCCGTCACCGCGGCGCGCAGCAGGTGGTTGGCCCAGATCGCCAGCGAGAAGCCCGCCTCGCGGAACACTTCGGTGGGCGTCGAGTGGTACTTGGTCGGCACGATCACGACCGGCAGGCGGTCGCCCCATTCCTTCTTGAACGCCAGCACTTCGGTCGGGCGCGACAGGGCGCTGTGGATCAGGATGCCGTCGGCGCCGGCGGCATGGTAGGCCTCGGCGCGCTTCAGCGCCTCGTCGAGGCCCCAGCCGGCGATGAAGGCCTCGGTGCGGGTGATCAGGCAGAAGTCGTCGTCGCGCTGGGCGTCCTTGCCGGCCTTGATGCGGCTGCAGAACTCGTCGATGTCGGAGAGCTGCTGCCGGTCGCCGTCGATGAAGCTGTTGGTCTTCGGGAACAGCTTGTCCTCGATGCACACGCCGGCGACGCCGCGCTGCTCGAGCTTGCGCACCAGGCGGCGCACGTTGTTGAAGTTGCCGTAGCCGGTGTCGCCGTCGAGCAGGATCGGGATGGTGG
>CAYXUJ010000051.1:0-12911 GCA_964468395.1 uncultured Steroidobacteraceae bacterium
CGACGCCGATCGGGATCGCCATCGCCACGAGATGGCCGGGAATCGGTCCCTGGGTGAGATCGCGCATGACACTCCCGAAGGGGACGCACCCCTTTGAAGGTGTGCGTCCCCTTCAAAGGGGTGCGTCCCCTTATGGGTGTAAGATGCTAATGGCCGCCGCGTGCGGCGGCCACTCCATACCGACCAGAGGGGGAAAACGATGAAGAAACTCACATCGGCCGCGGCCATTGCCGCCGGCTTTCTTGCGCTTGCCGGCTGCCAGCCGGCGGCGGTGGATACCTCGGCGATTGCGGCCGAAATCGTCGCCAGCGCCGACGAGTGGGAAATGGCCTTCAATTCCGGCGACGTCGACAAGCTCGTCGGCTTCTACACGGCCGACGCCGTCGTCATGCCGCATGGCGCCAAGGCCGCGACCGGCACGGATGCGATCCGGGAAATGATCGCGCAGCAGAGCAGCGCTGCACAGGCTGCCGGGCTGACGCTGAACATCGACGGCAACTCCGCGGGCGTGTCGGGCGACACCGCCTGGCATTACGGCTCCTACACGTTCACCGACGCGAGCGGCGCCGTCGTCGCCAGCGGCAACTTCGTGGACGTGCGCCGCAACGTGGACGGCAAGTGGCTGTCGAGCCTCGACATCTGGAACACGGACCAGTCGCCGGCGCCGCCCGCGGCAGAGGCCGCGGCCGCGCCGGCAACCTGATCAGAACTTCCAGGTCACGCCCACCGACGGCACGAAAGCGAGCGAGTCGGTCGTCTCGACGTCGAGGAAGACTTCTTCCTGCTCCTCGTCCTCGAGCTGGTACTCGACGCAGCAGTCGTTGACGCGGGCGAACAGGTTGTTCACCTCGAAGAACGCCGTCAGCTCGCCCGCCGTTTCGAACTCGAAGCGGCGGGCGATCCGGAAGTCGAAGCGCAGGTACTCTGGAATCCGCGCCGCGTTGCGCTTGCCGACTTCGACCAGCGGAAACGGCTCGAGCGTCAGCAGTTCGACGTCGCTGGTCGGCCAGCCGCGGTGCCAGGTGCCGGCCAGCGACGCTTCCCAGCGCGCGCCGCGCCAGCTCACGCCGGCGCTGGCGTAGTCGCGCTGGTCCCAGCTGCGGTGCAGCCACTCGCCGTCCACCTTGTCGCGCACGCGCGAGTGCGTGTAGCTGAGCCAGCCTGAGTATTCGCCGGCCTGGTAGGTCATCGACAGCTCGACGCCTTCCGACAGCGCCTCGTCCGGCTCGATCAGGATGCGGTCGGGCTTGAGCTCCGGCAGCACCACCAGCGTGTTGAGCAGGTTCTCGTGGCGCGCGAACGGCCGGTCGTATTCCTTGCGATAGACCTCGGCGCGCAGTCTCAGCGCCCGCGTCAGGTCGTGCTCGAGGCTCGCCACCAGGTGCGTCGCGCGCTGCGCGGGCTGGTAGCGGCGCTCGCCGTCTGACACCTGCAGCTCGTTGATCGCCTGCGACTGGTAGTAGCGGCCCCAGCCGAGCCGCAACCGCGTGTCGTCCCGCGGCCGCCACATCACCACCGCCCGCGGGCTCCAGTGCCAGCCATCGTCCGGCGCGAGCGACTCCGTGTCCCAGCGCAGGCCGAGGTCGGTCGCGAACTGCGGCGACGGGTCGTAGCGCCAGTTCAGGTACGCCGCGCTCTGGTGGCCCGAGGGCCGCACGGTGAGCGAGCGAGAGCGTGTCGCCTCCGTCGGCGCCCCCGGCGTCAGGAACAGGAGCTCGAACTCAGCCTGGTCCTGGTAGCTGTACCAGCCGTCCTGCTGGCGCCACTCGGCGCCGGCCTGCAGCAGCGAGTGCGCCCCGACCCGCAACCAGCCGTCGGCCTGCAGCGAGCGGATCGTGAAGTGGCGCTGGTCCGACAGCGAGCCGCTGCCGACGCCGGGCAGGTCGGCGGTGCCGCTGCGCTCGCTCTCCAGTCGCGTATAGGCTGCGAGCACGCGACCGCCGAGCCCGTCGGGCTCGCCGAGATCGAAGCGCAGCCAGTGGTACTCGTCGCGATACTCCGCCGTCGCGATTTCCTCGCGGTCGTTGTCGGTCGCGACGATGCGGTCGTCGAACAGCAGCGAGTTCATCGACACCGCGAGCCAGTCGTTGACGCGCCGGCCGGTGTGCGCATACAGGTCGTAGTAGTCCGGCTCGCCGAGATCCGCATCGATCCAGTCGAGGTAGTAATCCATGTTGCCGCGACGCGCCGCCATCGACCAGTCGCCGGCGCCGTCCGCGAACGTGCCGCCGGCCGTGACGCCGGCGGTGAACAGCGACAGCACCGCCTGCCCGTGCAGGCGGTCGCCCGGCAGCCGCGGGGCGATGTCGACGACGCCGCTCGCGCTGTCGCCGAAGCTGACCGGGAAGCCGCCGGTGTAGACCTGGATGTCGCTGATGATGCCGGGATCGATGCTGCTGATCGCGCCGAAGAAATCCTTCAGGTGGTAGGGGTTGTAGAGCCGCAGGTCGTCGAAGCGCACCAGCGTCTCGGTGTCGGTGCCGCCGCGCAGGTTGACGCGGCTCGAGAAATCCTGGCGCGCGACGCCGGGCAGGCGCCCGATCGCGAGCAGCGGATCCTCGCCGATGTCGGGTTGCGATTCGAGCTGCTCCGCGGTCAGCAGCGTCGGCGACAACGGCGCCTCGTCGCCGAAGCGGTAGTAGCTGGCGCTGACCACGACCGAGTCCAGCGGCGCCGGCGCCGGACGGTAAGCCGCGCCCGGTGCCGCGGCGCGCGGCGCCTGCGGCCGGCTGCGCACCAGCAGCAGGCTGCCGTCAGGCCCGTCGGTCCAGGTGATGCCGTGCGGCGCGAGGATCTCGCCCAGCAGGGCCTTCGGCTCGATCGCGCGCGGCTCCTGCTCGACGCGCATCCAGGGCTTGACCAGGTCGCTGCTGTAGAACAGTTCGAGGCCGCCGGCACGCAGCTGTTCGAGCGCGGCTTCCAGGGACTGCCCGCGGTATTCGGCGGCGCCGGCGGCGCCCGCCAGGCACGCCAGCAGCAGCGGCAGTTTCCTCATCACGGAGGCCGTCACTCCGCCTTGGCACGGACCTCCATTGTATCCCCGACCAGCACGTATTCGAGGTCGGTGGTCGCCAGCATCGCGTCGAGGGCCGCGAGCGGCGCCAGGTGGCGGATATTGCCGTGCAGGATCACGGTGGCCGCGCGCTGTTCGACCAGCGGCGTCTGGTAGCGCAGACGGCGGCCGGTCTCGCGTGCGACCCAGGCGAGCAGCTCGCTCGCCGGCTTGCCGTCGATGTCCGGCGCCGGCGCCAGCGTCTCGGCCCACTGCCAGGCCGGGTCGGTCGCCGCGATCGACGAGCGGGAGACGCCGCCCAGCAGGTCGACGTCGAGCTGCTCGCCCGCGGAGCTGCTGAGCGTGTGCCCGCCGCGCTCGATCTCGACGCGGCCCTCGCGCACGCGCAGGCGCAGCGTGTTGTCGGCGACGCTGAGCTCGAACTGCGTGCCCACGTCGCGCACCGTGCCGACCGGCGTGCCGATCCGGAAACCGGTGCCGACGCTGCCGCGGTTGTCGAGGTACAGCGTGCCCTCGAGCAGCCGGTACTGCCGCGGCGCATCGAGCGCCAGCTCCGTCGCGGCGGCGAGCCGCAGCGACGAGCCGCCCGGCAGGGTGAGCGCGGCGCCGCCGCCGGCGCGCGTGCGGATGCGGTCGCCGGCCGACAGCCGCGTGCGCGAGCCGGACAGCGTGCGCCAGTCGTCGCCGGCGGCAACTTCCACCGCGCCGATCGTGCGCGCGACGGTTGCGACGCGCGGCTGCATCGGCGCCGGCTGCCACTGCAGCAGCACCGCGACCGACACCGCGGCAAGCCCTGCGGCGAGCGCGCCGACCAGCCAGAAGCGCTCGCGGCGCCGCGTGGTCTTCTCGCGGAATGCCGCGAGCGAGGCGCCGAGCACCTGCTGGTACGCCTGCGCCGGCGGTTCCGTGCGCCGGCCGGCGGCGCGGATGAGCTCGCCGACCATGTCGGTGCCCGGCTGCTGTCCGTTCGATTCGTTCGTCATGTCCTTTACCCCGGGCTCCTGCCCAGCGATCCAGTCAGTTCATCCGCTGCGCCGGCGATCTCGCCGACTGCCTCGCGAAACGCCGCGCGCGCGCGGGCCAGTTGCGATTCCGCCGCCTTCTGCCCGAGGCCGAGCCGGCGTGCGATCTCGGCCACGGATTCGCCGTCGAGGTACTTCCACTCGAGCACGTCGCCGTAGTTGCCCGGCAGCGCGTCGAGCGTCGCCTCCACCAGCCGGTGAACCTGCCGGCGCCAGGCGCCGGTCTCGGGCTCCTCCGACGCGGGCGCCGTCAGCGCATCGAGGATCGCGCGCGCATTCGGCTGGTCCTCCAGCAGGACGACGCGCGACGTGCCCGGGCCCTTGCGCCGGAAATGGTCGGCGATCACGTTGCGGCAGATCTGGCAGAACCAGGTGTACAGCGCCGCCTCGCCGCGATAGCCGTCGAGCCGCTCGATCGCATTGCAGAAGGTCTGCTGCACGACGTCGCGGGCCGTGTCGGCGTCGCCGTTCAGGCGTGCCAGCGCGAACCGGTACAACCGCGGGAAAAAGCGGTCGAACAGCTCGCGGAACGCGGCCTCGTCCCCGCCGAGAATCCGGCGGGCCGTGGCCCGGTCGACGTGCACAAGGTCTGCCATCGTCTCTTTAGACGCCATCCGGACCCGAATCCTTCGCCCGGGAACCCCGCAAGACGAAGGCCCCCGCGAGGGGGGCCTTCTCATATGTCACACGCTGAAGGGGTGCGTCCCCTTCGAAGGGGTGCGTCCCCTTCGCAGTCAGTCGTCGAGGCGGCGGTCTTTCCAGTTCCACCATTTCAGCAGGTCCGGCTGCGGTTCCGGCGTGCGCGCCGCGTAGGCGGCGCAGCGGAACGTGTAGAGCAGGCAGGGCTCCTGTTCGTGTCCGGTGATTTTCTGCAGTCGCTGGAAGAGTTGTTCTGGATTGGATTCGGCGAGGTCTTTGATCGAGTGAATGCCCAGGTGGCGGAGATCGGCGGCGATGGCCGGCCCGATTCCGGGCAACGTGGTCAGCTCGTCGTGCATTGGCAGGGTCCTCCTACGGCTTGTCCACGTTTCCAGATTACACGCCTCGATGCCCCCGCCTGCAAGCCCGGCCGTAAGTGAATGAAAAAGCGGCGGGAGATCCCTCTCCCGCCGCCCGAACTGCCTGCCGTCCGGCTCACTTCTCGATGGAAGCGTCCGCTCCGGCCGAGGCATTCGCATTGGCGGACGCCGAGCCGTCGCCCGAGACGGCGAACCCGCCGCCCGCGTCAGCCTTGCCGCCGGCCCGCACGTTGCGGCGCGGCTCCGGGGCCGGCGCAGTCGCCGGTTCCGGCGCACGCTCGGCGCGCTCGCTGCGCGGCTGCCGACGCGGCGCTGCATTCGGCTCGTCGTCGGCAACCGGCTCCGCCTCGCCGGCTTCGCGACCGGCGCTGTTCACCATGCCGGAGCCGCTGCCCGCGACATTGCCCGCCACGTCGCCCGAGAGGTTCTCGCCCGGGATTTCGGCGGTTGAACCGGCCTCGCCGGCTGTCTCCGCCGCGGCCGAGACCGACGCCGTCGCATCGAGTGCCGTGTCGGCCGTCGAGTGCAGGGCGCCCGACGCGGTCGCCGCACCGGAAGCCGCCGTCGATGCGGCCTGGTCGCGGGTCTGCGCCGCGGTCTCCTGCGCCCGGCTCTTGATGCGTGAGCCGGTGTCGCGCGTGCGGCCGACGGCATCGGTGCCGGCACCCAGCGTGCCATTCACCGCGCCGCTGCCGGTCGCGCCGATGTTGCCCAGGCCGCCGTTGCCGAGTCCGCCGGTGAGCGAACCGCCGACGCCGCCGTTGATGCCGCCGCCCAGGACCTGGGCCTGCGCCACGCCCGCTGTGGCCAGCACGGTGGCCACCGCGATCCTTGCCAGCCATTTTGCATTTTTCATGGACTTGCTCCTGTGACCCCCGCGGCCAATCCGCGGTTCTCACCAGCAAGTACGTCCGGGAACCCCGGTTTCTTCCCGGCTCAGGGAGCCTCGGCCAGCAGGCCGGCGCCGACCAGCCCTTTACCATAAGTCGTATCGGTGCCCTTGCGGCCGAGATCCGTGGCTTCCGATTCGAGCGCGGCCAGTGCCGCCCGGGCCTGCGGCGCATCCGGCACGGACAACTGCCGCGCCAGCAGCCCGGCGACGACCGGCGTCGCGAACGAAGTGCCGCGCACCGCGCCGAAGCCGCCGCCCAGCTCCGCCGCCCGCAGGTCGGCGCCCGGCGCGGCGAAATCCACGTGTTCGCCGCGGCCCGCCTCCGGCAGGACGCGCTGCTTGCGATCCACGCCGGTCACGCCGATGACTTCGGGATAGGCAGCGGGATAGAGCGGCGGCGCCGACGGGCCGTCATTGCCCACCGCGGCGACCAGCAGGTGGCCGCGCTGCGTCATCGCCCGCACCAGCCCGGTCAGAAGCACGCTCTTCGCGCCGACCAGGCTGACGTTGACGACCGCGACCCGCTCGCGCGCCATCCAGTCGAGCGCGACCGCGAGCAGCGCAATCGAGCCGCCGCCGTGTCCGCAGAAGACGTCGGCCGCATACAGCGTCGCGCCCGGCAGCACGCCGCGGAACCCGCCGCCGTCGCCGACCAGGAGCGACGCGACCGCCGTGCCGTGCGTCGCCGGCAGCACCGCGCCGTCGCAGCCCTGGCGCAGGATCGTCGCTCCCGCCAGCGCCGGATGCGTGCCGTCGACGCCGCTGTCCACGAGGCCGACGCGGCGCGCGTCCGCCGCCGGCGACGGCGATGCCCCGGCATCCGGGGGCGGGATTTCCGCCTGCAGCAGCGCGCCGCTGTCGAGATAGAGATGGATGAAATCGTGGCTGCCCCCGGGATCGAGCTTGCGCAGCTCCTTCAGCGCGCGGCGCGTGGACATGCCCTCCGGCGCCTGCAGCACGACCAGCCGCAGCCCGAGCCCGGCGAGCGCCTCCTCGCGCAGCACGGCAAAGCCGCGCGCCAGCGCAGCGGCGAGCGCCTCCGGCGACGGCGACAGCGCGCCGACCTGGCGGCGCAGGATCGGCTGGCCCAGCGGGTCGGCCTCGACCGTCGCGCGCTCGCTCTGCAGCAGCTCGCGGATGCGCAGCTCGCGGGCCTCGGCGAACACCGTGGACTGGGCGCTGCGCAGCGTGCCGGTCACCGGCTCGGTGACCGGCGGCAGCGGCAGGGGCGGCAGCCCGATCTGCGCAGCGGCGCGCGCTGCCGCGCAGCCCGCGATCAGCACCGCCCATATCAATCGACGCAGCCGGCTCATCAGGCGCTCCTCGGCCGGGTCGCAGCCCGGAAATGCTAGCATCCCGGCGCCCGGTCCCCGTCTGGAATACGCCCCGGGCCGGTGTTTTCATCCGCGGGGGAAGATCCGGGCCGTGCCGGACGTATAGCTTCATGAGTACGCCAACGCCGACCGACGAAGTGCGCGCGCAACTCGGCGAACTGCTGCCGCGACTGCGGCGCTTCGCCCGGGTGATCACGCGCAACGTCCAGGACGCGGACGACCTCGTGCAGTCGGCGGTGGAGAAAGCTCTGGCCCGTGCCGCCCAGTGGCGGCCCGGATCGCGACTGGACAGCTGGATGTTCGGCATCATGAAGAACGCCTGGATCGACGAGATACGCGCGCGCCGCCGGCGCGACCGCGTGCATGCGCCGGAAGAAGCCGGCGCAGCGGTCGGCGACGCCTCGGCCGCGGCGCGCGACATTGCGCTGTCGGTGCAGGCGGCGATGGCGCGTCTGCCGGAGGAGCAGCGCCTGGCGATCGCGCTGGTGCTGGTCGAGGGGCTCTCCTACAAGGAGGCGGCCGAGACGCTCGGCATCCCTATCGGCACGCTGACCAGCCGCCTCGCGCGCGGGCGCGAGACCCTGCAAACGCTGCTGGGGAAACCGACATGAGATTTTCCGACGAGATGCTGATGGCCTACGCCGACGGCGAGCTCGACCTCGTGGCGCGCGCCGAGATCGAAGAAGCGATGGCGAAGGATCCCGAGGTCGCGCGCCGCATCGAGCGCCACCGCGCGCTCGCCGCCAGCGTGAGGGCGGCCTACGGCAGCGTGCTCGACGAGCCCGTGCCGAACCAGCTGGCGAGCCTCGCCGCGCCGCCGGTCGCGGCGCCCGTGATCGACCTCGCCGCGCGGCGCATGCTGCCGCCGGCGGCGCAGGCGCTGCTGGCGGGCTGGCGCCTGCCGCAGTGGAGCGCGATCGCGGCCTCGGTCGCGCTCGGGCTCGCGATCGGCGTGCTGGTCACGCGCGGGCCGGCGGCGCCGTATGAGGAAACGGCGGCGGGCCTGGTCGCGCGCGGCGACCTGGATGCCGCGCTGACCCGGCAGCTCGCCGGCAGCCTCGGCACCGGCGGGCCGCAGGTCGGCTTCACCTTCCGCGATCACGCCGGCGCCTGGTGCCGCACCTTCCACCTGCAGCAGGAAACCGCGCTCGCGGGCCTCGCCTGCCGCGCCGGCGGCGAGTGGCAGCTGCAGGTGCTGGCGGCCGCGCCGCCGCTCACGGGCGAGCTGCGTCCCGCCGCGGCGATGCCGATGGTCGTGCTGCGCGCCGTGGATGCGGCGATCGAGGGCGAGCCGCTCGACGCCGCGGCGGAGATGGCCGCGCGCGACGCCGGCTGGCGCTGAAGAGGCGGCGGCGGGTCGCGCCCGCTGCCCCTCTGTTTTTGCCTGGCACGCGGCGATAATGTCGCGCCGACCGCGGCCTGACTGGAATCGCCGATGCCCGTACGTTCGCTGATCGCGAAATCCCGCTGTTTGCCCGCTGCCCTGCTCGCCGTCCTGCTGGCCGGCTGCGGGCACGTCGCCGTTCCGGTCCACGAAGACGCGCGCCGCAGCGCCGGCGTCGCCGCGGCCAATCCGCTGGCAGTCGAGGCCGGCCTCGAGGTGCTGGCCGCCGGCGGCACGGCGGCCGATGCCGCGGTCGCCGTGCAGGCGATGCTCGGGCTGGTGGAACCGCAGAGTTCCGGCATCGGCGGCGGCGCATTCCTGCTCTATTACGATGCGGCCAGCGGCCGCATCACTGCGTACGACGGCCGCGAGACGGCGCCGGCCGCGGCGACCGCCTCGCTGTTCATGGACGAGCGCGGCGAACCGCTGTCGTACCGGGACGCCGTGCTCTCCGGCCGCTCGACCGGAGTGCCGGGCGCGGTCGCGATGCTCGGCATGGCGCACGCGCGCCACGGCGCACTGCCCTGGCAGCGCCTGCTCGAGCCGGCCATCCGTGCCGCAGAGGAAGGCTTTCCGGTTCCGCAACGGCTGGCGCGCTTCGCCGGCAGCAGCTTTCCGCAGGCCGGCGAACCGGACGTGAAAGCGCTGTTCTCGCACCCGGACGGCAGCCCGCTGCAGGCCGGCGAGCCGTTCCGCAATCCCGCCTATGCGGCGACGCTGCGTCACCTCGCCGTGCACGGGCCGCGCGCGCTGCTCGAGCCGCCGCTCGCCGACCAGATCATCCGCCGGGTCAGCGCGCCGCCGCGGCCCGGCGCGATGTCGCGCGCCGACCTGCATGCCTACCAGCCGCGCATGGCCGACCCGTTGTGCGGCCCGTACCTCGTCTATGTCGTCTGCGTGCCGCCGCCGCCGTCGTCCGGCGTCGCGCTGCTGCAGCTGCTCGCGATCCTCGACCGCACCGACATCGCTGCGCGCGGGCCCGGCGATGCGCAGGCGTGGTTCCTGTTCGCCGAGGCGAGCCGCCTGATGTATGCCGATCGGGACAAGTGGGTGGCAGATCCGGCGTTCGTCGAGGTTCCGGTCGAGGGCTTGCTCGACCCAGGCTACATCGCGCGCCGAACCGCGTTGATCGGCGCGGTGTCAGGTCCTGTTCCGCCCGCCGGCAATCCCGCGCCGATCCAACGCGGGCCTGATGCGACCAACGAAGCCAGCGGCACATCCCATTTCGTGGTGGTGGATGCCGCCGGCAACGTCGCCTCGATGACCACGACGGTCGAGTCGATATTCGGCTCCGGCCGCGCGGTCGGCGGCTTCGTGCTGAACAACCAGCTCACGGATTTCTCGTTCGATCCTTTCGTGGGCGGCGAGGAGGCGGCGAATGCCGTCGCGCCCGGCAAGCGGCCGCGCTCGTCGATGGCGCCGGTGATCGTGCTCGACCGCGACGGCAAGGCGATCGCCGCGCTCGGTTCGCCCGGCGGCTCGGCGATCCTCGGCTACAACGCCAAGACGCTCCTCGGCCTGCTCGCCTGGGGGCTGCCGCTGCAGCAGGCCATCGACCTGCCGAACCTGATCGCGCGCGGCGCCGATTATTTCGGCGAGGCGTCGAAGTTTTCGCCCGACCTGCTGGCGGCGCTCGCGGAGCGCGGCATCACGGTCAAGGCCGGCCGCGGCGAGGAGTCGGGCCTGCACGGCGTCGTGCTGCACGCCGACGGCTCGCTCGAGGGCGCGGCCGACCCGCGCCGCGAGGGCGTCTGGCGCAGCGTCGAGAAGTAACAGGGGACTGTCCCCTTTTTCGCGCAGCGAAAAAGGTGGACTGTCCCCTCTGAGGTTCTTACGACGCGATGCGGAAGCGGATGTCGCGCAGTTTCATCTTGACGCGCGCGGCGTTGCCGGGGCCCATGCGCAGCAGCAGCTTGCGGCCGGCGGATTCGGCCTCGAGCGCCGGGTCGGCGAACTGGTACATCACGTTCGGGCGCGTCAGCGCGATGGTGTCCGGCGGCACCGGCGTCTCGAGCAGGTGGTCGATCACCTCGATCACGCGGTCGTTGAAATAACCGTCCGGGTTGCCGAGGCTCTCGTACGCCGCCTGGAACTGCGGGTAGAGCCGGCGATACAGCTCGACGGTCGCGTCCGGATCGAGCGAGTCCACCAGCTCGACCCAGGGCGTGTAGCGCGCGAAGTTCGCGGCGCCCAGCACCAGGCTGCCCTCGCCGCCGGCGGTGACGAATGCGCCATCCGGCGGCTTCGCCGGATTCATGCGCGCCGCCACTTTCGCGCGCGCGAGGTTGTCCACGGTGGCGACGATGTTGCGCACGAAATCGTCCGGCACGAACATCGCCGCGAAGCGCTCGGCGCCGATCAGCGCCGCGGCCTGGTCGGTGGCCGACAGCGCCGGGTCGGTGCCAGCCGGCGTCTCGATCGGGTTGCGCACGGCGGGCCCGGTCGCGATCGCGTCCTCGGCGACAGTCGCCGGTTCCGGCTCCGCGGCCTGGCGCTTCTGCCAGTACCAGGCGCCGGCGCCCAGTGCGATCAGGATCACCCCGCCGAGGATCCAGCGGCCCAGGCGCTCGTCCGCCTCGGGCGCTTGTTCGCGTTTCTCTGCAAACATGGCAAATACTCTAGTTGATACCCGCCCCTCTGGCACCATTTATAGAGACCCTGCCGCCCGCGAGATGGTTTCCTTGCTCCGGATACCCCTGACCCCCGAGCTGCCCCCCGCCGAGTGCGCCGACTGGGCGTTCCTGCTGGACGCGGTCGGCATCCCCTACGAGCGGCGCACCACCGCCACCGGCGCCAGCCTGTGGGTCGAGCCCGAGCACCATGCCCGCGCGGCGCACGAGCTGCGGCACTACCTGCGCGAGAACCGCCGCCCGCCGGCGCCGCCGGTGGTCTGGCCGAACCATCCGCACGCGCTCTACGGCGTGATCGGCTATGCGCTGGTGCTGATCGCCGTCACCTTCGCGGTGCTGACGAATGCCGGCGGCCACAACTGGAAATCGGCCGGCGTGCTCGACGCGGGCTTCCTGGCGCGCGGCGAATGGTGGCGCGTGCTGACCGCGCTGACGCTGCACGGCGACGTGCTGCACCTGCTGTCCAACCTCGCGTTCGGCGCGCTGTTCGGCTACCCGGCCGCGCGCCTGTTCGGGCCCGGCGTCGCCTGGCTGCTGGTGCTGGTCGGCGGCGGCTTCGCCTACGGCGTGGACGCCCTGCTGCACCCGCCGCAGCATCACCTGCTCGGCGCGTCCACGGCCGTGTTCACGGCGCTCGGGCTGGTGGCCGCCTATGGCTGGCGCCGGCACCTGCAGAACTGGTCGAAGTGGATGCGGCGCAGCGCGCCGCTGATCGGCGGCGTCGCGCTGCTCGCCTTCACCGGCACCGGCGGCGAGAACACCGACATCCTGGCGCACCTCGCCGGCTTCGTGGTCGGCGCCGCGACCGGCGCGGCCTGCGCGCGGCTGCCGATGCCGGCGCCGGGCCGCCATCGCCTGCAATGGGCCGCGGGCGCCGCGGCGGTGGCGCTGCTGTCCCTCGCCTGGACGATGGCGTTGCGCTGACATGCCGAAGCGCACCGGCATCGTGCCCATGCCCTACTCCGAGGCCTGCGAGCGCAACAAGGGCCCGATCCTCCAGGTGCTGCGCAAGGCCTTTGCCGACACGACGCACGTGCTCGAGATCGGCAGCGGCACCGGCCAGCACGCGGTCTATTTCACCAACGGCATGCCGTGGATCGTCTGGCAGCCGTCGGAGATCGCGGAGGCGATGCCGGGGCTGCGCAAGCGCGTGTTCAACGAGGGCTTGAGCAACCTGCGCCAGCCGGTCGAGATCGACGTCATGCAGACGCCGTGGGACGTGCGGCGCGTGGACGGCGTCTACACGGCCAACACGCTGCACATCATGCACTGGCCGCAGGTGCAGGCGTTCTTCGCCAACCTGCCGGCGATCGCCAAGCCCGCGACCGTGCTCGTCATCTACGGCCCTTTCCGCTACGGCGGCCGCTACACCTCGCCGAGCAACGAATCGTTCGACGAAATGCTGCGCGCGCGCGACCCGGCAAGCGGCATCCGCGACTTCGAGGCGGTGGACGAACTGGCGCGCGCGGCCGGATTCACGCTGGTCGCGGACCACGCCATGCCGGCCAACAACCAGACCCTGGTCTGGCGGCTGGCCTGAACGCCTGCCGCGGGCTGCCGTCCTGCGCTAGCATTCGCCCATGCCGTCGCTGAAGGAGCAGGTCCGCAACAACCTGG
>CAYXUJ010000051.1:13011-17098 GCA_964468395.1 uncultured Steroidobacteraceae bacterium
CACCATCAGCGCCAGGCCGATGAACGGCGTCAGCGTGGCGCCGGCGCCCCAGATTTCCCAGCGCATGGCGAGGCGGTGGTAGGCGTCGTAATCGAACGAGCCGCTCGCCGCGCCGGCCTCGGCGGCGGCGAACAGCTGCCGCTGCAGCGGCGCGACGCGCGCCATGAACAGGATGCCGGAAATGCCGAACAGCAGCAGCGTCCAGGCGATCCAGCCGGTGCGCAGCAGCGGCATGCCGCCCTGGATCGCCGCGATCACGCCGGTGACGATGATGACGACGATGCTCGGCACCGTGAACAGGCGATCGCTCCTGATCACGCCGTCCATCGCGTGGGCGATGAGCCGCGGGTTGCGGGTGCGCGCGGCGTGGCGGTGCCAGAACACGCCGGTCGTGATGTTGCCGAGGAACATGATGACGGCGACGATGTGCAGCAGTTTCATCCACAGGTACATATCGGTTCAGCTCCTGCGTGAGAAGGTGCGCTGGCGGATCCGCGCCAGCCAGCGCAGGAAGGAACGCGGCGCCAGGCGCTTGTAGCGCCACAGCCAGCGGTAGCCGCCCGGCAGCACGATGTGCGTCGCGCCGGCGGCAGCGCGCGCGAGGATCTCCGCCGCCACCGGGCCGGCCTCGAGGTTCGAGCGCTGCATCATCTTCTGCGCGAAGCCGCGCGCATCCGCCGGCGCGCGCGCATGCTCCATCAGCCGCGTGCGGAAGAAGCCGGGCATCGCCACGGCGACGTGCACGCCGTGCTCGGCCAGCTCCTGGAACATCGTCTCCGACAGCGCCACGACCGCGGCTTTCGATGCGTTGTAGGCGCCCATGCGGCTGCTGCAGGCGAAGCTCGCGGCGCTCGCGACATTGACGATCAGGCCGCCGCGCGAGGCGACCATGTGCGGCGCTTCCGCGCGGCAGCTGTGCACCACGCCCATCACGTTGATGCCGAGGATCCATTGCCAGTCGTCGGCGGAGGATTCGAGCAGGTCGCCGGCGACGGCGACGCCGGCGGAGTTGAGCGCGAAGTCGAGCCCGCGGTGGCGCGCGGCGAAGTCGTCGATCGCGGCCCTGACCGCGCGCTCGTCGGTGATGTCCACGGCGTGGCCCTCGCAGTGCGAGGCGCCCCGGTCGCGGATCGCGAGCACGGCCTGCGCGAGGCGCGGCACGTCGCGGTCGAGCAGCGCGATCTTCCAGCCGCGCGCCGCCAGCAGCTCCGCGGCCGCGAGGCCGAGCCCGCTGGCGCCGCCGGTGATCACGGCGCGCTGCAGCGGGAAGCGCCGGTCGAGGGCTTGCAGCGTCAGTTGCCGGCCGGCGCGAGTTTCTGCGCGACGATGCCGAGCACGGTGCCGCCGGCCAGGTGCAGGATCGTGGCGTCGACCAGCCACCAGTGCCAGATCTGGTTCGGCAGGTTGAACACGCCCCAGTACCCCATCGCGTTGGTCACCGCGAACAGGGCGGCGATGACGCCGAACTTGAGGCCGCGCTGCCACGGCGCGCCCATGAGCGAGGAGCGCACGACCGAAAAGATGCCGGCGCCGATGAATGCGCCGATCAGGCCGGTCGTCACCCACATCGGCAGCAGCGCCATCATGTCCGGCGGAACTGCATTCAGTTCGGGCCGCCAGAACGACGCCGTGGCGCGATATGCCTCCGCGAGCATTCCGTCCGGCGAGTGGATGACGTAGCCGGTCGCGAAGGACACGACGAACATCGTCACGTAGTAGACGACGCCGCCGATGAAGACGATTTTCCAGTTCATGCTGCCCCCTCGGGATTCTTCTGTACCGATGCCCTTGCGGGCATGCGAGGGGGGCATGTTGCGCCGGACGGCGCCGTCGGCGCAATGATGCGGCGCAAAACGGCAAGGGGGGACAGTCCGCCTTTCTCGCTTCGCGAAAAAGGGGACAGTCCCCTTGCCGTTCAGGCGAGGTCGAAGCGGTCGAGGTCCATCACCTTCGCCCAGGCCGCCACGAAGTCCTGCGCGAACTTCTTCTTCGCGCCGGCGCCCGCGTAGACCTCGGCCAGCGCCCGCAGCTGCGAGTTGGAGCCGAACACGAGGTCGACGCGCGTCCCGGTCCAGCGGACCCTGCCGGTCTTGCGGTCGCGCCCTTCATAGACGCCGTCCTTGCCGGCAGCAGGTTTCCACTCGGTGGACATGTCGAGCAGGTTCACGAAGAAGTCGTTCGTGAGCTCGCCGGGCCGCCGGGTGAAGACGCCGTGCGCCGAGCCGTTCACGTTCGCGCCGAGCACCCGCAGGCCGCCCACGAGCACGGTCATCTCCGGCGCCGTGAGCGTCAGCAGCTGCGCCTTGTCGACCAGCATCGCCTCGGGGCTCACCGAGTACTTGCCGCTCACGTAGTTGCGGAAGCCGTCGGCGATCGGCTCGAGCACGGCGATGTTGCCGGGATCCGTCTGGTCCTGCCGGGCGTCCATGCGCCCGGGCGAGAACGGCACCTTCACCGTGACGCCCGCCTTCTTCGCGGCCTGTTCGATGCCTGCGCAGCCGGCGAGCACGATCAGGTCGGCGAGCGAGACTTTCTTCCCGCCCGCTGCCTTCCTGTTGAAGCCGGCCTGGATGCCCTCGAGCGCCTTCAGCACCTTCGCGAGCCGCGCCGGCTGGTTGACTTCCCAGTCCTTCATCGGCGCGAGGCGGATGCGCGCGCCGTTGGCGCCGCCGCGCTTGTCCGAGCCGCGGAAAGTGGAAGCCGAGGCCCAGGCGGTCGAGACCAGTTCGGACACCGGCAGCTTCGTGGCGAGGATCTGCTTCTTGAGGCCCGCGATCTCCTTGTCGCCGATCAGCTTGTGGTTGAGCTTCGGGATCGGGTCCTGCCAGGAGAACTCCTCCTTCGGCACCTCCGGCCCGAGGTAGCGGGCGCGCGGCCCCATGTCGCGGTGCGTGAGCTTGTACCAGGCGCGCGCGAAGGCGTCGGCAAACGCCTTTGGGTCGTCGCGGAATTTCTTCGAGATCTTCGCAAAGCCCTGGTCGAAGCGCAGCGTCAGGTCGGTGGTCAGCATGGTCGGCTTGTGGAACTTGCCGGGCACGTGCGCGTCCGGAATGATCTCCGGCGCATCCTTGGCCACCCACATCTTCGCGCCCGCCGGCGACTTCGTCAGTTCCCACTCGTACTTGAACAACAGGTCGAAGTAGTCGTAGCTCCACTTCGCCGGCGTCTTCGTCCACGTCACCTCGATGCCGCTCGAGATCGTGTCCTTGCCGTGGCCGCTGCCGTAGTCGCTCATCCAGCCGAGGCCCTGCGCCTCGATCGGCGCGCCCTCCGGCTCGGGTCCCTTGTGCGACTCCGGCGCCGCACCGTGGCACTTGCCGAAAGTATGGCCGCCGGCGATCAGGGCGACAGTCTCCTCGTCGTCCATCGCCATGCGGCTGAAGGTGATGCGGATGTCCTTGGCGGCGGCCAGGTAGTCGCCGCTGGCGTTCGGGCCCTCCGGGTTGACGTAGATCAGGCCCATGTGGGTCGCGCCGAAAGGCGCCTGCAGGTCGCGGTCGCCGGCGAAGCGCTTGTCCACGCCGAGCCAGGCGATCTCCGCTCCCCAGTTCACGTCCTCGTCCGGCTCCCATACGTCGGCGCGGCCGCCGGCGAAGCCGAGGGTCCTGAAGCCCATCGACTCGAGCGCGACGTTGCCCGCGAGGATCAGCAGGTCCGCCCAGGAGATCGCGTCGCCGTACTTCTGCTTGATCGGCCACAGCAGGCGGCGCGACTTGTCGATGTTGACGTTGTCCGGCCAGCTGTTGAGCGGGGCGAAGCGCTGCTGGCCGCGGCCGCCGCCGCCGCGGCCGTCGGTGATGCGGTAGGTGCCGGCGGCGTGCCAGGTCATGCGGATGAACTGCGGGCCGTAGTGGCCGAAGTCGGCCGGCCACCAGTCCTGCGAGTCGGTCATCAGCTTGCGCAAATCGCGCTTGAGCGCCTTGTAGTCGAGGCGCTTGAACGCCTGCGCGTAGTCGAAGTCCGCGCCCATCGGATCGGACTTCGCGGAGTGCTGGTGCAGCAGGTCGAGGCGCAGCTGCTTCGGCCACCAGTCGCGGTTGGTCCGGCCGACGCCGGCGGTGTGGTTGAACGGGCAGCGGCCCGTGTC
>CAYXUJ010000052.1:0-11952 GCA_964468395.1 uncultured Steroidobacteraceae bacterium
GAGGTGCGGCGCAACGATTCCTGGCGCGGAATGGCTGTCGTCGCCCGCGGCAAGCGGTACTATCTGCTGCAGACGGAACTGCGCATCGAGAAGCTCGCGGCCTCCGACTGGTCCTATGACGCCGAAGGCGCCGACTGGAACCTGTTCGTGCCGGAACTCGAGGCGCTATACGACCGGATCGAGTTTCTGAAACCGTAGCGCACCCCGCGAATCAGGGAGATTCCCGACATGATTTCCAGCAAGACATTTTCACTGTTCCCGATCGCCCTGGCCGCTTTCGCGATCGCGGCCTGCGGCCAGCAGCAGCCTGCGCAGACGGCCGCGACCGATGATCCGGCCGTGCAGGAGCAGATCGACGCCGATGCCGAGATGAAGGCGAAGGAAGAAGAGCTCGCGCGCCGCGAGGCCGAGCTCGCGCTGCAGGAGAAGGAAGCGGACCTCGCCCGCCGCGAAGAGGCGCTGAAGAAGGCCTCCGCGCCGAAGCCCGCGGCGAAACCCGCCACGACGACCGCTGCTGCCGCGCCGAAGCCGGCGCCGGCCGGCCCGCGCCAGTACACGATCCCGGCGGGCACCTCGCTGTCGGTGCAGTTGCCGGCGGCGATCTCGACCAAGACCGCGAAGGTCGGCGACCGCATCTCGGCCTACCTGACCAACGACCTGGTCGTGGACGGCAAGGTGGTCGCGAAGTCGGGCGCCATGCTGCAGGGCTCGGTCAGCCAGGTCATCTCCGGCAGCAAGAAGATCGGCGGCACGCCGACGCTCGGCCTCAATTTCGACAACCTGCAGCTCGCCGACGGCAGCGACACGATGGTGAACGGCAACGTCACCCAGGCGGCCGCCAAGAGCGACACCGGCAAGGACACCGCCAAGATCGCCGGCGGCGCCATCGTCGGCGCGGTGGTCGGCAAGCAGGTGGATGACGACAAGGGCGCACTGATCGGCGGCCTGCTCGGCGCCGCGGCCGGCACCGCCGCCGCGAAGAAGACCGGCGGCGAAGTCGAGCTGCCGGCCGGCACCGTGCTCGGCTTCACGCTGAACTCGCCCGTCAACGTCACGATGTAACTTAAAGGGACGCACCCCTTTGAAGGGGACGCACCCTCAAAAGGGGTGCGTCCCTTTTTTATGCCAGGTAAGGGGTGCGTCCCTTTCGCAATCTGTGACTCGCTCCCGGCGGCGCTGCCGGGCTTCGTGAAATCATCCGTCGGAGGAGACGGACGATGTTCACGCGATTCATCTACAACGGCTTGCCGACCCCGGTCCTGTTTGCGGTCGCGGCGATCGTGCAGCTGCTCGCCATCAGCGCTTTCGCGTAAGCGGACTGACGCCCCCGCGCCGCGCGGCTAGAATGCAGCCGCTGCCGCCGGGAGTCCTTGCGTGCCGACAGGCATTCTCATGCGTGCATTGACATGGCTGGCCTGCGCCGGGCTCCTGCTCGGCGCGGCGGATGCCGGCGCGCAGGCGGCGCCGATTGCGCGCTCGGCGCGCTTCATCGGCAACGTCAACTTCGTCGCCACCGGCGGCTCGCTGCGCACGCAGCCGAACACCTCGAATTCCTGCACGGTCGGCAGCACCAGCACCGCCGCCGTCACCGGCGTCCCGGCCGGCGCCACGATCGTCGCCGCCTACCTCTACTGGGGCGGCTCGGGCTCGACGGTGGACGCCAGCGTGACGCTGAACGGCAGCACCGTCACCGCCAGCCGCACGTTCACGACGACGTTCTCGACCGGCGGCACGAACTTCCCGTTCTTCGGCGGCTTCGCCAACGTCACCGCCGCCGTCGCCGGCAACGGCAACTTTACCTTCGGCGGCCTGACCGTCGCCACCGGCAGTCCGCACTGCAACAGCTCCGCCGTGGTCGCGGGCTGGAGCCTGGTCGTGGTCTACCGCCACGCGAACGAAGCCCTGCGTGCGGTCAACGTCTTCGACGGCTTGCAGTTCTTCCGCGGCAGCACGCTGACGCTCACGCCCGACGGTTTCCGCGTGCCGGCGACCGGCATCGACGGGCGCATGGCGATCGTCGCCTGGGAGGGCGATCCGCAGAACTCGACGCCGCTGAACGGCGTCAGCGAGGAACTGCGCTTCAACGGCGCGGTGCTGAACGACGGCATCGTCGTCGCCGGCAGCAACCCGACCCAGCAGCCCTACGACGGCACCGTCAACTCGATCGGCGTCAGCACCAGCTACGGCGTGGACGTCGACACCTTCAACGTCAGCGCCTGGCTGGCGCCAGGCCAGACCAGCGCGACCACGGTGTTTTCCGCCGGCGGCGACCTGGTGCTGCTCACCGCGCAGGTCGTCAGCGTCACGACCGAGCCGGTCGTGGACCTGCAGCTCACCAAGACCCACCCCGGCAACTTCAACGCCGGCAGCACCGGCAGCTACACGCTGCGCGTGACCAACGGCGCCGTGGCGATGGACCCGGAGCTCGGCACGGTCACCGTCACCGACACGCTGCCGACGGGCTTCAGCTACGTGTCGGGCACCGGCACGGGCTGGAGCTGCGCCGCCGCCGCGCAGGTCGTGACCTGCACGCATCCGCCGTCGCTGGCGCCCGGCGCCTCGTTCCCGGACCTGACGCTGACCGTGGCGATCGGGCCGACGGCGTTGCCGATGTCCGTCAACACCGCGACCGTCTCGAGCCAGAATTTCGACCTGGATCTTTCCAACAACACCGCGACCGACCCGACGGTCGTGAACGTCATGGTGCCGAACCTGGTCGTCGCCAAGGTCTCGCAGGTGCTGCAGGACCCGGTCAATGCGGCGACCAACCCGAAACGCGTGCCCGGCAGCCTGATCGAGTACTCGATCACGGTCACCAACCAGGGCCCGGGCACGGTGGACGCGAGCACGCTGGTCATCACCGACCCGGTGCCGGCCAATATGCGCATGTACGTGGCGACGACGGCCGGCAACCCGGTCAGCTTCACGAACGGCTCGCCGCCGAGCGGCCTGGCGTTCAATTACGCCGCGAACGTCAGCTACTCGAGCCAGTCGGGCGGCGGGCCGCCCTACAACTACACGCCGGTGCCGGACGCGGACGGCTTCGATGCCGCCGTGCGCGGCTTCCGCGTCGCGCCGACCGGCACGATGAATGCCGCCGGCGTCGCCGGCAATCCGTCCTTCACCGTCCGTTTCCGGCTGCGCGTCGACTAGCCGCCGTGCCTGCGTCGCGGCCTGCGCAGGCAACTTGCGACGCAGTTCCCGTTTCCCGCCGATCCGCTGCGACTTTTGCGTTCCTCGCGGCGGAAACGTGAACGCCGCCACACGGGAACGCGAAAAACATTAAGTAGCATCGCCCCCGCCTCGCATCACTTGTGAGCCGGGACCCGCTCCCGGGACCTCCATCCGATGCGGACATCCGTTGCCAAGGCCGGCGACTGTTATCAGCGCCGACTACGGCAGTGGAGTACGCAGATGGAGCGTTACAGCCTTTGCTGGCTGATCGCGTGCGTTTCGATGCTGGCCGCCCCGATGGCGGTCCGCGCAGAAGGCACGGCCGCCGGCACGGTCATCGCGAATACCGCGACCGTCAACTACAACCAGGGCGGCACCGACCTCACCGCCGTCTCCAACACCGACACCGTCCAGGTCGCCGAGATCCTCGACGTCGTCGTCACGCTGTCGAGCCCGGTCGTCACCGTGCTCGCGGGCGCGACCCAGGAAGAGCTGCTGTTCACCGTCACGAACACGGGCAACGGCACCGAGACCTTCTCGCTCCTGCCGCAGAGCGCCGGCATTGCCGGCGACGACTTCGACCCGGTGCTCTCGGTTCCCTCGATCTATTTCGACAGCGACGACAGCGGCGACCTGTCGGCAGGCGACGTCGCCTACGTGCCGGGCAGCAACGACCCGGTGCTCGCGGCCGACGCCACGATCCGCGTGCTGCTGGTCAACGACATCCCGGCCGCGGCGCCGAACGGCGGCCTCGGACGCAGCCAGCTCACGGCGACCGCGCAGACCGGCAACGGCCCTGCCGGCACCGTGTTTGCCGGCCAGGGCGAAGGCGGCACCGACGCGGTGACCGGCACGACCGAGGCCAGCGCCGCGGAGACCGGCGAGTACCTGGTGCAGACGCTGCAGATGTCGGTCGTGAAGACGCAGGCTATCGCCGACCCGTTCGGCGGCAGCCAGCCCGTGCCCGGTGCGCGCATCACCTACCGGGTGGTCGTGACCGTGACCGGCAGCGACACGGCGGCCGGCGCCTCGTTCGAGGACGCCATCCCGGCCAACACCACTTACGTGACGGGCTCGCTCGCACTGAACGGCGGCGGGCTCTCGGACGCTTCGGATGCGGACGCCGGCGCCTTCATCGCGCTGCCGGCGCCGCGCGTGCAGGTGCAGCTCGGCGACCTGGTCCAGGCCATGGGCCCGCAGGTGGTCGAGTTCGCAGTGACGATCAACTGAAGAGGGGACTCGAGTCATGAATAGCCGATTCAACGACGCGCGCGGCAGGAGCCGGATGGCCGGCTGCACAGCCGTGCTCCTGCTGACCTTCGCCGCCAATGCGTTCGCGCAGGAAGGCGGCTGCGTCGAGCTGACCGCGACTGCCGCGACCGAGGTGGAGTACGTGAACTCCCAGGGCCGCAAGGTGACGCGCCTGGTGCCGCCGGCCAAGGTCGTGCCGGGCGACGAGGTCGTCTGGACGATCACCGCGAAGAACATCTGCGCCAGGCCGGTGGACAGCGTCGTGATCGCGAATCCGGTGCCGACGCATACGCGCTACGTCGCCGGCTCGGCCACCGGCCGCGCGACCAGGATTACCTACTCATTGGACGGCGAGAAGTTCCTGCCGGCCGGCGCACTCGTCGTGCGCGAGGCCGACGGCACGACCCGCCCGGCGCGGCCGGACGAGTACCGCTTCGTCCGCTGGGCCTACCAGGGCGCGCTGGCGCCCGGCGCGCTGGCGGAAGTGCGCTACCGCGCGATCGTCGACTGACCGGACCCGACACCGAACCGACTGACCGACAGGAGTTATCGTGATGAAGCATCCAGGGCACAACCGGCACGCCGCACTCGCGGTGCTGCTGGCCATCACCGGGCTCGTCGCCGTACCGCAGGCATTCGCCGCGGGCACGGTGTCGAGCACGCCGATCAACAACCGCGCGACGGTGAACTACAGCGTCGGCGGCGTCACGCAGACGCCGATCGAGAGCTCGCCGACCGGCAACAGCACGGCCACGGGATCCGACACGACCTTCGTCGTGGACAACAAGATCCTGCACACCGTCAGCGAGTTCTCGGGCAACGCGACGACGACGTCGCCGGGCGCGGCCAACCAGGTGGCGTCGTTCACGGTGACCAACACCGGCAACACGGCGCAGGGCTACCTGCTGACCGTCACCAACCAGGCCGGCACCTTGCTGTTCGGGCAGACCGACAACAGCAACGTCAACAACCTGCGCGCCTTCGTGGACGCGAACGGCAACGGCGTGTACGAGCCCGGCACCGACACCGCGACCAGCATCCTGACGCTGGCGGCGGATGCCAGCGTGCGCGTGTTCGTGCTCGCCGACGTGCCGCTCGCGGCGACCAACGGCCAGTACGCCAACGTCCAGCTCGCGGCGCAGGCGACCAATGCCGGCACGGCGACGGTCGTGACGGAGACTGCCGGCGCGGACGACCCGAACGCGGTGGACGTCGTCTTTGCGGACACCGGCGCGGTCGCACGCGACGGCATCCACGAGGCGGCCGACCAGTACGCGATCCAGTCGGCGGCGCTCTCTGTCGCCAAGACCTCGGCGGTCGTCAGCGACCCGTTCAACGGCACGACCGACCCGAAAGCGATTCCGGGCGCCGTCGTCGAGTACGAAGTCACGGTGTCCAACACCGGTACGGTCGCCGCGAACCTGGTGCAGATCGCCGACCCGGTGCCGGCCAACACGACGCTGCTGCGCGGCGATTACGCAGGGGCGACCGACATCGAGATCCAGGTGGGCGCCGGCGCGCCGACGTACTGCCTGGCCGAGACGCCGGCCGACACCAACGCCGACGGTTGCTACGTGGACGCCACGGACCAGATCTTCGTCGGCCCGCCGACCGCGGTCGGCACGGTCAACCCTGGCGCCGGCAACGCGGTCGCGGTGCGCTTCAGGGTGACGATCGACTGAGCGCATGCGCGCCAGCCCGATCGCCGCTTCGAACGGCAGCGCGGGCGGGACGGTCACTGGCCGTCCCGCCCGCGCCACGTCTGAAGCACCCGCGATTCGCGGCGGGCGAGGGCGGCGACAGGGTATTGGCGCAGCGCTGACTGCGTTTTTCGGTCTGTTTTTCGCGGCCCCGGCCGCATTCGGCCAGGCTTTCACGCCGCCGGGCGTCGAGATCACCAACACGGCGACCGTCAGCTACTCGGGCTCGGAACTGGTGACAGCCACGAGCAACCCGGTTTCCGTGATCGTGCAGATGCTGCCGACCACATCGGCGCTCGCGATCCTGCGCGGCGGCGTGCCGGACGGCATCAGCAGCACCAGCGGCCCATCGTACTGCCAGGGCCCGGGCGGCATGCAGCCGCTGCCGCCGCCGATCCTGCTGGACGGCACGACCCTTGATCCATCGCAACCGGCGACGTTTGCGACCGCCGATTACCTGTACGCCAGCGAGCCGGCGTTCCTCGAGCTGCGGGACGGCGACCGCAACCTCGACGCCGCCGCGATCGATACCGTGGAGCTCGAGCTGACGACACCGGAGGGCGACCGCGAGCGCCTGCGCCTGTCCGAGAACGGCGTGAACACCGGCGTGTTCGTCGGCTACCTGCAGATGGCCGCCGCGGCGCCGGTGGCGGGCAACTGCCGCCTCGAGGTCGCCGTCGGCAGCCGCATCGACGCGCGCTACGTGGACGACGGCGATGCCGGCGACGTGAGCGCGGCCAGCGCCGACATCGGCGCGTTCGCCACTGACCTGTTCACGCAGAAATCCACGGCGACGGCGATCGCCGCGGCCGGCGACTTCGTCGCCTACACGCTGACCGTCGAGAATGTCTCCGACGACGACACGGTGCCGGACCTGCGCACGGTGGACACGCTGCCCGCGGGCCTGCGCTACCAGCCGGGATCGACGCTGGTGAACGGCGCCGCCGCCGCCGACCCGGCGGTGTCCGCCGACGGGCGCAGCCTGAGCTTCCACACCGGCACGCTGGCGCCCGGCGCGCGGGTGACCATCCGCTACGTCGTGGAAGTCACGATCGGCGCGCGCGGCCGCCGGCTGGTCAACGCCGCTCAGGCCTTCGGGCCGGACGGCAGCGGCTCGAACGTCGCGCACGCGACCATCCAGTTCACCGAGGACCTGTTCCGCCGGCGCGCGATCGTGCTCGGGCGCGTGGTCGAGGGCGATTGCGCGACGCCCGCCGCCGGCGCGCCGGGCGTCGCCGGCGTGCGCGTGTACCTCGAGGACGGCCGCTATGCCACGACCGACGTCGACGGCAAGTACCACTTCGACGACATCGCGCCGGGCTCGCACGTCGTGCAGCTCGACACCGTGACGATCCCGGACACGCACCGCGCGCTGGCCTGCGCCGGTCGCGTGCGCCATGCGGGCCGCGCGTACTCGCAGTTCGTGGACCTGCAGGGCGGCACGCTCTGGCGCGCCGACTTCGTGCTCGAGCGGATCGCGGGTGCGGGCGAGGCGGCCGTTGCAGCCGTCGAGCCGGCCGCCGCGAGCCGGAAAGTAATTGCCGCGGCGACCGCGCCGGCCATCGACGTCGAGTCGCTGCCGCCGGGCACGGACTGGGTGCTGCCGGCCGCCGGCGAAGTGCCCGCGATCCCGAGCATCAAGGTCGCGATCCGCCACCGGCCGGAGGAGCGCGTCGAGCTGCGCGTCAACGGCATCCCGGCGCATGCGCTCAACTTCGACGGCGTGACGATGAACGACGCGCACAGCGTCGCGCTCAGCCGCTGGCGCGGCATCGACCTGCGCGACGGCGACAACCGGCTGCTGGCGGTCGTGCGCGGCGCCGACGGCGCCGAGACGGCGCGGCTCGAGCGGGCGATCCACTATGCCGGCGGCGCCGTGCGCGCCGAGTTCGTGCGCGCGGCGTCGCAGCTCGTCGCCGACGGCCGCACGCGGCCGGTGATCGCGCTGCGCATGACCGACACCCACGGCCGCACGGCGCGACCCGGCACGCAGGGCGCCTGGCGCGTCGGCGCGCCGTACCGTTCCTGGTGGGAAGTCGAGACCCTGCACGAGAACAAGCTGATCGCGGTCGGCAACCGCGAGCCGACCTTCAGCGTGGACGAGGACGGCCTCGCGCGGCTCGAGCTCGAGCCGACCTCGCAGGCCGGCACCGTCACCGTCCTGCTGCGCTTCAACGAGCGCCATGCGCAGGAGATCCGCGTGTGGCTGGAGCCCGCGGCGCGCGACTGGATCCTGGTCGGCATCGCCGAGGGCACGGCGGCGTACCAGACGATCAGCGACAACCTGCAGTCGGCCGAGGCGGCGGGTTTCGAAGACGGCTACTCGAGCGACGGCCGGCTCGCGTTCTTCGCCAAGGGCGTCGTGAAGGGCGAGTACCTGCTGACCGCGGCGTACGATTCCGACCGCGACACCGACGAGGCCGAGCACCGGCTGCTCGGCGTCGTGGACCCGGAGCGCTTCTACACGCTGTACGGCGACGCGACCGAGCAGCGCTTCGAGGCCGCGAGCACGCAGAAGCTGTTCCTGAAGATCGAGCGGCGCCAGTTCGCGGCCTTGTTCGGCGACTACGAGACCGGGCTGACGGTCACCGAGCTTGCGCGCTACAGCCGCACGATGAACGGCTTCAAGGCCGACGCGGCGGGCGAGCGCTTCGGCTACACGGTATTCGCCTCGGAGTCCGAGCAGGGCTTCGTGCGCGACGAGCTGCAGGGCGACGGCACTTCCGGCCTGTACCGGCTGACGCGCCGGCCGCCGGTGATCAACAGCGACAAGGTGCGCATCGAAGTGCGCGACCGTTTCCACAGCGAGCGCGTGCTGGAATCGCGGCCGCAGACGCGCTACCTCGACTACGACATCGACTACCTGGGCGGCACGCTGTTCTTCAAGCGGCCGGTGCCGAGCCGCGACGCCGACTTCAACCCGGTGATCATCGTCGCCGAGTACGAGGTGCTGGGCGGCGGCGATCAGCAGCTCACCGCGGGCGGCCGCGCGGCGCTGCACAGCGCCGACGACCGCGTCGAGGTCGGCGTCAGCCTGATCCACGAGGGCGCGGCAGCCGGCGACAGCGGCCTCGCCGGCCTCGACCTGCGCTGGCAGATCGACGAGGCGACGCGGCTGCGCGCGGAAGTGGCGGGCAGCGACTCGGACGACCCGGCGCGCGGCGATGCCGGCGCCTGGCTGGCGGAGCTGGTGCGCGTGGACGGCGCGCTCGACGCGCGCGTCTATGCGCGCGAGCAGGACCAGGACTTCGGCGTCGGCCAGCAGATGGGCTCGGAGCGCGGCACGCGCAAGCTCGGGGCCGATGGCCGTTACCGGCTCGGCGAGCATTACCTGGTCGAGGGCGAGGTCTGGCGCCAGACCATGCTGGAATCGGGCGCGGAGCGCGATGCCGCCGCCGTTTCCGTGCGCCGCGAGAGCGCGGACCATGCACTCGGCGCCGGCATGCGCCACGTCGCCGACTCCGGCCTGGCCAACGGCGACACCGAGTCGCAGGTCGGCTATGTCAGCGGCCGCGTGGACCTGCTGGACGACCGGATCACGCTGCGCGCGACCCAGGAAGCGGCGCTCGGCGGCAATGACTCGAGCGTGGATTACCCGGCGCGGTCGCTGGTCGGCATTGATTATCACTGGCGCCCGGGCTCGACGCTGTTCGCCGAGTACGAGCATGCCGAGGGCGCGAACCTCGACGTGGACATGACGCGCGTGGGGCTGCGCACTTCGCCCTGGGAGCGCGCGCAGCTGCAGTCGAGCATGACGCAGGAAGCGACCGAGTACGGCCCGCGCGTGTTCGCGAACGTCGGGCTGACCCAGGGCTGGCAGGTCAACGAGCGCTGGGGCGTGGACCTCGGCGTGGACCAGAGCCGGACCATCCGCGGGCCGGCGCTCGAGCCGTTCAACCCGCAGGCGCCGCTCGCTTCCGGCACGCTGGCCGACGATTTCACCTCGGTGTTCGCCGGCGCGCAGTACCGCAGCGAGCTGTGGACCTTCACCTCGCGCGCCGAGACGCGGCAGGCCGACGCCGAGGATCGCGTGCTGCTGTCGGCGGGGTTCTACCGCGAGCCGGTCGCGGGCCATGCGTTCTCGATGGCGACGCAGCTGGTGGACAGCGATTTCGCGACCGGCGTGGAAACCAGCGCCGAGACCGTGCAGCTGTCCTGGGCGCACCGGCCGGCGGAGGGCGAGTGGATCGTGCTCGACCGCCTCGACCTGAAGCGCTTCTCGCAGGACGACGCGACGAGCAGCCTCGAGTCCTCGCGCATCGTCAACAACTTGAACGCCAACCGGCTGCTGGATGCGCGCACCCAGCTCGGGCTGCAGTTCGGCGGGCGCTACGTGAAGAGCACGTTCGACGGCGAGCGTTACAGCGGCTTCTCGGCGCTGCTCGGTGCCGACCTGCGGCGCGACCTCAACGCGCGCTACGACGCCGGCCTGCACACCACGGCGATGCGCTCGTTCGAGTCCGGCGTCAGCGACTTCTCGGTCGGCGTGGACGTCGGCATGACCGTGGCGAAGAACATCTGGATTTCCGCCGGCTACAACTTCACCGGCTTCCGCGACGACGACTACTCCGCCAGCCGCTACACCGCCCAGGGCCTCTACATCCGCTTCCGCGTCAAGGCCGACCAGGACACCCTGCGCGACCTCCGCAACTAGAAAGGGACGCACCCCTTTGAAAGGGACGCACCCCTTGCGAAGGGGTGCGTCCCCTTAGAGGGTTTACAGCGCTTTCAGGGCGGCGAGGGCGGCTTCGAAGCGGCGCCTGGCGGCGTCGAACAGCTGGCGGATGGCTTCGCCGTCGGCCTGTTCGGCCGACTTTTCCATGGTGGCGGCGAGGGCCTCGAGGCGCGAGGCGCCCATGTTGGCGCTGGCGCCGACCAGCGTGTGCGCGGCGCGGCGCACGCGGGCGAAGTCCCCGCGCGCGATGCCGCCCTCGATGTCGGCAAATGCGCGCTCGCCGCTGTGCGCGAAGGTCTCGATCAGCCCGCGCGCGAGTTCCGCGTCGCCGCAGGTCACCTCGCGGAAGCGCTCGACCGACACCTCCGGCTTGTCCGCGGCCTTGCGGACCACGTGCCGTCCCGTGCGCGTGCCGATCGCCGGCGCATAGCGCTCGAGCATCGCCTCGAGCCGCTCGCGCTCGAGCGGCTTGGCGAGCACGTCGTCCATGCCGGCGTCCATGCAGATCTCGATCTGCTCCTTCATCGCGCTCGCCGTCAGGGCGACGATCGGCAGGCGCCGGCCATCGTCCTCCTCGGCGCGGATGCGCCGCGTCGCCTCGAGGCCGTCCATCACCGGCATCTGCACGTCCATCAGCACCAGGTCCACCGGCCGTTCCTGCAGCCGGGCCAGCGCCTCGCGGCCATCGCCGGCCAGCACGACCTGGCAGCCGGCGCGCTCGAGGAAGAGCTGCGCCACGCGCCGGTTGGTCGGGTTGTCCTCGACCAGCAGCACCGTGCGCCCGCGGCGCTGGTGGTCCTCGACGATCACGTCGCGGGTGACGATCGCGCGCAGCCGCTGCGTGAACTCGAGCGCCGAATGCGACAGCACGCGCTCCAGCGTCGCCAGCAGTTCGCCGCGCCGCATCGGCTTGGTCAGGTGGCCGGCGAAGCCGAGCTCGCGGATCTCCTGGCGGCTGGAGCGGTCGTCGATCGAGCTGTAGAGCACGAGCCGCACCTCGGCGATCGATTCCGTCGCGCGCACGCGGCGCGCAAACTCGAGGCCGTCGATGCCCGGCATGCGATGGTCGGTCAGCACAGCCTGGAACGGCGTGCCGGGCTCGGCCGCGCGCTCCAGCACGCTGAGCGCCTCGATGGCCGAGGACACGGCCTC
>CAYXUJ010000052.1:12052-16755 GCA_964468395.1 uncultured Steroidobacteraceae bacterium
GCGACCTCGCCGCGCTCGGTGAACTTGATCGCGTTCGACACCAGGTTCGACAGCGCCTGGCGGATGCGCCCGGGATCGCCCAGCACGCGCGGCGGCAGGTCGAGCGCCACGTCCACGACCAGCTCCAGGTCCTTCGCCGCCGCCTGAACCGCGAGCGTGGAGGCGACTTCCTCGACGTGCGCGCGCAGGTCCATTTCGATGCGCTCGAGCTCGAGCTTGCCGGCCTCGATCTTCGAGTAGTCGAGCAGGTCGTTGATGACGACCAGCAGCGCGTCGGCGCTCGAGCGGATGACGCCCGCGTACTCGCGCTGGCGGCGGTCGAGGTCGGTGTCGAGCAGCAGCGTGGTCATGCCCAGCACGCCGTTCATCGGCGTGCGGATCTCGTGGCTCACGTTCGACAGGAACTCGGTGCGAGCGCGGCTGGCGGCCTCGGCCTGCTCGCGGGCCTCGGTCAGGGCGGCCTGCAGCTCCCCGAGCCGGCGCTCGAGTTCGGCGATACGGGCGTCACGGGAATCGCTCAAGACCGGCCCCGCCCGCGAGGTGCGTCACGCCACCGGAGCCTGCCGCGTTCTAGTATCCTGCGCCCGGGAAGCGAGGCCATGACCGCGGATTCTAGCGCACCGCAGCGGCTGCTGATCGTCGAGGACGATGAGCACATGTCCTACCTGCTCGGCTACCTCGCCGAGAAGGAGCGTTTCGTCGTCGAGCGGATCGCCGACGGCCGGCGGGCCGCCGAGCGCATCGACGCCGGCCCGGCCGTGGACCTGGTGCTGCTCGACGTGATGCTGCCCTACACCGACGGCTTCGAGCTGCTGGAGCGGCTGCGCGCCAACCCCGCGTGGCAGGGCGTGCCGGTGATCATCCTGACCTCGCGCACCCGCGAGCACGATGCCGTGCGCGCACTCAGCCTCGGCGCCGACGACTACCTGACCAAGCCCTTCAGCCCGGCCGAGCTGATCGCGCGCATCCGGCGCCGCATCCGCCCGGGCGCCGCGGCGGCGCGGCCATGAACGCGGCCATGGAAAGGGACGCACCCCTTCGAAGGGGACGCACCCCTTTGAAAGGGTGCGTCCCCTTATTGATTGCGGCGGCGATGCTGCACGCGCCGGCGGCCGCCGCCTGCGACGCAGCCTTGCAGGCGGTCCTCGCCGAGCACCCGGAGCGCAGCGACGATCGCGACGCGCTGGCGCGCTCCTGCGCCCGCGCGCTGCGCTTCGACGACGCGCTCGCGCAGTACGACATCCTTCTCGCGCAGGACGACGCCAACGTCGACTGGCTGCTCGGCAAGTCGCAGGCGTTGCTCGCCCTGCAACGCCCGCGCGAGGCGCTGCCGCTGCTCGAGCGCGGACGGCAGCTGGCGCCGGCCTATGAAGATGTCTGGCGCGCGAACGTGACCGCGTACGAAGCGGCCGGCGAGCCGGCGCGCGCGCGCGACCTGGCGCGCGAGGCCGAGCGCGCCTTCCCGCAGTCGGACTGGCCGCGCGACAAGCAGGCGGCGATCACGCGCATGCTGCTGCTGGAGCAGGGCAGGCGCCTGTCGGTCGGGCTCAGCTACGAGGATCTCTCCGGCGGCCGCCCGTCCTGGCAGGCCGCGACCGTCGCCTTCGAGCAACCGCTCGACGGCAGCCGGCGCCTGCTCGCAGGCCTGCACGTCGAGGAGCGCTTCGACACCCAGGACGAGCAGCTCTCGCTTGGCTTCGTGGATCGCATCGGCGACGACTGGAGCTGGGGCGTGTACGCCGACGGCGCCGCCGATGCCGACATCCTGCCCGAGTGGAGCGCCACGGCGGAAGTCGGCCGCAACATCGGCGGCGGCCGCAGCCTCGGCCTGCGCGCGCGGCACATCGAGTACGAGACCGTGGACGTGGACCAGCTCGCCGCGACCTTCGAGCAGTACTTCGGCGACTACCGCGTGGCCTACACGCTGACCGGCTCGCGGCCGACCGACATCGACTGGAAATTCGGCCACACCGTGCGCCTCGCGCACGACTACGAGTACGGCAGCCATGCGACACTGCTGCTCGGCTTCGGCGAGGAAGCGGAGACCGTGGCGCCGGGCGACGTGCGGGTGACCGACACGAAGACCGTCGCGCTCCTCGGCGTGCACTGGATGAGCGCCGCCTGGGGCATCGCCTGGGAGGCCGGCTGGCACGAACAGGGCGATCTGTACGATCGCATCCGGGTACGCATTGGACTCGAGCACCGGTTCTGAACTCGTCGTCCTGATCGCGTGGCGCAGCGCGCAGGTCGCCGCCGCGGCCTCCGCGCTGATGCTGCTCGCCGCGCTCCTGATCCGCCGCCACCTGCAGCGCAAGGAACGCCTCAAGGCGCGCGTGGTCGCGCAGTGGCGGCCGGTGCTGACGCGCGTCGCGATCGGCGACGAGGAGCCGGGCGCGCTGCCGGCGCCGGCGGCAAGGCACCTGCACTTCCTGATGGAGGAGTGGAACGCGCTGCACGACGCCGTGCGCGGCGATGCCGCCGACCGGCTCAATGCCGCGGCCCTGAAGCTCGGCCTCGACGTGGTCGCCCGCCGCACGATCCGCTCGCGCCAGGTCGGCGAGCGCATCCTGGCGATCCGCACGCTCGGCCACCTGCGCGATCCGTCGTCCTGGAAGGAACTGCAGGACCAGCTCGCTTCCGCGAATGCGCTGGTGTCGTTCTACGCCGCGGCGGCGCTGGTGCAGATCGACGCCCAGCGCGCGATGCCCGGCATCATGCTCCAGCTCGCCGAGCGCGAGAGCTGGCCGGGCGAGGCGATGGCGCGGCTGCTGGTGGACGCCGGCGCGGACATCGCCCGCGAACCGGTGCGGGCGCTGATGCTGTCGCTGCCGCCGTCGAAAGTACCGCCGCTGCTGCCGTGGCTCGCGCACGTGGACGCCGTGCTCGGCAGCGAGGTCGGGATCGAGCTGCTGCGCCGCAATCCCGACGACATCGACATCGTCGCCGCGGCGCTCGGCGTCGTGCTCGACCCGGCCATGCTGCCGGAGCTCGCGCACTATGCGTTCAGCGGCAGCGCCGAGATCCGCCAGAACCTGGCCGTCGCCTACGGGCGTCTCGGCAGCCTCGCGCAGGTGGCGACGCTGGTGCGGCTCCTGTGCGACCGCATCTGGTGGGTGCGCTACCGCGCCGGCCAGGCGCTGCTGAGGCTCAAGGGCATGGACGAGGCGCAGCTCGCCGCCGTGCGCCTGGAGCTGACCGACCCGTTCGCGCTCGACATGCTGCGCCACGTGCGCGCCGAGGCGGGGCTCGCCTGATGCTGCGCGACGTCATCATCGGCGTGCAGTGGGGATTCCTCGGCTATTTCGTCCTGCTGAACGCGATCTACCTCGGGCTCGCGTTCGTCGCGCTGGCCGGCCTGCGCCGCTACATGGCGGGAATCAGCGTCGCAGAGCGCGTGTACTCGCACCTGCAGATGCCGGTGTCGCTGGTCGTGCCGGCTTACAACGAGGAGGGCACGATCGCCGTGTCGGTGCGCGCACTGCTGCAGCTGCGCTACCAGCACTTCGAGGTGGTCATCGTCAACGACGGCTCGAAGGACGCGACGCTCGCGACGATGATCCGCGAGTTCGACCTGGTGCCGTTCCCCGAAGCGTATCGCGTGCAGATCAAGACCCAGCCGGTGCGGGGCGTGTACCGGTCGCTGAAGTACCCGAACCTGCGCGTGGTGGACAAGGAGAACGGCGGCGGCAAGGCGGACGCGACCAACGCCGGCATCAATGCCGCGCGCCACCCGATCTTCTACTGCGGCGACGCCGACTCGATCCTCGACCCGCACAGCCTCGAGCACGTGGTGCGGCCCTTCCTCGAGGACCCGCGCACGGTCGCCTGCGGCGGAACGGTGCGCATCATCAACGGCTGCACGGTGCGCGGCGGCGTGCTGGAGAAGGTCGGCCTGCCGCGAAACCCGCTGGCGCTGGTGCAGGTGGTCGAGTACCTGCGCGCATTCCTCGGCGGGCGGCTCGGCTGGAGCGCGGTCAACGGCATGCTGATCGTGTCGGGCGCCTTCGGCGTGTTCCATCGCGACACGGTGGTGGAGGCGGGCGGCTTCCGCTCGGACGTGATCGGCGAGGACATGGAGATGACGACGCGGCTGCACCGCACGCTGTCCGAGCGCGGGCAACGCTATCGCGTCGCGTTCATTCCCGACCCGGTGTGCTGGACCGACGCGCCGGAGGACATCGGCACGCTGGCGAAGCAGCGCAAGCGCTGGCAACGCGGGCTCGCCGAGAGCCTGTGGGCGAACCGCAAGATGTGCTTCGCGCGCGGCAGCGGCGCGGCCGGCTGGCTGGCGTTCCCGTTCTTCGTGCTGTTCGAGCTGCTGAGCCCCGTGGTCGAGGTCGGCGGCCTGCTGGTGATGGCCATTGCGTTCGCGCTCGGGATGATGGAGGGCACGTCGTTCCTCGCCTTCGTCGCCGCCGCCTTCGCGCTCGGGGTGATGCTGTCCACGACGGCGCTGCTGATCGAGGAGCTGTCGTTCCACACCTACCCGAAAGCGCGGCACGTGCTCGTGCTGTTCATCGTCTCTATCCTCGAGAACTTCGGCTACCGCCAGGTGATGTCCGTCTGGCGCCTGCAGGCGCTCTACGGCTGGCTGCGCGGCTCCAAGATCCACTGGGGCGTCATGAAACGCAAAGCCGACTGGCAACAATAAATGGGACAGACACTATTAGTGCAGTGCCAAAAAAGTGTCTGTCCCATTTATT
>CAYXUJ010000053.1:0-16117 GCA_964468395.1 uncultured Steroidobacteraceae bacterium
ACCATCGCCTCCGGCGCCACCGTGATCCGCAGCCGCCCGTAGGGTGACGCCGGCAGCGCCGTGTCCCCGCGCCGTTCCAGCCAGGCGAGCGACGAGGGCGTCAGCACGTCGCCCTCGCGCCAGTTGTCGGGCGCTGCGCCGAGCAGCGCCGCGGGCGTGAACACCACCAGGTACTTGCCGCGCTGTTCCGCCGGGTTGATGGCGAGCGACACGGCGAGCCCGGCCTCGCCGCCCACGGTCGCGAGCGCGGGCTCGAGGCGCAGGTTGTCGAGCCCGGTCATGTGCGTGACGATGAACGTGTCGTCGAGCAGCACCACGACCGGGTAGAACACGCCGTCGTCGCCGCCGCGGTCGAACAGGCTCTTGATGCGCACGCGGTAGGGCGTGGTCTGGGCCGGCAGCTCGAACGCGGCCAGCGGGCTCAGGCCGCTGTGGAACTCGAACACCTGGCTCGTGCGATCGACCACCGCTTCGGCGAAACCGCGTTGCGGCAGCGGGGCGAACCGGAATCCCGACGGGTCGTCGCAGCAGGCGGTCGATTCGGCGTATAGCGCGAGACGCGCCTCGGTGGTCGCCGGGTACGATTGCGTGGGCTGCGTCGCACAGGCGGCGCAGGCCATTGCCGTCATCGGAAGCAGCAGCCGGATTGAACGCAGCATCGAAACCGCAGGCTAGCATGAATGCCGCGTCGGTCGCCGTGGTCGGCGCCGGCATCGCCGGCCTCGCCTGCGCGCGCCGCCTGGTCGCGGCCGGCTTCCAGGTGCGCGTGTTCGAGGCCCAGCGCGCCGCCGGCGGGCGCCTCGCCACGCGCCGCTTCGAGATCGCGGGATTCGATCACGGCGCCCAGTACCTGACCGTCTCCGACGACGGATTCCGTCAAATGCTGGCGATCGCCCAGGCGGCGGGCGCGGCGGATCGATGGAAGCCGGACTGGCCGGATGGCGCGCAGGCCCGCGGCGAGCTGTGGGTCGGCGTGCCGGGCATGAATTCGCTGCCGCGCTGGCTGGCCCAGGACCTCGACGTGGAATACGGCGCGCGCATCGTGCGGCTCGAGCCGAGCCGCCGCGGCTGGGCGCTGGCGGACGACCGCGGCTCGGCGCACCTGCATTTCGACGCGGTCGTGCTGGCCCTGCCGGCGCCGGCGGCCGCGGCGCTTGCGGCCCAGTACACGACGCTCGCGGCGCGCGCGGCCAGCGTGCCGATGGCGCCCTGCTGGTCGGTGCTGGCGGCATTCGAGCGCCCGCTCGCGGGCGTGCCGGACGCGGATTTTTCCGGCGATCCGGTGCTGCCCTGGTTCGCGCGCAACGGTTCCAAGCCCGGCCGCGACGGGCCCGAGGCCTGGGTGCTGCACGCCTCGGCGGCCTGGTCGCGGGCCGAGTTCGACCAGCCCGCGGCCCTCGTTCAGCAGGCGCTGCTGGAGCGGTTTTCCGAGCGGATCGGCCGCGCGCTGCCGCGGCCGCTGCTGGCCGACAGCCACCGCTGGCGCCATGCGCGGGTCGAGGCGCCGCTGGGCGAGCCGTTCCTGTTCGATCCCGGCGCCGGCCTCGGCTTCTGCGGCGACTGGTGCCTGGATGCGCGGGGCGAGGCGGCCTGGCTGTCCGGCACCGCGCTCGGGATCGCGCTCGCGGCATCACAAGAGGGCCTGCGCTCCGGTAAGATGCGCGGCAGTCGATGAATCATCGCCGCCACATCTTGTACCTGGCCGTCGCGTCTGCCGGGCTGCTCGCGGCCTGTGCCGCCGGCGCGCCGCCGAGGACGGAGTCCGAGAGCATGCCGCAGTCCGAGCCGGTGCCGCCGATCGCCGCAGTACGCCCGTACACGGTCGAGTCGCCGCACGGCTCGCGCGTGGACGAGTACTACTGGCTGCGCGACGACACGCGCTCGAACCCGGAAGTGCTCGGCTACCTGGAGGCCGAGAACGCCTACAAGGCGGCGATGACGGCGCACACGCAGGCGCTCGAGAACCGCGTGTACGACGAGATCATCGCCCGCCTGAAGCAGGACGACTCGACCGTGCCGTACCGCAAGCGCGGCTTCTGGTACTACACGCGCTTCGAGACCGGCAAGGAGTACCCGATCCACGCGCGCAAGGCCGGCTCGCTCGAGGCCCCCGAGCAGCTGATGCTGGACGGCAACGCGATGTCGGCGGGCCACGACTTCTTCGAGATAAGCGCCATGGCCATCGCGCCGAACGACCGCATCCTCGCCTGGGTCGAGGACACGGTCGGCCGGCGCCAGTACACGCTGCGCTTCAAGGACCTCGACACCGGCGAGATCCTCGCGGACCGCATCGAGAACGTGGATCCGTACATCGCGTGGACCGCCGACAGCGGCAGCGTGCTGTACGTGGAGAAGCATCCCGAGACGCTGCTCGGCTACCGCGTCCGCCGCCACGTGCTCGGCACGGACCCGGCGCAGGACGCGCTCGTGTACGAGGAGCAGGACGAGAGCTTCTACACCAGCGTGATGAACACCAAGGACGGCCGCTACGTCCTGGTCCTCGAGCAGAGCACGGTGTCCACCGAGTGGCGCTACGCCGATGCGGCGGACCCGGCGCTCGCGATGCACGTGTTCCTGCCGCGCGAGCGCGACCACGAGTACCACGTCAACCACATCGACGGGCGCTGGATCATCCGCAGCAACTGGCAGGCGCCGAACTTCCGGCTGCTGGAGGCGAAGGTCGGCGAGGAGGGCGACCGCGCCAACTGGCGCGAGCTGGTCGCGCACCGCGACGACGCCTTCATCCACGGCTTCGACGTGTTCAAGGAGTTCATGGCGGTCGAGGAGCGCTCCGGCGCGCTGCGCAAGATCCGCATCCGGCCGTGGAGCGGCGGCACCGATTTCTTCATCTCCGCCGACGAGCCGACCTACACGACCACGCTCGGCCAGAACGCCGAGATCGACACGCACATCGTCCGCTACGACTACATGTCGCTGACCACGCCCGACACGGTGTACGACTACGACATCCAGACCGGCGAGCGCCAGCTGATGAAGCGCCAGCCGGTGCTCGGCGACTTCGACCCGGCCAACTACCGCTCGGAGCTGGTGTGGGCTCCGGCGCGGGACGGCACGCGCGTGCCGGTGTCGCTGGTGTACCGCAAAGACGTCGCGCGCGACGGCAGCGCGCCGATGCTGCAGTACGGCTACGGTTCCTACGGTTACCCGATGGACCCGTACTTCTCGATCTCGCGCCTGTCGCTGCTCGAGCGCGGCTTCGTGTTCGCGATCGCGCACGTGCGCGGCGGCCAGGAGATGGGCCGGCGCTGGTACGACCAGGGCCGCCTGCTCAACAAGAAGAACACCTTCACGGACTTCATCGACGTCACGCGCTTCCTGGTCCAGGAGCGCTATGCCGACCCGAAGCGGGTCTCGGCCATGGGCGGCAGCGCCGGCGGCCTGCTGATGGGCGCGGTCGCCAACATGGCGCCGGGCGACTATCGCGCGATCGTCGCGCAGGTGCCGTTCGTGGACGTCGTCACCACCATGCTGGACGAGAGCATCCCGCTGACGACCAACGAGTTCGACGAGTGGGGCAACCCGAAGCTCAAGGAATACTACGACTACATGCTGTCGTACTCGCCCTACGACAACGTCGCGGCCCAGGACTACCCGGCGATGCTGGTGACGACCGGCCTGTGGGACAGCCAGGTGCAGTACTTCGAGCCGGCCAAGTGGGTGGCGCGGCTGCGCGCGCGCAAGACCGGCGACAGCCCGCTGCTGTACCGGACGACCATGGAGGCGGGCCACGGCGGCAAGTCGGGCCGCTTCCAGCGCTTCCGCGAGATCGCCGAGGAATACGCCTTCATCCTCGACCAGTCCGGCATCGCGCAGTAGGCCATGCAGCTCTCGCACATCGAGCAGGTTGCGATCCCGGTGCGCGACCTGGCGCGCGCGACCGCGTTCTACCGCGACCTGCTCGGCATGAAGCTGCTGTTCGAGGTGCCGCCGCAGCTCGCGTTCTTCGACTGCGACGGCATCCGCCTCGCGTTGTCCACGGCTTCCGACCCGATGTACGACCCGCCCGGGTCCATCGTCTATTACCGCGTCGCGGACATCGAGGCGGCGCACGCCGAGCTCGAGGGCCGTGACGTCGAGTTCCTGCGCGGCCCGCACAAGGTCGCCGAGCTCGGCGAGGTCGAGGTCTGGATGGCGTTCTTCGAGGACACCGAGGGCAACACGCTCGCGCTGACGAGCGAGAAGCCCCTCGCCCCCAAGTGAGCGTCCCGGCGCCGCTCGCGACGCTGCTCGGGCGGGCCGTCAACGTGCGGCCGGCCGAGATCCCGGGCCTGCTCGCGGCGTTCGGCTACCACTTCCTGCTGTTCACGGCCTATTACATCCTGCGGCCGATCCGCGACAGCATGGGCGTCGCGAGCGGCGTCGAGAACCTCGACGACCTGTTCGGCTGGACGCTCGCCGGCATGCTGCTGGCGGCGCCGCTGTTCGGCTGGGCGAGCGGCCGCTTCCGCCGCGCGGTGTTCCTGCCGTGGACCTACCTGTTCTTCGTCGCGCAACTGCTGGCGTTCTGGTTCTTCTTCACGGCGAGCGCCGACATCACGGGAACTGCGAAGGTGTTCTTCGTCTGGGTCAGCGTGTTCAACCTGTTCGTCGTGTCGGTGTTCTGGAGCTTCATGGCCGACCTGTTCGACAAGGAGCAGGGCAAGCGGCTGTTCGCGCTGATCACCGCGGGCGCGAGCGTCGGCGCGATGACCGGCTCCGCGATCACGACCTTCCTCGCCGAGGCGGTCGGCGACGTCAACCTGCTGCTGGTCTCGGCCGGGCTGCTGGCGGCGACGCTGCTGCTGATGCGCTACCTGCTCGGCTGGAGCGCGCGCCAGGGCGGCGCCGGCGACCGCGTCGAGAGCCGGCCGATCGGCGGCAACCCGTTCGCGGGATTCCGGCGCGTGTTCACGTCGCCGTACCTCTCCGGCATCGCCGCGTTCGTGTTCCTGATGGCGGCGGTCAACACCTTCCTGTACCTGCAGCAGGCGGAGCTGCTGAGCATCCATTACCCGGACCGGTCGGAGCGCACCGCATTCCTCGGCGGGATCGAGCTGGTGATGAGCGTCATCACGCTGCTGCTGCAGCTGTTTGCCGTCGGGCGCCTGACGCAGCGCACCGGTGTCGCCGCGATGATCGTGCTGGTGCCGCTGTTCGTGGTGGCCGGCTTCCTGCTGATCGCGGTGTCGCCGACGCTGATGACGCTGGTCGGCGTGTTCATCGCGCGCCGGGTGGGCCAGTACGCCATCGTCCGGCCCTGCCGCGAGATGCTCTATACGACGGTGGACCGCGAATCGAAGTACAAGGCGAAGAACATCAACGACACGCTGGTGTACCGCACCAGCGACTTCGTCGTCGCCAAGGGCCACGACGCCTTGGTCGCGGCCTGGTCCGCAAGCCTGTCGGGTGTCGCGCTGGTGGGCGCCGGGGTTGCGGCGCTGTGGGCGGGCGTCGCCTTCGGGCTCGGCCGTGCGCACGAGCGCATGGCCGCGCGGCCGCCGGCCTGATCAGTTCTCGAGCTGGAATCGCAGGCGCGCCGTGACGCGCTGCTCGACCACCGAGTTGTTGACCACCTTCGGCTCGTAGCGCCAGCGCTCGACGGCCTGGATGGCCGCGCGGTCGAAAGTACCGGCGGGCTCGGCGGCGCGCACGGTGACGTCGTACGTCGTGCCGTCGCGGGCGACGGTGTACTCGAGGTCCACCCAGCCCTCGACGCCGCGCTCGCGCGCGCGCACCGGGTATTCCGGCGGGACGAAGCGCGTGCGGCGCAGGGTGTTCTCCGGCACCACGGTCGGTTCCGGCGCCGCCGGCGCCGCCTTGGCCGTGCGCAGGGCGGCGATCTGCGCGCCGATCGCGGCGATCTCGGAGGCGGGCGCGCCGGCGTCGGCGGCGGCCTTCAGCAGCGTGTCGGCGCGGTCGGCATTGCCGGCCGCGACCAGCGTGCGGGCGTCGGCCAGCGCGCGGGTGGCGAGCAGGGCGCTGGTGTCGGCCAGGCCCTCGAAGGCCGGGTCTGCGGCCCGCAGCAGGTCCACGTAATGTCGGGCCGAGTCGCCCACCGGCTCGATCAGCCGGCCCTGGGCGATGCGCTGGTTGGCGAGCAGCAGCAGCCGCGTGCGGTCGGCGCGCACGTTGCCGACCCGCGCGGCCTCGAGGTCGGCGCGCAGCGTCGCGATCCGCGCATGGTCCACGTCGAGCGCGGCGGCATTCAGCAGCCAGTTGCTGGCCTCGTCGAGGCGGTTCTCGCGGATGGCTTTCTGCGCGTTGGCCTGCAGCTGCGTCGCGAGCGTGGCGATGCCCTGCTGCACGCCGGGATCCGCCGGGTCGAGCTGGCGCGCGGACAGCAGGTGCGCGTGCGCGCTGTCCCGGCCGCCGACCAGGCGGCCGGTGCGCATGCGGTCGTTGGCGAGCTGCAGCAGGCTCTGCACGCGGCCGGCGGTGGTCTGGGCCGCGGCGGCATCGAGCTGGCGGCCGACGGCGGCGTCCACCGCGCGCGGCGGCGGCGCGTTGCGCGACTGCAGCTGGCGCTCGCGCTCGAGCTGCATCACGAAGAATTCGAGGCGCGGGTGGTCGGGCCGGGCGGAGCGGGCCGCGTCCACGGCGCTGGCGAGGCGGGCGATGTCCTGTTCCATCAGCGCGCGCTCGGCCGCGACCAGCAGGTCGTCGGCGACGCTGTCGATGCCGCGACGCGCCACGCCGTTGTCCGGGTCGCGGGCGAGCACCGCGCGGTAGAGCTCGAGCGCGTTGTCGCCCGGCGGCTCGACCAGGCGTCCCTGTGTCAGCGCCAGGCTGGCGGCGTCGAGCAGTTTCAGGACGCGCGGGTCGCTGCCGGCGTCGGTGGCGGCGACCGGCGCGGGCGCGCCGTCGTCGCCGTCGCCCTGGAAGTAGGTCCAGGGTTTCCATTCCATGATGCCCCAGACGAGGAGCAGAACTGGCGCCAGCAGGAGGCTTCGTCGCGACCAGCGGCGGATCCCGTCGTGGTCCACGTTGACCTTCGGCAGCGGCAGCGCCGGGTGCTCGGCGGTGATCGCCGTCATCGCCGCGGCGAGCGCGCCGGCCTGGCGCGGCGCCGCCGACAGGTCGGTGGCCGGTTTCGGGCGACGCTGCGTCGCCTCGACGAAGTTGCGGATGCGCTCGGCGGAAGCGGGCTTGTGCAGGAAGCGGAAGATCGCGCCGCTGGACACGAGCGGGGCGAGCTGTGCCTCGTCGTCGCGGCGGCCGGCGACGATGATCGCCAGCTCCGGGAACTGCTTGTGCACTTCGGTGACCAGGCCGCGGGTGTCGTGGTCGGCGAGCGAGGCGTCCACCAGCAGCACGGCATTGCCGGCCGCGACCATCAGGTCGGCGGCATGCGAGGCGTCGTCCGCGCGCCAGACGCGGTGCGTGCCGGCGAGCGAGTCGCGCAGCAGGTCGATCAGCGTCGGGTCGGCGGAGAGAACGATGACGTTGGCGCTGCCGGTCGCACCGGTTGCCGGCGTCGTCGCGCCGGCGGACGGGGCGGCGGGTGACATCGAGCTGCGCGGCGGCTTCGGCGCGAGCGGATCCGGCGCTTCGTCGCCGGGTTGCAGGCCGGAGTAGTCGATATTGATGGTGTCTTCGGGATCGATGTTCATGGTTCCGGATGCCGCCAACCCGCGCAAAAACGCCTCATCACGGGCACAGGTGCCAGTGACGGACGGGCCTTGGCAATCTTTGACAAAATCCGTCGTGGCGAACGAGACACAGGTCAAATTTCGTGCGGCGGCCCTGTGACGCAGTTCGAAAAACCCTACTGACTCCGTGACTTGCGGAAATGGCCTCTACGGGGTCGAAGTGGGGGTTCCTGGGCGTTGCTGGAGCGCCACAGGCATTGCCGATTCTTCCATTTCGACCAAATTATGTGAATCTCGACAGGGGCCTGAAGGCCCAAGTAAGGTGATCCGGCCGTGTTGGGGGGTGGGGGCCTGGCGCCCGGAGAGACTGGCATTACACGTCAGATCGCATTCGTTTCCTGCTTGCCGGCCGAGCATTACCACCAGCTCGAGGCCTTGCTGTTTTTCAATGGCCGGCAGCACCGCGTCCGCAAGGGCATCGAGACGGCGATCAGCCGCTACGGCCCGCCCGAGATCGTCGTGGACGGCAATTCGTTGCGCGTACGCGTCGCCGGGCCGTCCGAGGCCCAGTGCCTGTTCGCGATCGAGCGCGAGGGGAAGGTCGCCCGGCCGGTCGGCGTGATCCTCTACGTGCGCGACAGCTTCGAGCGCATCACCGTCCTGCACCTGGTGGTCGCCGAGGCCTACGCGGCCGGCGGCCCGCGCGCCAAGTACAACCTGCTGCTGCGCCTGGTCCAGGCCGTCAAGCGCGTCGCGCGCTGCACCTCCGGCATCCGCCACGTCGAGCTCGTCTACTCCCAGAACCGCCCGCGCGCTGCGTACGCCTAGGGGACTGCCCCCTTTTCAGCGGCGCACAGGGGACTGTCCCCTTTTCAGCGGCGCATCGCGCCGCTGAAAAGGTGGACTGTCCCCTCTTGAAAGGGCTGCGACGGCTTTATCCATTAGAATGCTCTGGCACCCCGTTCCCGGAGAATCCGCATGACCCGTTATTTACGCCCGCTGCTTGCCGCTACCCTGCTGTCCGTTGCCGCGCTGCCGGCGGGCGCCGCCTCGCGCGAAGAGCTCGACGCTTCCGTACGCGAGGCGATCGAGGAGTTGTACAAGTATTCGAGCGCGGCCAAGGAACTGGCGGGGCGCTCGGCCGGCATGCTGGTGTTCCCGAAGGTCGTCAAGGCCGGCATCGGCATCGGCGGCGAGTACGGCGAGGGCGCGCTGCTGGTCGGCGGCAAGACCGTCAGCTACTACAACATCGTCTCCGGCTCGATCGGCTTCCAGCTCGGCGTGCAGACCAAGAGCGAAGTGATCCTGTTCATGACGCACAAGGAGCTCGAGCGGTTCCGCAAGAGTGACGGCTGGGAGGCCGGCGTGGACGGCAGCGTCGCGATCGCGACCCTCGGCGCCGGCGGCGAGATCGACACCGAGACCGCCAAGAAGCCGATCATCGGCTTCATCTATTCGAACAAGGGCCTGATGTTCAACCTGACGTTCGAAGGCGCCAAGATCACCGAAATCGAAAAATAAAAGGGACAGACACTATTTTGGCACTGCACTAATAGTGTCTGTCCCATTTAATGGCCGTGCGCGCCGGAGAGGCCGCCGGTCAGCACCATGCGCATCGCCGCCTCGACCGGCAGGTCGAGCGGCACGACGCTGGAGCGCGGCAGCAGCGCGGTGTAGCCGCCGATCTGGTAGCTCATCGGGAAATACACGGCGAGCAGGTCCTGGTCGGCCTCGACGATCCCGAGCTCCGACGCATCGTCGCGCGTGACGAAGCCGATGATCTGCGCCTCCCCGAGTCGCGCCAGCACCACGCGCTTCAGGTCGCGGCGCTTGCCGCCGGCCGGCAGCAGCTTCATGAAGTCGCGCGTCGCGCCGTAGATCGTCTTGACCACCGGGATGCGGTCGAGGAATCCCTCCCACGTCGCCAGCGCCTGCCGCACCAGCAGCGCATTGACCAGGGTGCCGGCCGCGAGCAGCAGCAGGACGGCGGCGGCGATGCCCATGCCGGGCTTGTAGTGCTCGGCGGGGATCACCAGCACGATCACCGCCCGCAGCAGCGACTCGGTCGTGCTGCCGAACCACCACAGCAGCCACAGCGTCAGGCCGATCGGCAGGACCACGATGAGGCCGCGCAACAGCGCACTGCGAATCTTGCGGAACATGGCGTTTCTCCGGTTGAAGGGCGAATGATAACGGTCCCGCGCTCGGCCGCCGTAGCGGTATGATCCTGCTGACCGGAATTGCCGAGGGTAGAGCCATGCGTCTGCTGACCATCCTGCTGCTGGCCTGCGCCCCCGTGTTCGCCGCCCAGGCGGGCGACGCCGCGACCATCGAGGCACAGGCTCTCACCGAGCGCCTGGCCTGGGGCGACCGGGCGCTGGTGGTGCTCGACGTGCGCACGCCGGCCGAGTTCGAGGCCGGCCACCTGCCGGGCGCCCGCAGCATCCCGCACACCGAACTGGCCTCGCGGCTGGCGGAGCTCGAGACCGCGAAATCCGCGGACATCGTCGTCTATTGCCGCAGCGGCAACCGCTCGGCACAGGCGCTCGCGGTGCTGGAAGAGGCAGGCTTCAAGCGCCTGTTCCACCTGCAGGGCGACTACCTGCGCTGGTCCGAGAGCGGCCGGCCGGTGGTCACCGGCGCCGCGCAATAGCGGGGGCCGCTACGTGCCGCCGCGCCCGGAGGCGCTGATCGACCGGGCGCTCGGCGCCCTGCAGGACTTCCTGCGGCTCGAGGCCGCGGGCGGGCTGCTGCTGATGGCCGCCGCCGCGCTGGCGATGGTGGTGGCGAACTCCCCGCTCGCCGGCGCCTACACCGCGTTCCTGGAGTTGCCGGTCGAGGCGCGCATCGGCGGCGTCGGCATCGCCAAGCCGATGATCCTGTTCATCAACGACGGCCTGATGGCGGTGTTCTTCCTGCTGGTCGGGCTCGAGCTCAAGCGCGAGCTGCTCGAAGGCCACCTGTCGAGCCTGCGCGATGCGGCGCTGCCGGCCATCGCGGCAGTCGGCGGCATGGCGGCACCGGCGGCGATCTATGCCTGGCTCAACTGGGGCGATGCGGCGGCGATGCAGGGCTGGGCGATCCCGGCGGCGACCGACATCGCCTTCGCACTCGGCGTGCTGATGCTGCTGGGCGACCGCGTGCCGGCGGCGCTCAAGGCCTTCCTGCTGTCGGTCGCGATCTTCGACGACATCGGCGCGATCATCATCATCGCCGCTTTCTATACCGCCAGCCTGTCGCCGGCGGCGTTGTTGTCCGCCGCCGCCCTGGTCGTGCTGCTCGCGATCCTGAACCGCGCAGGCGTCACCAGCCGCGCGGCCTACGTGCTGGCCGGCATCCCGCTGTGGTTCGCGCTGCTGAAGTCCGGCGTGCACGCGACGCTCGCGGGCGTCGTGCTGGCCCTGTTCATCCCGCTGCGCCAGCCGCCGGCGCAGGCCGGCGAGCCCTCGGCGCTGCACGCGTTCGAGCGGGCGCTGCATCCCTGGGTCGCCTACGGCGTGCTGCCGCTGTTCGCGTTCGCGAATGCCGGCGTGCCGCTCGCCGGCCTCTCGCCGTCGCAGCTGCTGCACCCGGTGTCGGCCGGCATCGTCGCCGGCCTGTTCATCGGCAAGCAGCTGGGCATCGTCGGCCTGTCGTGGATCGCGGTGCGGCTCGGCCTTGCGACGCTGCCGCGCGACACGACCTGGGGCCTGCTGCACGGCGCGTCGCTGCTGTGCGGCATCGGCTTCACGATGAGCCTGTTCATCGCCTCGCTCGCCTTCGAGCAGGGCGGCGGCGCCTACTTCGGCCTCGAGCGGATCGGCATCCTCGCCGGCTCGACCATCGCCGGCGTGACCGGCTATTTCGTCCTGCGCCGGCAACTGGCCGCCCGATGACCTGGCGACTGCTCGCGGACGCGGTGCTGGTGCTGCACCTCGCGTTCATCCTGTTCGTCGTGCTGGGCGGCTTCCTGGTGCTGCGCCGGCCGGCGCTCGCCTGGCTGCACCTGCCGGTCGTCGCCTGGGGCGCGTGGATCGAGTTCTCGGGCTGGATCTGCCCGCTGACGCCGCTCGAGAAATGGCTGCGCGAGGCGGGCGGCGAGGCCGCCTACGCCGGCGGCTTCATCGAGCATTACCTGACGACGCTGATCTACCCGGCCGGGCTCACGCGCGGCATCCAGCTGGCGATCGGCGCTGCGGTCATTGCCATCAACCTGGCTTTCTACATCGCGCTCTGGTCGCGTCGCCGTCGCGTGCGCGGCTAGGAAAGCTCTGCCCAGGTGGCCGCGCGGCGCGCGCGCAACGCGCCTCATGCCACCTGGGCAGAGCTTCCCTGGCCCGCCGCGTCGAGCTCCTGCGCCGCGACGACGACGCAGCCGGGCCCGGCGTGGACGCCGAGCGCGGTGCCGAGCGGCATCAGCGGCAGCATCTCGGCCTGTGCAAGTCCCGCGGCCAGCGCATCGCGCAGCTCGGCCGCGCCCTCGGCCGCGTTCGCGTGCGAGATGCCGATGCGCCAGCGCCGCGACGGGTCGAGCCGTCGGCGGATCCAGGCGCCGAAGCGGCGGTAGGGATTGGCGCGGCCGAACAGCGCGCCGCCGATGCCGACGCTGCCGTCCTTGCGCACCAGGATGATCGGCGTGACGCGGAGCACGTCGGCGACCGGCTTGACCCAGCGCGGCACGCGCCCGCCGCGCACGGCGTACTCGAGCGTGACCAGGCAGCCCCAGGTGCGCGTGCGGCGCGCGGCCTCGGCCGCGGCCTGCCGCACCGCTTCGGCGTCGCCCCCGCCGGCTGCGGCTTCCGCGGCGCGCATCGCGACCAGGCCCTGGCCGAGCGCCGCCGTGCCGGAATCGAGCGTCAGGATACGCGCATGCGTGCGCGCGCGCTGCGCCGCGGTCTCGCCGCTCTGGAACGTGCCGCTCACCCGCGCGGTCAGCCCGACATAGACGACGCCGCGGTAATGCGAGCCGAGGAACTCGAAGGCGCGGCGGAAATCCCCCGGCGGCGGCTGCGAGGTCTTCGGGTGCTGCGGGTTGGTCGCCAGCTCGCGGAAGAACTGCTCCGGCGTCAGCCCGACCTTGTCGAGGTAGCTGTGCGTGCCGAAGTGCACGCGCACCGGCACGACGTGGATGTCGAGCGCCTCGAGCACGGACTCCGGCAGGTCGGCCGCGGAATCCGTGACCACCGCCACCTGCCGGCGCGCGGCGTGGTGCGCCATGTCCTGCTGGCGCTGCATGTCGTCCGCTTTCTCGCCGCTGACCGCGCCGTAGCGCGCCGCCAGCTCGAACAGCCGCGCGGGCTCGTTCAGGTGCAGGTGCAGGCGCAGCTTGCGCTGCGTGCCGGCGACCACCAGGCTCGAGCCGAGCGCCGAGGCCTCCTCGCGAAGCCGGCGCCGGTCGATGTCGTCGCCGGTCACCGTGCATTCGGTGCAGTAGCGGTGCTCGAGGTCGATCTGTGCGCCGGCCGCCGCGTCCTCGTCGCGCTCGAGCTCGATGAAGGCGTCCTCGGCCGGCGCCACGCCGGTGTCGAGGTAATCGGCCATGCCGGCGACCAGCTCGACGAAGCCGAGCGCGCCGGCGTCCACGACGTTGGCGCGGCGCAGCATCTCCAGCTGGTCGCGGGTCGCCTCGAGCGAGCGCCGCGCGGCGGCGAGCGCGTCGCGGAACAGCGCGCGGAAATCGCGCACGCCGGCGCCGTGCACTGCCTGGTGCAGGGCCGCCGCGAAGTCCGTCAGCACCGTCAGGATCGTGCCCTCGCGCGGCTCGGCGAGCGACTCGCGCGCGTACACGGCGCCGCCGCCGACCGCATCCGCGAAGCCCTCGGCGCTGAGCTCGGGCAGGTGACCGGCACGGTCGCCGACGCCCAGCAGGAACTGCGCGAGGATCGCGCCGGAATTGCCGCGCGCGCCGTCGAGCGCGGCGTCCGCGACCCGCGTCAGCGTCAGGCCCGCGTGCGGCTCTGGCCGGCCGCGCAGCGCCGCCAGCACCGCCTGCAGCGTCAGCGCGAGGTTGGTGCCGGTGTCGCCGTCGGGCACCGGGAAGACGTTGATCTTGTTGATGACCTCTTCGCGCGAGATCAGGCGGTGGATGCCGGCGCGCAGCAGGGCGCTCAGTTCCGTGCCGCTCAGCGAGAGGGCGGGGAGGACGGCGGCGTTCATTGCTGGCGGGCGCGCGGCCCGTTACATCCGCGGCAACTGGAAGCGGCGGCCGCGGTAGCTCAGCACCGCGCCGTCGCGGGTGATCTCCTCGAGCAGCGGGCCCTCGGCGATCGTCGCGCCCTGCGTGTAGCGGCGGCCGTTGATGAAGACCGCGCGCCTGGCCGGGTCGTCCGTGTAGATGTGCAGGTCCACGGTCAGTTCCGGCAGGCCGACGTCGAGCGCGCCCGGCAGCTCGGTCGGCGGCGGCGCGGTAGCGTAAGTGACTCGCCCGGGCGTGGCGGCGGCCGGCGGGTCGGGCAGCAGGGTCGGGTCCGGCGCCTCGGGCGCCTGCGTCGCGGGGTCCATGGGTTGCGGCGCGGGCGATGCCGTCAGGCGGTCGGATGCCGTCGGGTCATCGCTGGCAGCGGGTGCAACCGGTGCCGGCTGCATGGCGACCGCAGCGGGCGGTGCCGTGGCGACAGTCGCAGCGTCTGGCGCAGGCGGCGGCGCGTCCGCATCGCGCATCAGGAAGAACACCAGCACGCCGACGTTCACCGCGAGCAGCACGCCGATGGCGAGCAGTGCCACCGGCAGGCGGCGGTCCTCGCGCGCGACCGGCAGCTCGGCGATGCTCGGGCCGCTCTGGCGCTGCCGCTCGATCTCGGACTTGCGCAGGGCGTCGAGGATGAAGCTCATGCGCCGGCCTCGAGCGTCGGCGTGCCGGGCGCGCCGAGCGCCGCGTCGAGCACGAGCTGGGTCTGCACGCCGGCGATGCCGTCCACGGCGAGGCGGCGGCTGCGCTGGAAGTCCTCGACCAGGCGCTCGAGGTCCGCGTCGAAGTAATCCTGCGCGGCATCGGAGGCCGGCAGGCCGTTCAGCTGCTCGAGCCCCTGGCGCAGCCAGCGCACGTCGTTGCCGCGCATGCCGGCGCGCAGCGGCCGCAGCTCGCCGCTCTGCGGGCGCCACAGCACGAGGAATTCGCCGAACCAGAAATCGGCCAGCTCCGCGATCGGCACCCGCGCCTCCGCGGCGCCGATCAGCAGCCGCGCGCGGTCGCCGTCGATGCCGGAGAGCACCACCTGGTGCGCCGCGCCGTTCGCGTCGATCAGCGACAGGATGGCCGGGCGGTTGATCAGCTTGAGCTGCGCCAGCGAGCCGCGCTGCCAGACGCAGGACAACCCGTGCGCATCGGCCTGGTCGCAGCCGCGGCCCGTGCCGCTCGCGTAGTCCGCGCCCCACAGCGCGAACAGGGCGCGGAATGCGGCATCCATCGTCGTCGCATCCGCAGCGTTCGCGAGCCGGGCGGACAGCGGGGGCGGCGGCGGGGCGGGAGCGGCTGCGATGACCGCTGCGGGTTCGGCCGCGGCGGGCGCCGCGGCGGTCTGCGGCGCTTCCGCGAGCGGCAGCACGCGCCAGGCCATGACGCCCAGCAGCACCGCGCCGGCGGCCGCGCCGCCGATGGCCGCGTAGCGCAGCCAGGGCGGCAGCACCGGCCGGCCGTAGACTTCCGCCGCCGCGCGGCGCACCAGCGCGCCGGTCACGCGCAGTTCCTCGCGCGTGTAGGCGCCGAGCAGCGCGCGGTCGGCAATTACGTTGATGATGCGCGGGATGCCGTTCGACAGCCGGTGCAGCTCGCGCTGGGCGCCGGCCGTGAACAGCTCGCGCGTCGCGCCGGCGACGCGCAGGCGGTGGCGGATGTAGGCGAGCGTCTCCTGGCGGCGCAGCGCCTCGAGGTGGTAGCGGCCGGTGACGCGCTGGGCGAGCTGGCGCAGTTCCGGCCGCGACAGCACCTCGCGCAGTTCCGGCTGGCCGATCAGGATGATCTGCAGCAGCTTCTGCGTCGCGGTCTCGAGGTTGGTCAGCAGGCGCACCTGCTCGAGCACGTCGGCGGCCAGGTTCTGCGCCTCGTCCACCATCAGCACGATGCGCCGCCCGCGGCCGTGCGCGTCGAGCAGGAAGTGCGTCAGCAGGTCCACCAGCGCCTTGACGCTGCCGGCTGCCGCCGGCGGCACGTGCACGTGCAGCTCGTCGCAGATGCATTGCAGGAACTCGGCCGGCGTGACGCGCGGGTTCAGGATCAGCGCCACGTCGCAGTGCGGCGGCAGCTGCTGCAGGAGGCTGCGCAGCACCGTGGTCTTGCCGGTGCCGACTTCGCCGGTCAGCTGGATGAAGCCGCCGGCCTCGCTGATGCCGTAGGCCAGGTGCGCCAATGCTTCGGCGTGGCGCTCGCTGAGGTACAGGTAGCGCGGGTCCGGCGTGATCGCGAACGGCTTCTCGTTCAGCCCAAAAAAGCTTGTGTACATAAGTACTTACACGCGCGACGCCCCGCTCGCCGGATCGCCATCATGCCTGAAGGCCCAATAAATGGGACAGACACTTTTTTGGCACTGCACTAATAGTGTCTGTCCCATTTA